>NZRL01000031.1 GCA_002696205.1 Rhodospirillaceae bacterium | reverse complement strand
TGCGCATCAGAAGGCCCTGCTGGATCAGATAGGGCTCGATCACTTCCTCGATGGTGTCGCGCTGTTCCGACAAGGCGGCGGCCAGCGTATCCACGCCCACCGGCCCGCCGCCGTAGACCTGGCAGATGCAGGTCAGGTAGCGCCGGTCCATGGCGTCGAGGCCCGCCTTGTCGACCTCCAGGCGAGTCAGCGCCGCGTCGGCGACCTTGGCATCGACCGAACCGGAGCCGTCGACCGAAGCGAAATCACGGACCCGGCGCAGCAGCCTGCCGGCGACGCGCGGCGTGCCGCGCGACCGGCGGGCGATTTCCAAGGCCCCCTCGGGCGTCAGGTCCAGGTCGAGCAGCTTGGCCCCCCGCCGCACGATGCCTTCCAGGTCTTCCGGCGAATAGAAGTTGAGCCGCACGGGAATGCCGAAACGGTCGCGCAGCGGCGTCGTGATCAGGCCCGAACGCGTGGTCGCCCCCACCAGGGTAAAGGGCGGCAGGTCGATCCGCACGGACCGCGCCGCCGGTCCCTCGCCGATGATCAGGTCGAGCTGAAAATCCTCCATCGCCGGATAGAGGATTTCCTCGACGACCGGATTAAGGCGGTGGATTTCGTCAATGAACAGGACGTCCCGCGGCTGCAGGTTGGTCAGGATCGCTGCCAGGTCGCCCGCCTTGGCCACGACCGGACCCGAGGTCGCGCGGAAGCCGACGCCCAATTCGCGGGCGACGATCTGCGCCAAGGTCGTCTTGCCCAGGCCGGGCGGTCCGAAGAACAGGACATGGTCCATGGCTTCCGACCGGCCGCGCGCGGCGTCGATGAAGACCTTCAGGTTTTCCCGCGCCTGATCCTGGCCGACGAAATCGCCCAGAACCTGCGGGCGCAGGCCCGGGTCGGCGGCGAAATCGTCCGCGACCACCTCCGGCTGGATCATGCGTTCCTCGGCCATGCGGCTCAGGCCCCCCGCCGGTTTTCAGCGGGCGCCAGTTCGGCCAGTCCGGCGCGGATCAAGGCTTCCAGGGTCAGGCTTTCCTCGGACGCCTGGGCGGCGCGGCTGACGGCGGCAAGCGCTTCCGACGGCGAATAGCCCAGGTTGACCAGAGCCGAGGCCGCGTCGCGCAGCAGGTCTCCCGCCGCATCGCCGCCCGCAGCGGGCGCCGCGTCCGGGGACGCCGCCACGCCGGCCTTGCCCGCTCCGGCGGCCGCCGGGCCGAGCGCCATGGCGCCGACCTTGTCCTTCAATTCGTTGAGAATGCGCTGCGCCAGCTTGGGCCCGACGCCCGGCGCGCGGCAGACCGCCGCCTTGTCGCCCGACGCAATCGCCTGCATCAGCATGTCGCCGGTCAGGGCAGAAAGCATGGCCAGCGCCACCTTGGCACCGACACCCTGCACCGTGGTCAAAAGCTGGAACCAATCCTGTTCGTCGGCACCCAGGAAACCGTAGAGATTGATGTGGTCCTCGCGGACGTGCGTTTCGATGAACAGCGACACCGCCTCGCCCGGAACCAACATGCCCAGCGTCCGGGACGAGGCATGGACCAGATAGCCGACGCCGTTCACGTCGATCACCGCCGTGTCCGTACCGACGGCCTCGATCCGGCCTTTCAGGCGGGCGATCATCGGGCAACTCCGGCGATGGCGGGTCCGGCGGCGGCGCCGGGCGCCGTGCGGTGATGTGCGTGGCAGATCGCGACGGCCAGCGCATCGGCGCTGTCGGCGGATTTAAAATTCGTTCCGGGCAGCAAAGTGCGGATCATCATCTGCACCTGTTCCTTGGCCGCGTGGCCGGTGCCGACGACGGTCTTCTTCACCAGGTTGGGCGTGTATTCGAAGACGGGAATCCCCGCCAGGGCCGGGACCAGCATGGAAATGCCGCGGGCCTGGCCGAGCTTCAGCGTCGTCGTCGGGTTGGTGTTGACGAAGGTTTCCTCGACCGCCGCCTCGGCCGGCGCCATGTCGCGGATGACCTCGACCAGGCCGTCATGCAGCTGCACCAGGCGGGTCGCCAGATCGGCCTTGGGGTCGGACGAAACAACGCCGTCCGCGACATAGCGAAGCCGGGTGCCGGCGTGCTCGATGACGCCCCAACCGGTGTTCTTCAACCCGGGATCAAACCCGATCAGCCGCATGCCTGCTCCATTCCGTTCCTGACATCTTATGCGGGCCGCCCGGCGTTGGGATCAAGCGCTCAGCCTTTCCATGACCTCGTCGTCGACATCGAAGTTGGCCGACACACGCTGCACGTCGTCGTTATCTTCCAAGGCGTCGATCAGCTTGAACAGGGTCTCGGCCGTGCCTTCATCGACGGCGATGGAGTTCTGCGGCTTCCAATCCAGGCGCGCTTCCTCGGGATCGCCGAACTTCTGCTCCAGCGCATCGCGCACGGAGGCGAAGTCGTCGGGCTGGCAGGTGACGGTATGCGTTTCGTCGTCGGATTCGACGTCCTCGGCGCCCGCCTCCAGCGCCCCTTCGAACATCGCCTCGGCCTCCGCCGCGCCCGCCGGATAGGAAATCTGGCCGACCCGTTCGAACATGAAAGCGACGCTGCCTGTCTCGCCCAGGTTGCCGCCGTTCTTGGAGAACGCGGCGCGGACTTCGGACGCCGTCCGGTTGCGGTTGTCGGTCAAGGCTTCGACGATCACCGCGACGCCGCCCGGGCCATAGCCTTCATAGCGGACCTCTTCATAGGTATCGGCATCGCCGCCCTGGGCCTTGTCGATCGCCCGCTTGATGACGTCGTTGGGCATGTTCTGGGCCTTGGCGTTGGCGACGGCCAGGCGCAGCGCCGGGTTGAAGGCCGGATCCGGGCCGGCTTTCGCGGCGACCGACAGCTCGCGGCCCAGTTTGGCAAAGACTTTCGCCCGCTTGGCGTCCTGGCGCCCTTTGCGGTGCATGATGTTCTTAAATTTGGAATGACCAGCCATTCGGCGGGAACCCCCTATATGTCGTGGTGATTCGTCGGGATTATACCCAAATGAAGGGACCGGTGCGAGCTTCACCGGCTGCGAAGATAGGCTCGCAATATGGCAAGAATTCGTCGCCGGGAAAAGGCCGCGGGCCCGAGCAATTGGGTGGTGGATGAATAAGTCGGTTTCGGGCGCGCTCCCTATACCGGAAGGGCGGGTGCCAAGCGGCCGCCCAGGCGCACCGGCTCGGCGCGAACGGCGAGACCCGTGGCGTCGTCCGTTTCCAGATACATGGCGCAAAGCGTGGCTTCGCCCTCGGCGGGCTCCAGCCTCCCCTGCGGCAGTTTGGTGGTGAACCGCGCCGTGGCATTTTCCTTCTGCATGCCGATGACCGAATCGTAATCGCCGGTCATGCCGAGATCCGTCTGATAGGCGGTGCCGCCGGTCAGTACCTGGGCGTCGGCGGTCGGCACATGGGTGTGGGTGCCGACCAGGGCCGAGATTCGCCCGTCCAGGAAATGGGCCATCGCCATTTTCTCCGAAGAGGCCTCGCCGTGCAGGTCGACCAGGATCGCATCGAGGCTGCCCGATCCGTCGCCGGCGCCGAGCCGGTGATTCTGCAGCGCCTCATCGACCCCGGCGAAGGGATCGTCCAGCGGGTCCATGAACAGGCGGCACATGGCGTGGACCACCATCACCCGGCGGCCGTCCTTGGTCTCGAACACGCCGGCGCCCTTGCCGGGCGTGCCGTCCGGGAAGTTCAACGGGCGCAGCAGGCGGTCGTCGCCGTCGATGTAGTTCATGATCTCGCGCTGGTCCCAGACGTGGTTGCCGGTCGTGATGACATCGGCCCCCTGGTCGTAGAGATCCTTGCAGATGCTTTCGGTGATGCCAAAGCCATGGGCCGCGTTCTCGCCGTTGACGATCACGAAATCCAATCCGAGCTTCTCGCGCAAGCCGGGCAGGTGCTCGGCCACGGCCTTGCGTCCGCTGCGTCCGACGACATCGCCGACGATGAGAATCTTCATGCGAAAACCCTGTACTCAACAATCAACTGGACGGACCGTCAGGGCGCGATTTTGATGATGTCGTCTTCGGTAACGACCCAATCGAGGGCTGCGTCGTAGCTTGCCCGGGGCACGGCGTCAACTTCCTGCCCGGCGTAGCCGACCCCGGCGGCGACCACCGGACGGCCGTCGGCGCGCAGCTGGGCCAAGGTCCGGTCGTAGAAACCACCGCCCCATCCGAGACGATATCCCGCCCGGTCGAAGGCCAGAAACGGTACCAGCAGCAGCGCCGGGCGAACCTCGTCGGCCTCCGCCGCCGGATGGCGGGTGCCGAACACGCCGTCCTCCAAGGCTTCGCCGGGCGCCCAACCGCGAAAGGTCAACGGCTGCGCCTTCGCCGCGACCACCGGCAGGGCCGCACGCCATCCGATGTCGGATAGCGCCAGCAACGCCGGCATCACATCCATCTCATCTCCCATGGCGAGATAGCCGGAGACCACGCCCGGCGGCAGACCGCCGGCCAGGGCCACAACGTTGCGCGACAGGGCCTCGGCCGCCCCCGGCGCCAAATCGGCATGCAGTCGCGCACGACGATCCGCTGCCGCCTTGCGCAGGCTGCGTTTCCGTTCGGTTAGATCTTCGGACGGGGATTCCATGTCACGTTCCCGGACGAGCCGGGCCAGTCATAGGCAATTCAAACAACAATGCGTGGCGTAGGACGCAGGAGAACAGAAAGAAGAGAAGTCGGCGGTGCCGCAGTAGCCGTCGGCGTACTAAATATCCTCCGTGGCCTGCAGTGCAGGTGGGCGCCGTAATACCGAGCCCTCGGGACGAACCCGTGGTGCCCGGCAGGGACAGCTCCCTAGGAGGTCGCATCGCCCCAGGGATATTGAGCCTAACGCACTCCGCAGCGCTCCGCCTGAAGGGAACTTATGCTCCTTCGAGCCCCGCGGCAATGCCCTCGATGCGTTCGGCCAAACTTTCCAGTTTGGTGCTGATTTTCTCCTCGGATTCGATGATCCGGGCGACGCCTTCGCTCTTGCGGCTGATGGTGTCCAATTCCGAATAGGCGTCGGACAATTCATCGGCCAGCAGCAAGCTGACCATCACCAACAGGCGCGCATCCCCGGCCTGCCCGACAGCGGCGACCAGTTCCTGAACCCGGTTGTCGACGTATTTGCCGAGGCGCGAGAGGTGCGCCTCCTGCCCGTCGTCGCAGGCGACCTGATACTGCCGACCGTTGATGGAAACCGTGACGTGAGCCATGACCCTGCGCGTTCCGTTCAGCCGCCGAGGACTTTTTCAAGCCGCTCGATGGCGCCATCGAGACGGCCTTTGACTTCGTCGTTCTGGGCCTTGAGACGGTTATTTTCCGCGCGCAATTCCGCATCGGCCCCGTCATCGCCGGCCGAAGCGCCGCTGGCCGGTCCGACCGAGTTCGCCGCCGCCTCGAGACGCGTCAAGGCGCGGTCCAACCGTTCGACCGCCCGGTCCACTCTTGATGGTTTGGTAATTGCCGCCACGCCTCGCCCCCGGCCCCACGTCTGTCTTAGATTTGTCTTTTGATTATTCAGAAGGCAAAAATCGAATGGAGAATAGGAGTCTATCCATAGGAGTTCAACCATTACATCAATTGCACCGGAGGAAAGCCCGGACATCCGCGCCCGAACCGGGCCGGTTCGGGTTTACAGAAAGGCTCCGGTAGCCTATAGGATCGCCCGAAACGGGACGTTCCACAGAACGCCCACGACGCAGGAAACATTCGGGAAATATCCCACTACTTTATCGGAGGAATTCATGGCGGTTCGGGTTGCGATCAATGGTTTCGGGCGGATTGGTCGCCTGGTTCTTCGGGGCATTTTGGAATCTCGGCGTAACGACGTCGAAGTGGTCGCGATCAACGACCTGGGTTCGCCGGAAATGAACGCCCATCTGCTGCAGTATGATTCGACGCACGGCGTGCTGGACATGGACGTGGCCGTCAACGGCGACGTCATGAACGTCGGCGCCGCGCCGATCAAGGTGACCGCCGAACGCAATCCCGCCGACCTTCCGTGGAAGGAACTGGGTGTCGATATCGCCCTGGAATGCACGGGCCTGTTCACCGACCGCGAAAGCGCCGGCAAGCACCTGGACGCCGGCGCCTCCAAGGTGCTGGTCTCGGCCCCGGCCTCGGGCGTCGACCTGACCGTCGTCTACGGCGTCAACCATGACAAGCTGGAAGCCGGCCACACGGTCGTCTCCAACGCGTCCTGCACGACCAACTGCCTGGCCCCCGTCGCCGACGTGCTGCACAAGCTGGTCGGCATCGAAAAGGGCTACATGACGACGATCCACGCCTACACCGGCGATCAGCGTCCGCTGGATACCCTGCACTCCGATCCGCGCCGGGCGCGGGCCTGCGGCGTGTCGATGATCCCGACCTCGACCGGTGCGGCCAAGGCCGTCGGTCTGGTCCTGCCGGAACTGCAGGGCAAGCTGGACGGCACCGCCATCCGCGTGCCGACCCCGAACGTGTCCCTGATCGACCTGACCTTCACCGCGTCGAAGTCGACCACGGCGGAAGAAATCAACGCCGCCATGGAAGAAGCCGCCAACGGCCGCCTCAAGGGCGTGCTGGGCTACAACACGAAGCCGCTGGTTTCCATCGACTTCAACCACAACCCGGCCAGCTCGACCTTCGACGCCTCCCAGACCCAGGTGATCGACGGCAACTTCGTCCGCGTGCTGTCCTGGTACGACAACGAATGGGGCTTCTCCAACCGCATGCCGGACACCGCGCTGGCCATGCACGGCGCCAGCTAAGCCTGAAATGAACACGACGGCGGCCGTGATCGCGCATCCGGCCGCCGTCATCGTTCACGACCTGGATCACGCGATGCGCGTTCTGGCCGCCGCCGAACGTACGGGCCGCCCGGTCCGGCTTTGCAGCCCCCCCGCCGCCGGGACCTATCTGGGTCCGGCGGTTTTTAAATCCATGATCGACCAGGCGCGCGCGCGCCATCCGGCGGCCCAAGCGGACTCCTGTCTGGATTGCGGGGACGAGGCCGGAACCGCCCTTGCCGCCCTGCGCCACGGCGTCGAAGCGATTTCATTGACGGCGGCCCCGGACGTCCTGGAAAAGATCGCCGACATGGCCCGTCAATCGGGGGCGGCGACAATGCCCCCGCCGTCGCAGGCCCTGGACATGGCCCAGGAACCGACGGACGAAAAACTGGCCGACTGGTTGCTGGAAGGAACACATGATGGCTGACGACGCCGACGATCCCTGCCTTCTCTATCCCATCACCCCGCCGGCCTTCGACCCGACCGTGTTCAAGGACGATCTGGCGGCGGCGTTGGACGCCGGGCCCGTGGGGGCCGTGCAGTTGCGCCTGAAATCGGCCGACGGCACCCCGGCGGCGGACGACCTGATCCGCCGCGCCGCCGAAATCCTGCTGCCGGTCTGTCACGACCGGGGCGTGCCGCTGATCATGAACGACCGGCCGGACCTGGCGGTCGAAATGGATTGCGACGGCGTTCATGTCGGTCAGGGCGACACGACCTACAAAGACGCCCGCAAGATCGTCGGCGAAAGCCGCGCCGTCGGCGTGACCTGCCACGATTCCCGTCACCTGGCGATGGAGGCCGGCGAAGCCGGCGCCGATTACGTCGCCTTCGGTGCGTTCTTTCCGACGGGAACCAAGCAGGCGAGCCATCAGGCCGACGTCGCAGTCCTGCAATGGTGGAGCGAATTGTTCGTCGTGCCCTGCGTCGCCATCGGCGGCATCACGGTCGAAAACTGCGCGCCGCTGGTCGCCGCCGGGGCAGACTTCTTGGCCGTGGTTTCCGGTATCTGGCAATACCCGGGCGGCCCGGCCGCCGCAGTCGAGGCCTTTAACACCGTAATTGCCGAAACGCCGCGGGGCTGAGCCGCCGACTGCCCCGTTGCCAGGGGCGGGGCAACCTGCTAGAACCGCGCCGCTTTCACCCCCCAAGGTTTTATTTCAGACAGGCGAACGAATATGAAAATCGACGGCAACGCCATTCGACCGGGCATGGTCATCGAACATCAGGGGCGCCTGTGGCGCGCGGTCAAAACCGCCCATACGCAGCCCGGCAAGGGCGGCGCCTATCTTCAGGTGGAATTGCGCGAACTGCGCGACGGCACGAAGCTGAACGAACGTTTCCGGTCGTCGGAAAAAGTCGAACGCGCGACCCTGGAGCAGAAGAACTTCCAATTCCTGTTCGCCGACGGCGACATGTACACCTTCATGGACAACGAAACCTACGAACAGGTGATGCTCAACGGCGATCAGATCGGCGAGGATCAGACGCCCTATCTTCAGGACGGCATGGAAGTGATCATCGAAAGCCACGAAGGCGATCCCATCGGCGTCCAGCTTCCCGACCGCGTGACCCTGACGGTCGTCGAAACGGAAGCCGTGGTAAAGGGCCAGACGGCGGCGTCCAGCTACAAGCCCGCCATGCTCGACAACGGCGTGCGGACCAGCGTCCCGCCGCATATCGAGACCGGCACCCGGGTCGTCATCAACCCCGCCGAAGGTTCCTACGTGGAGCGCGCCAAGGACTAAGCTTCGGCTTCGCCCTTCCCGCCTGCTCCCCAACGCTTACAAGACAAGGCCCGCCAATGCTGCGCACGCCGCTTATCAACGTCATGACTTCCGCCGCCCAGAAGGCGGCGCGCGGCCTGACCCGCGACTTCGGCGAGGTCGAACACCTTCAGGTATCGAAAAAAGGCCCGGCGGACTTCGTCTCGACCGCCGACAAGAAGGCCGAAGCCGTTCTGTTCGAGGAATTGCAGAAGGCGCGACCCAAGTACGGCTTCCTGATGGAGGAACGCGGCGAGATCGAGGGCTCCGACACCTCCAACCGCTGGATCATCGACCCGCTGGACGGCACGACCAACTTCCTGCACGGCATTCCCCAGTTCGCGATTTCCATCGCCCTTGAACGGGACGGCCAGATCTTCGCCGCGGTGGTCTACAATCCGGTGACGGACGAAATGTTCGCCGCCGAAAAGGGCCAGGGAGCTTTCCTGGGCGGCCGGCGGATGCGCGTCTCGGCCCGCCGTGACATGGCGCAATCTCTGTTTTCCACGGGTATTCCCTTCCTCGGGCGCGAGAATCACGAGCTGTTCATCAGCCAGTTGAGCTCGGTCATGGCCGTTTCCGCCGGAGTCCGGCGCTTCGGCGCCGCGTCGCTGGATTTGGCCTGGGTCGCCGCGGGACGTTACGAAGGTTTCTGGGAACAGAATCTCCAGCCCTGGGACATGGCGGCGGGTATGCTGCTGGTCACCGAAGCGGGCGGGTTCGTTTCGGACCTGGCGGGTGGGCGCGACATGCTGTCCCGGGGCGACGTCGCCGCCGGCAACGACGCCATGCATCAGGCCTTGCTGAAAACCCTGCGCGCCGCCAAGGCCGGCTGACGGCCCCCTTCCCTCACCGACGGCCGGAAAGCCGCCTGCCTCGACACCTCGGCGTTTGCCCTGACAAAGGCCCCGCGGCGCCGCGATTGCGTCATAATTTCTTGGTTTTTTGTAAGGGCTTTACGGTTGTCCAGCCCACTGACGTTGGTTAATGTGAATGCCTTGGTTTCCGCCGTTGACCGACGCCCGGGCCGGACCGCAACCGCCGCATTCGGCGGCGCGGCGCGCGGGAGGGGCTCAATCGGCACGATACCCAAGGCGTCACTCGTTACGCCGGCAACCGGGGCGGAAAGCGCCGGATCGCGGCGGCGGGCCGGACAGCGAGTACAGGGAATAAAGGGAACTGGGAAATTGGGGAGAAACCTTCCGATGACGTCCTCACGACATTTGGCCGGAATGATGATGGCCGCCCTGGTGCCCTTGGCGCTGGCGGCGACACCGGTCGAGGCCCAGATGAACGATTTTGTCGATGGGGCCGTGACCATTGACCTCGGTGCCATTCCCGGCGGCGGATATGGTCAGACGGTTATCTCGCCCATGGATTCCGCACCGCCTTCGGCGTATTCAGGCGCCTTGCGCGTCCCCGGGCCCAACCGGCCGCGCTCGCAGTTGTTCGTCACTCCGTCCACCTCTTCCGGCCCCCTGCCGAAGCTGCGGGTAACCCGCGCCGAACCGGCGCCGTCGCTTCGCAAGCCCACCAGCAGCGCGTCGACGGCCCCGAAAACTGCAATGAAGGCGCCGGAGCCGCCGAAACCATCGGCCCCCGCGCCCAAACCGAAACCCGCCGCCGAAGCGCCCGCGCCGCTTGAAGCCGCGCCGCCGCCCGCCCCCGCGCCGATGCCCAAGGACGACGCG
>NZRL01000030.1 GCA_002696205.1 Rhodospirillaceae bacterium | reverse complement strand
AGCGCGCGGGTGAGGCCGCCCGGTCCCGGCCCGATTTCCAGAACTTGATCGTTTTCGTTCACCGAGGCCGCGCGCGCAATCTTCCGCGTCATATTGAGATCGAGCAGGAAATGTTGTCCCAGCGATTTTTTTGCGCCGAGACCGTAGCGGTCGATGACCTCGCGCAACGGGGGAAGCGTCTCGCTCATTTCCGGCGCGCCGCCATGCCGGCGGCCATTTCGATGGCGGCGACAAGACTGTCCGCCCGGGCGACCCCCTTGCCGGCGATGTCGAGCGCCGTGCCGTGATCGGGCGAGGTGCGGATGATCGGCAGGCCGAGGGTCACATTCACCGCATCATGAAAGGCGAGCGTCTTCGCCGGGATCAGCGCCTGGTCATGGAGCATGCAGAGCGCGGCGTCATACCCCCGGCGGGCGCGCGGGCTGAACAAGGTGTCGGGCGGGGCTGGACCGAAAGCATCGATCCCTTCACTTTGGAGGATCGCGACGGCGGGGGCGACGATATCCCGGTCCTCGGTCCCCAAGGTGCCGTCTTCACCGCCGTGCGGGTTCAACCCGGCGACGGCCAGGCGTGGCCGCGCAATGCCGAAATCCCGTTTGAGGGCGGCGGCGGTGATGCGGCCCTTGGTGACGATGGTTTCCGTGGTCAGGCTATCGACCGCGTCGCGCAGGCTGACGTGGACGGTGACGGGGACGGCGCGTAATGCCTCGCAGGCAAGCATCATCACCGGCTCGAAATCGCCGCACAGCTTCGCGACGAACTCTGTATGCCCCGGATGTTCGAAACCGGCGGCGTAAAGCACGGATTTCTGGATCGGGTTGGTGACCAAGCCAGCGGCGGTACCGTCGAGTGCCAGCCGGGTTGCGCGTTCGATCGAATTCACAACAGCGCCGGCGTTGGCGGTATTCGGCTTGCCGGGTTCGGCCCGCGCGGCCAGCGGTTCGGCCAGAACGGGCAAGGCGTGGGCGAAGACAGTCGCCGCCTCTGCGGGAGCGGCGATCTCTTCGACCGTGACGCCCCCGCCCAACCGCTCTGCCAGGGCGGCGAGCCGGGCCGGATCGTCGATGGCGAAGAACGGCCCGGTTTGGTCACGCGCCGTCGCCCAGGCGCGCAGGCTCAGTTCACCGCCGACACCGGCGGGCTCTCCCATTGTCAGGGCAAGGGGCGGTGCGTCGCTGTGCGGTGGGGGCGCCATGGGGCTAACGGCGTTCGATGAAGGCGTTACGTCGCAGGTCGCGCATGAACTGCCGTGCGGCCAGATCAAGGCGGGCGTCGATCAGGCGCCTGCGGACCTGGGCACGGACGATTTCTTCGGAATTCTCGGCGACACGTTCGCAGACCATGAACAACATATAGGCGCCGGGAACCTTGATGACTTCGCTGGGGGTGCCGTCGGGCAGGTCCTTGATCGATTCCTTGACCAGCGGTGAAAGCTGGCTGAGCCGGAGCTTCAGCTTATCGGCGGTCAATCCGCCGGCGACGGTGCGGGGCATGTCGGCCATGTCCTGACAATTATTGGCCCGAAGCCTTAGGCGCTTGGCCAGGTCCAATTCATTTCCCGCGCCGGATGTCGGGCTGACATCCTTCACAGGGATGGTCACCTGTTGCAACTCGACTTGGGGGTCGGCCGAGGGTCCCGTGGCGCCTTGGGACACGCGCCGGTCCCTCAGCCAATAGACGGAAAAGCCGTCCCGGGATCGGATCGGTTCCGAATAGTCTCCGGTTTTCATGGCGGCCAATGCTCGACCGGCCTCAGGTGCCAAGGTTCCAACGGAAACCCAACCCAGATCGCCGCCGACGGCTGCAGTCGGGCTCTGCGAAAAGGTTGTGGCCATGGTCTGGAACGGTGCACCGTTCTTTAGTTCGCTGATGATCCGGTTGGCGACCGCGCGGACTTCTTGTTCTTTGTCCGGTTGGTCCACCGGAAGAAAAATCTCGGAAAGGAGGGCCACCGGCTTGCCTTTTTCGGCCTCCATGCGGGCCAGTTCTTCGTCGATTTCCTCGTCGGAGACCTGGGTCAACGCACGGAATCGGCGGCGAAGCGCATCACGCCAAGAGAGATCGGCGCGAATCTGCTGGTACAGGACCTCTTCGGATAAGTTCATGGTCTTCAGCATTTCAAGCATTGCGCCTGCAGGCATGTTGCGTGTCTGCTCGAACCGCCGCACCGCAGCTTGAATGTCGTCCTGACTGACCTCAATCCCCAACGTTTCGGCTTCTTGGCGTTTCAATTCTTCTTCGATCAGAGTGTCGACCACTTTCGGTGCCAGTTGTTGGACGGTCTGGCGATTCCGGGGCAGGCCCGACATCGCCATAACCAGTTCCAGGCGTGCCCGCAGATCGTATTCGGAGATTGGGGCGCTGTTGACGGTGGCAATAATCCCCATCTGCTGGGCCGAGGCCGATGGAATCGCAACGCGCACGAACGCGGCGGCGAGGATCAGGGCGATGGTCATACGACCGACGACCGTCACAGCTTTGGCAAGACTGGTCGGTCTCATGGGCGTGAAAGGTGCGATTGGCATCTAGAAGGTTATCTGTCCAAGGGTCTTCAAAAGAAGGTTCACGGTAAAGGCGTCCGTTGGTTGCAGGTCGCGATCTTCATAGAACGTTCTGGAAAAACGGGTGGTTACCGTTAGGCATTCGTCCTCATACACAAGATCGCTGACGATCGAACGCATTTCATTGGCCGCCATATCCCGAATTGCCTGGAAGCGGACCAGCCATTCCCGGGTGAACTGCGACGAGATATTGAAGGACAATTCCTCGCGGCCATTGAATTCACTGTCGTCAGGTTCCTCGAAGAAGATATAGCTGGTCGATCCCCGCAGCAACGGCACGCCGGCACTTAATTGAACTTGGTGGCGTCGTGCAGAGAAGGAATCTTTCTCGATTTGCGTGCGGTAGGTTGCATCGAAATAGGGCGACGGATTGATACGCGCCGCCGCGACGATGTCCGACAGATCGTCTTCCAATCCGCTGCCTTCGGCGAAGGTGTCATCGGGATTGAACCGGTAGGTCTGGCCGACCAGCAGGGAAATGCTTCGGCCGGACGGACTGAATAATCCCCACTTCAGGCCGTAATTGACCCGTGAGCCGCCCTCGACGCGATCGATCCCACCGAACCGATTAACCCCGAAAAGGTTGGTGTCGTCGAATTCGAATTCCTGGCTATCCTCGTTGGGAATGTTGCTGGAATTTCCGCCGTTCGGGCTGGCGATAAAGTTGACGATGGGTTCAAGAGTCTGGCTCGCCTTGCCCAGTTGATTGATCAGGGGAAGGCGCCATTCAAGCGATGCATAGGGATAAACTCGCCCGGTCACTCCGGTGAAATCCGAAGCATTGTCGCGTTCGACGTTGGCGACATGATAGCCGTCGGCCCAGACCCCGGTGGAAAAGGCGAAGAGGTTCCCGATGGAATCCGAGAAACGGCGATTCCAAGACGGGCGGATCGAAAGGCGGCGGGTATCGTTTCCGCTTTCGTCGCGCGAGACGACCAGGAAACTGGCGTCCATGGCGAAATTGCCGCCGAACCGATCGGGTTCTCCGACGTGGTTGTATTCAATCAGGGGGAGAACCAAGGGGCTGTCGATCGAATCCGCATCGGCGCGCTGGTCCTGGAAGGAATACGCATTGACGCCCAGGTAATTGCGGCCGCGGAAGCCTTCCGCGAAAACACGGCTTTCAAGAACGGGCTGACTGTCGAAACCGAAACGCCGCAGGTATGTATCGTCCGTCGCGCGATTGATATCGAAACCGGCGCGCCAGGTCCGGTTTAGGTCCCACAACCCTTCGGAAAATACATGTCCGCGGAAATCGCCTTCGGAATCGTTGATCCCGCTGACCTGGGTATCCATCTCGCCGTTCAAGAACCGTTTGCGATGATCAAGCGTTAACTGGAAGCCTTCTGATTCCGAAAAGGCCGGCGTTGCCGTCAGGTCGGAGCTCTCATCGAACGGATAGAAATAAGGAATTCGCGCGACGAAGCCCAAATCGGATGAACCTCCGAAACCGGGGGCGAGAAAGCCTGCCTTGCGGCGAATGCTGGGGTCGGGGTGAATGAAGTAGGGCGTGTAAAGAACGGGAACCCCGAATACCTCCAGCCAGGCGTCCTTGTATTCGAGTGTTTTGGTCCGCTTGTCGTGGATCACGCGGACGGCTTTGATTTGCCAAAGAGGCGGCCGTTCCGGATCCTCCGCGCACAGGTTACATGGCGAATAGACGCCTTGGCGCAACTCGGTGACGACGGCACCGGACCGTTTGGCCCCTTGGGCCGCCAGGCGGGAGCGATCGGCCAAAATCACACCGATGTTGCGGATCAGACCATCTTTGAGGTCACCTGTGATCGTGATTTGATCGGCAAACACCTGTTCCCCCGACGGCTCCAGGATCGTTACGTTTCCTGCGGCTTGGACGATGTCGGTTTGCTGATTATAGGTCACTCGATCAGCCGTCAGCGTGCGGTCGCCAAAGGTGATTTCGACATTGCCGGAAGCGGTGACCAGATTGTTTTCGCGATCGAAACTCATCTCGTCGGCCAGGAGATTGACCGGCACCTCGGTTGTCCCGTCGGTTTGTTCCGGCGCGCCGTCAGGTGCGGCCGGTTCCGGTGATGTCTGCTGTAATTGACGCGTCGTGGGTGCCGGTTCGGACGTGAATTGGGACGGTCGCCCGGACGGTGGTGTGGCCGAAGGCATGACGGGGCGAGGTATTGCGACGGGCGGATGCAAGGTGGTCGGGGCGATCATCGAGGTCGGCCTCGCCTGTCCGGAGTTGTCGGCTCGCGGAGCAACCGGCGTGGGCCCGTTATCGAACAACAGGCCGAGCGGGCGGGTACCGGCCGGAGCGGTCGAAGAGGCCGGCCTTTGGGGAGAAACGGATCTGTCGCCGGTCGGCGCGTTGAAGAGGCGCTGAGGCTGTGCCCGCGCCGACGTGGGCGCCGAGATCAGACCGCCAGGGATGGAGGGGCGTGCCGAGGTGTCGGGCCGTACTGCGCGGACAGGGGGCGAAGGTGCGTTGAACAATCGGGAGGGCGTGGGCTGTGCCGTGCGTGAAGGCAACGCCGAAGGTAGAGCGTTTGGCACCGTGGGGCGCGTTGTGGCCTGCGCGCCTTCGACGGTTGATGCGGCTGGTGCGCCATTCAATAACAGAATACCCAGTGGGCGCTGCGTATCTCCGCCGCCGTTCGTTGCGGCATGTGTGGAAGGTCCGCAAACCAGTGCGCCCGTAACGGCAAGCACGGATGCCGCCAATACGCGGGACAGAGCGAGGGGGCGCAAAATGCGGGCCATCGTTTCTACCCGTCTTCCAGATGGAAAAGCATCGCCATGCCCAACATCGTCGCAACACCGGACGGCGTCCATGCGGCAAGCAGCACCGGAATGCTGTCCGACAAGCCGAGGGCGAAGACGATATCCGAGAAGAAATAGAGCACGAAGCCTGTGAACACCCCGCCCGCAATGACGAAAGTCGTGCCGCCACGCCTCGTCTGGCGCAGGGTAAAGGTTGCGGCAATCAGAACCATGGCGCACATCAGCAGCGGGGCCGCGAGCAATGTATGCCAGTAGAGCCGATGGCGGATGGCCGAGAACCCTGCCTCTTCCAGCGTGTCGATGAAGCGCGGCAAATCCCAGAAAGACATGGTTTCGGGCGGTGCGAAATTGTCTTGAATGCGCGTCACGGTCAAATCGGTGGGCAGCCAATAATCTTTTTCAAAGGCGGACGGTGCTTCGGGTTGGAAGAGCCAGGCGTCTTTCAGATGCCAAAAGCCGTCTTCCAGGCGCGCCGATTGCGCATCAATGCGCTGTAGGAACGTGTCCTTCCCTTCGTACAGGAACACCAATACCTCGCGAAGTTCGACTTCGCTGTTCTGCTGCAGGACACGTTCGGCATGGACCACGCTTTGGCCTTTCTGGTCTGCCTGCCGCAGCCAAAGACCTGAATTGGAGATGGAGAGAAAACTCGCGTGTCCTTCAATGCGGGTCGCTTCCAGGCGTTCGTACCGTGCCAGCATGGACGACGACAGGGGATTGATGACCATGACCTGCAGAATTCCCAAGACAAAGGCGAGGAACAAAACCGGCAACATGAATTGCCAGGCGGATATGCCGGTTGCGCGGGTGACGACCAACTCGTTGGTCCGGGTCAGGCGCCAGAACGCCGCCATGCCGCCGAACAGGATGGCGAAGGGAAACGTTTTCTGCCCCATGAACGGCAATTTGAGTAACGACATTTCCAGAATCATCGTGAAGGTGACATCTGGGTTTTGGCCTGCGCGGCGGAGCAATTCGACGGAATCGAACAACAGGATCAGCATCAGGAACAGGCAAAAAATCCCCAGAAAACTGACCAGGAAATGGCGCCCGATATAAATCGAAAGGATCGCTGACAGCCGCATTTTCTCGCCCCCTCCCGGTCAGGCCGTGCTGGACGCGTTGGCCGGCGCGGCAGCGGGTGCGGCGGAAGGCGGGCGGACCATGATGAACCATGCGATGGGAATCGGCGCGAGCACGACCGCATAGAGCAGGGGGATCAAATTCAGGTTTTTGGCGATCACGTTTTCCGTTCCCAGGATGATTCCTTGCAGGACGACCATGGTCGCGACCGCGATGAGAACGCGGGCAGTTTGTGTTCGCCGGCCGAAGTTCCCGGTCAATAGACAGCATAGTCCGATCACCGCATAGGTCAGGCAGAGCATGGGGGCAATCAGGCGGCGATGGGCTTCGACGATGAATTTTCCAACGTTCTGTGAACCGATCTGTTCGGCCTGGTTCTCCGTATCAAACAACTCGGCGAGTGTGCGTTCACGTGGCTCTCGCCATCGTGCTCCCTGCGGTCCGCCGATCGCCAGATTGTAGACCCAGCGGTCGAAATACAGGATCGAGAATTTGTTGGTGGTCTTATCGACCTCCTGGCGGTTTCCCTTGAACATCACCACGCGGGGCCCCGTCGGGGTGTCGATCATCGCCCCGCGGTCGGCCATCAGAGTGAAGGGCTTGGCGGTGTCACGGGTGTCATGGACAAGAATGCCGTGCAGTTGCCCATCCGGTGTGCGTGAACGGATGTAGACGGTCGTCGTCTTGCCGACGTTGTTGAATTCGCCTTCCTTCAGAAGGACGTGAGAGACGCTGTTGCGGATATCCCATTGCAGGTCGCGGAAGGCGCGATAGGATTCGGGCACCAGCTGCAGATGCAGAGTGTAGGATAGAACGACCGTGACGCCGGCCAGGATCAGCGCCGGCCGGGCAAGGGCCAGTTGGCTGAGCCCCGCCGCCCGCATCACCACCAGTTCCCGGTCGGTGATCAGCTTGGCGTAAATGAATACGACCACGGTGAACAGTGCGATGGGGAGGATGACGACCAGAAAGTTCGGCAGTAGCAGGCCGGAGAGGTACAAGAACGTGCCCGCGCTCAAGCCCCGGTTGACGATCATTTCGACAAACCGCAGCGACTGGGTCAGCCAGATGATACAGGTCAGGCCCGTCGTCACAAGGATCATGCCAACCAGAAGTTGGCGCAATACGTACCGCGTCAGCGCGTTCATTCGAATCCCCAGGGAATACGGATTGAACCTGTAGGAAAAAGGTTAATAAATCAAGGCGCAAAGCCCGAAAATTCAAGGTTTGCGGAAGGTTTTGGGTGGGGGGTCAAGGGAGCGGTCGAGCGGCTTAGAACGCGTCCGGTGAAACCCCTGTCACGGTCCCGCCGCCCTGCAGGATGGTGGTCTTCAATGCGGCTGCCTGGGGCAGGTATTGATCGGCGAAGAAACGGGCCGACACCAGCTTCTGTTCCAGAAACGGATCGCTGTCGCCCGCGGCCTTGCGCCGGCTGGCGCGCAAGGCGCCAAGGGTCAGCAGCCAGCCGCCCGAGACCACGCCCATGAGGCGCAGGTAATGGGCCGCGCCGGCGGCGACCGCGGCGGGGTCGCCGGGAAAGGTTTCGACGACCCAATCCGTCGCCGATTCCAATGCCTCCGCGGCCTGTTCCAGCGGCGCCGACAGGTCCGCCAGGTCGCTGTCCTTCACGTCATCCAATGTGGCCCGAATTTCAACGGCCAGCGCCCGGGCGTTGCGGCCATCGTCGCGGGCGACCTTGCGGCCGACCAGATCGTTGGCTTGGATGCCGTTGGTGCCTTCATAGATACGGGTGACGCGGATATCGCGGGCGTGTTGGGCGGCGCCCGTTTCCTCGATATATCCCATGCCGCCATGGACCTGGATGCCGATGTCGGCGACCTCGGACGCCGTATCCGTCGAAAACGCCTTGGCGACCGGCGTCATCAGGTCGACGAAGCCCTGGGCCCGGGCCTTCACATCCGCGTCCGAATGGCGCCGCGCTGTATCCGCCGCCGCCGCGACGCGGTAGGCGATGGCGCGAATGGCTTCCGTCTGCACCCGCATGGCCAGCAGCATTCGGCGCACGTCCGGGTGATGAATGATCGAAACGGGCTCGGCGCCGCCCGTTATGGCGCGGCTCTGAACGCGTTCCTTGGCGAAATCGCGGGCCTGCTGATAGGCGCGTTCGGCGATGCCGACGCCTTCCATGCCGACCGCCAGGCGGGCCGCGTTCATCATGATGAACATGTATTCGATGCCGCGGTTTTCTTCGCCGATCAGAAAGGCCGTGGCGCCGCCGTCGTCGCCATAGGACATGACGGCGGTTGGGCTCGCGTGCATGCCCATCTTGTGTTCCAGCGAGACGCAGCGCAGGTCGTTGCGCGCCCCCGGGTTGCCGTCGCCGTCGGGCAGGAACTTGGGCACGACGAATAGCGACAGGCCCTTGATGCCCTCGGGCCCGTCGGGTGAGCGGGCGAGCACCATATGAACGATGTTCTCGGCCATGTCGTGCTCGCCATGGCTGATGAAGATTTTTTGGCCGCGCACGGCGTAGCCGCCATCGGCGGTCCGTTCCGCCTTGCACCGGATGCGGGCCAGGTCCGATCCGGCCTGCGGTTCGGTGAGGTTCATGGTCCCGGTCCATTGCCCGGTGACCAGCTTTTCCAGATAGATCGCGTTGATTTCGTCCGAGCCGTGGGACAGCAGCAACTCGATCCCGCTTTGCGTCAGCATGGGGCAGAGGGCGAAGGACAGGTTGGCGGCATGCCAGACTTCCGAAACCGCCGTCGCCAGCGCGACGGGCAGGCCCTGGCCGCCCCATTCCTCGGGCGCCCAGATGGCGTTCCAACCGCCTTGAAAGAATTGCTGATAGGCGTCGGGGAAGCCTTTTGGCGTGCGGACGACGCCGTTTTCCAGAACGCAGCCTTCTTGGTCGCCGGTGTGGTTCAGGGGGGCCAGGACGTCCGACCCGAACTTACCGGCTTCTTCGAGAACGGCGTCGACCAGGTCCGGCGTCGCTTCGCCATAGCCGGGCAGGGCGTTGACCGCTCCCATATCGGCGATTTCGGTCAGGGTGAAACGCATGTCGTCCAGGGGCGCGCGGTAATCGGCCATGGCATGTCTCCTTAGGTTCATCCGGTTTTAGGCAAGCTTTCGGGCGCTGACAACGGTGCCGTTACGTCAAGCGAAAGAGGATGTAAGATGGCGAAAAGCACTGACAAAACCGAAGACCAGGGGAGACGCCCGCGACCATGTCCGATACCACCCAGATTCCCAATTCGTTCGATCTGATCATCGCCGGCGGCGAGGTCGTCGACGGCACCGGCAGCCCGCGTCGCCGCGCCGATATCGGCGTCATCGCCGATCGTGTGGCCGCCGTTGGCGATCTGTCCCAGGCCCAGGCCAAGGAGCGCGTGGATGCGACGGGGTTGGCCGTCGCCCCCGGCTTTATCGACGTTCATACCCACGACGACCGCATGGTCCTGACGCAGCCCGCCGTCGCCCCGAAATCAAGCCAGGGCGTGACCACGGTGGTGACCGGCAACTGCGGCGTCTCGCTCGCCCCCTTCGTGCCGGGCAGCCGCGCGGGCGAAGCCGATCCGCCGGGGCCCATGGCGCTGTTGGGCACTTGGGACGATTACAAATATCCGACGCTGGCCGATTACAACGAAGCCCTTGAGGCGAGCCCGCCTGCCATCAACGTGGCCAGCCTGGTCGGTCATTCGACCCTGCGGGCGGGTGTCATGGACGGCTTCGAGCGGCCCGCGACCAAGGCCGAAATCGACGCCATGGCGAAGGTGTTGGAGCAGAGCCTGAAGGACGGCGCCGTCGGCCTGTCGACGGGGCTGGCCTATCCCACGGCGATCCACGCACCGACCGACGAGATCGTCGAACTGGCGGCCTGTCTGAAGGATTTCGGAGCGCTTTACACCAGTCATATGCGGAACGAGGGCCCGGACCTGGTGCCGTCGGTGGACGAGACCATCGAGATCGCCGACCGTTCCGGCGCCGCGACCGTGATCTCGCACCACAAATGCGTCGGCCGCGAGAACTGGGGCAAAAGCCACGACAGTCTCGCCCATATCAAGGCGGCGCAGCAGCGTATGAAGCTGGATTACGACGTCTACCCTTACACCGCGACCTCGACGATCCTCTTGAAGGACTTCCTGTCGACGTCGGAAAAGACCGTCCTGACCTCCTCGGCGACCCATCCCGAAATGGTTGGCCGCGAATTCGACAGCGTCGTCGCCGAATGGGGATGTTCCGTCGATGAAGCCATTGAACGTCTGTCCCCGGCGGGGGCGGTCTACTTCCGTATGGACGAAGACGAAGTCCGCCGCATCATGGCTTTCCCCGGCGCGATGATCGCGTCGGACGGCCTGCCCATCGATGAAGGGCGGCCGCATCCGCGCCTTTGGGGCACGTTCCCTCGCGTGCTCGGCCATTACTGCCGCGATCACGGGGTGTTCAGCCTGGAAGAAGCCGTGCACCGCATGTCCGGTAAACCGGCCAGTGTCTTCGGTCTGACGGACCGGGGTGAAATCCGCCCGGGCGCCTTCGCCGATCTGGTGATCTTCGATCCCAAGACGGTGATCGACCGCGCGACCTTCGAGGCACCCGAAACCCCGGCCGGCGGGATCGAACGGGTCTATGTGAACGGGGAGTTGGTTTGGTTCGAGCTTTCTTGGACGGGCGCCCGGCCCGGCCGGCGGGCGGAACGCGCCGCCGTATAGAGGCGCAATCGAAGGTTATGCCGCCGCCGGGGT
>NZRL01000029.1 GCA_002696205.1 Rhodospirillaceae bacterium | reverse complement strand
ATCGTCTACCGCGACCCCGCCGATCCGAACGCACCGGCCCCGGCCCCCAGGGCCGGGCCCGAAGAGGCTGTCTGGGACGAAAAGGTCGACCCCGACGCGGTCATGTTGTTCCGTTATTCGGCGCTGACCTTCAACGGCCATCTGATCCATTACGACCGGGAATTCTGCCGCGACCACGAAGGCTATCCGGATCTGATCATCCACGGGCCGCTCATCGCGACCCTGCTGATGGGCTTGGGATCGCGGGAAATGGCGGCCCAGGGCAAACGCATGACCCGCTTCGCCTACCGCGCCGTGCGGCCCAGCTTCACCGACGGCCGGGCCATGACCTTCGCCGGGAAGCCCGGGAACGACGGCAAGACCGCCGATCTCTGGGCGCTGGACCAGGACGGCTGGCTCGCCATGCAGGCCGACGCCGATTTCGAGGAGGCCTGAGGCATGAGCGAGACCACGACCCCCACCGCCCTCGGCGGCATCCGCGTGATCGACATCGCGACCTTCATCGCCGGGCCTTATGCGGGCTCGATCCTGGGTGAATTCGGCGCCGACGTGATCAAGGTCGAACAGCCGCCCAAGGGCGACAACCCCGGTGGCGACCCCTGGCGCCGCTACGGCACGCCGACGGCCCGCGAGGATTCGACCCTGGCCTGGCTGTCCGAGGCGCGGAATAAGAAGTCCGTGACCCTCAACCTGCGCGAGGCCGAGGGCCAGGAGCTTCTCAAGCGCCTGGTCAAGGACGCCGACGTGCTGATCGAGAACTTCCGCACGGGCACCCTGGAACGCTGGGGCCTGGGGCCGGAGGTCCTGCACGAAATCAATCCGGGCCTGATCATCTTCCGGGTCACCGGCTACGGCCAGACCGGTCCCTACAAGGACCGGCCGGGCTTCGCCCGCATCGGCCATGCGGTCGGCGGCCTGACGTACCTTTCGGGCACGCCGGGCTCGATCCCCGTGACGCCGGGGTCGACCTCGCTGGGCGATTACATGACCGGCATGTACGGCGCCATCGGCATCCTCACGGCGTTGCGCTACCGCGATCAGACCGGCGAGGGCCAGGTTATCGACGGCGCCCTTTACGAAAGCATTTTCCGGGTGCTCGACGAATTGGCCCCGGCCTATGCCGCCGTCGGCAAGGTCCGCGAACCGGAAGGCACCGGCACATTGAACGCCGTGCCGCACGGCCATTTCCCCTGCGGCGACGGCACCTTCATTTCCATTGCCTGCACCACGTCCAAGATGTTTCAGCGCCTGACCGAGGCCATGGAACGCCCGGACCTGTGGGACGCCTACGGCGATCAGGCGGCGCGCCTGAAGAACCGTGACACGGTGATCGAGGAGGTCACCAAATGGTGCATGTCCATGACCCGCGACGCGGTGATGGAAAAATGCATCGCCGCCGACGTGCCCGCCGGGCCGATCAATTCCATCGCCGATATCTTCCAGGACCCGCAGTTCAAGGCGCGCGACCAGTTGTTGAAGGTATCCGACCCGGAAGTCGGCGAGGTCGTGGTGCCGGGCGTGGTGCCCAAGCTGTCGAAGACGCCGGGCAAGGTCCGCACCCTCGGCCAGGGCATCGGGGCGTCCAACGCCGATGTCTACGGCGGGTTGCTGGGCCTGTCGGAAGACGAAATGGCGGACCTGAAGGCCAAGGGGATCATCTGATCCCGGCCGGCTGACCACCGGTCGGAAATCCCTGGGCCGGAAATCCCGGGCTCAGAAATCCAAGGGCGCGTTGTCGATCACTTCCTTCATGACGAAGAAGGTGCGGGTCTGGCGCACGCCGGGCAGGGCGATCAATTGGTCGCCGTGCAGGCGTTTGAAATCGGCGATGTCGCGCACGCGGATTTTCAGGAAGTAGTCGAAGTCGCCCGCGACCAGATGACAATCCAGGATGAACGGCAGCTTCGCGGCCTCGACCTCGAAGGTGTCGAAGCTTTCCGGCGTCGAGCGGTCCAGCACGACGCCGACCATGACCAGGGTGCCGCGGTCGACCCGATCGGGCGCGACCTCGGCCCGCACGGATTTGATGTATCCCGTGTCGAACAGGCGCTGCGTGCGGCGGTGGCAGGTCGCGGGGCTGACGTTGACCTTTTTCGCCAGGTCGGCGTTGCTCAGCCGGCCGTCTTCCTGCAGCAGGCGCAGGATGCGGCGGTCGATCCGGTCCAATTCGGCGTCGGTGAAAGAATCATCCATAATTTTTATATTTTCCGATAAAAATTAAACCAATATCCGGTATTATAACGAAAGTTTGGAATTTTTATCAGTAAATTAGAGAGCACCTTTCGTTCGGCCTGTCGTAGGTTTTCAGCCTGCCGCATGCCGAAAAGGAGGCTCTGATGCTGGAAAAATTCGAACGCTATCCCTTGACCTTCGGGCCCACGCCCATCGAAAAGCTGAGCCGCCTGTCCGACCATCTGGGCGGCGGGGTCGAGTTGTACGCCAAGCGCGAGGACTGCAATTCGGGCCTGGCTTTCGGCGGCAACAAGGTCCGTAAGCTGGAATACATCGTCCCCGACGCCATCGCCCAGAACGCCGATACCCTGGTCACCATCGGCGGCGTGCAGTCGAACCACACCCGCCAAGTCGCCGCCGTGGCGGCCAAGCTGGGCATGAAGTGCCGTCTGGTCCAGGAAAGCTGGGTGCCGTTCCAGGACGCCGTCTACGACCGCGTCGGCAATATCCTGATGAGCCGCGTCATGGGGGCCGAGATCGAACTGGTCGACGAAGGCTTCGACATCGGCATCCGCGAAAGCTGGGAACGCGCCCTGGAAGACGTCAAGGCCAAGGGCGGCAAGCCCTATCCCATTCCGGCGGGGGCTTCGGTCCACAAGTTCGGCGGCCTGGGCTTCGTCGGTTTCGCCGAGGAAGTCCGCGCCCAGGAAGCGGAAATGGGCTTCAAGTTCGATTACGTCGTCGTCTGCACGGTGACCGGATCGACCCATGCCGGGATGCTGGTCGGCTTCGCCAAGGACGGCCGCGCAAACAAGGTGATTGGCATCGATGCCTCCGGCACCATGGATCAGACCCGCGCCCAGGTCATGGACATCGCTCGCAAGACCGCCGATCTGGTCGAACTGGGCCGCGAAATCACCGAGGACGACCTGGTGCTGATCGGCGATTACGCCTATCCGGCCTACGGCGTGCCGTCCGATGAAACCAACGACGCGATCCGCCTGGCCGCCCGCATGGAAGGCATGATGACCGACCCGGTCTACGAAGGAAAATCCATGCAGGGCATGATCGACCTGGTGAAGAAGGGATATTTCCCGGCCGGGTCCAAGGTGCTGTATGCCCACCTCGGCGGCGTGCCCGCGATCAACGGGTACAGCTACGTCTACCGCAACGGCTAAGCCTGCAGGCGCGGGCGCGGCGGCTATTTGCCGTCGCGGCCCGTGCCCGGGCCGTCGCCGGGAAGGCGATCGGCCATCTTCGTGACCTGGGCCTCGATCCGGTCGACCTGTTCGGCAAGGCGGCGGACGATTTCATCCTGTTCCAACTGATGCTGTTCCGCGTCCTCGGCGGCTGCGTCGTGCATGCAATTGACGATGATCGCGATGAACAGGTTCAGGACCGCGAAGGTGACGATCAGAATGAACGGCACGAAGAACGCCCAGGCATAGGGATGGACCTCCATCACCGGGCGGACGATCCCCATGGACCAGGATTCCAGGGTCATGATCTGGAACAGGGTATAGGCCGATTTGCCGATACTGCCGAACCAGGGCTCGAAATCGCCGCCGAACAGCTTCGTCGCCATGACCGCCGCGATATAGAACACGAGGCACAGCAGGGCGATGACCGAACTCATGCCCGGCACGGCTTCCAGCAACGCCTGCACAACCACCCGCATCTTGGGCACGGCCGAGATCAGGCGCAGGGCACGCAGGATGCGGAGCGCGCGCAGCACCGTCAGGCCCTCTGTCACCGGCGTCAGCGAGATTGCCACGATCACGAAATCGAAGACGTTCCAGGCGTTGGTGAAGAACCGCAGACGATAGACGATCAGCTTGATCGCGATTTCGACGACGAAGATCGTTACGGCGATCCGGTCCAACAGGATCAGCAGGTCGCCGGCCGCTTCGTTGGCCGTTGGCGAGGTTTCCAGCCCCAGGACAATGGCGTTCAGGACGATCACGGCGATCACGAAGCGTTGTGTCGCCTCGGCCTCGATGAAGGTCTTGAGACGGCCGGTCAAGCCCGCCGGGCGCTTGTCCAGGGTATCGCTTGCTGCGTCAGCCATGTCGGTCCTGTTCTGAAGGGAGAGTGTCGAGTTTCCTGGCCGGGAACGTCACCGGCGCGCCCAAGATAGGTGCGCCGGGGCGGGGCCGCAAGCGCCCAGGCTTTGCGCGGTCGCCCGTCCGTGAGATAGTCGCCCGATGACCTGTCTTCGCGATGCCGATGGGGCGATTTGGTGAGTGCGGCCGGCGCCTACGGCGGCTTGTTCCTGGTCTCGTTCCTGGCCGCGACGATCCTGCCCGCGCAGTCGGAAATCGGCCTCGCGGGTCTGATCCTGACCGATGACCACGATCTTTGGGTGCTGATCCTGGTGGCCAGCCTGGGCAATACCCTGGGGGCGGTCGTGAACTGGCTGCTCGGCCGGGGGGTGGAACGGTTCAGCGACCGCAAATGGTTTCCGGTCTCGCCCAAGCAACTGGACCGGGCCACCGGATGGTATCACCGGTACGGCCGGTGGAGCCTGCTGCTCAGCTGGGCGCCGTTCGTCGGCGATCCGCTGACCCTTGCCGCCGGTGTCCTGCGCGAACCGTTCTGGAGCTTTCTGATCCTGGTCGCCGTGGCCAAGACGGGGCGGTATCTGGTGGTCGCGGCGCTGACGTTGAATTGGATGTGACTTTCCGGGACGGCGGGCTTTTCCTGGGCGGGCGCACATGCCATTGTATACAAAACATCAACCACAAACCGGGAGGCCCCCCATGGAACCCAGAATCATCCGTGCCGGCGATCGTGAAACCAAAATCGCACCGGCCAACAACTTCGTCGGTCAGGTCCTGCACGAAAGCGTCTTCGCGCCGGAAAATCCGTCGCGCCTGCGCGTGTCGCGCGTCACCTTCACGCCCGGCGGGCGCACCAACTGGCATACCCATGCGGTCGGCCAGATCCTCTATGTGCTGTCCGGCTCCGGCCGTTATCAGCTGGAAGGTCACCCGGTCGAGGAAATCAACGCCGGCGACACGGTCATCATCCCGCCCGACGCCCGCCATTGGCATGGCGCCGCCCCCGACAGCATGATGTGCCATCTGGCGCTGTCCGAATCGGACGATCAGGGCAACGCCGCCGAATGGTTGGAGCCCGTCTCCGACGACGATTTCACGCAGGAGCCGGCGTAACGCCGCTTCGCGTCACATCGAAGTTCGCCTAAAGACGACGCCCGGCTTCGGCCGGGCGTTTGTTTTGCGCATTCCGCTTTCCTCCGGCCCGGCCATCGGTTAACACATAATTTAAGTGTATTTTATGCCGGGGGAGGGCATTGATGAACGTAGCGAAGGTGCGCGGGCGCAGCTTGGCCGAGGTCAAGACCGTCGACCCGGCGGCGAGCCTGGGCGTGGCGGCGGCGGCGCTGGCCGGTCACGACATCGGCTTGCTGGTCGTCTGCGACGGCGGGGGCTGCAATACGGGCGGGACGGGCGGCAAGATTACCGGCGTCCTCTCGGAACGCGATATCGTCCGCGCCATCGGCGGCGACGGCTCCGGCGCGCTGGACAGCCCCGTTTCCGCCGTGATGACCGAGGATGTCCAGACCTGCGGCAGCGCCGACGATATCGACGGCGTGATGACCCGGATGGCGCGGGGCGGGTTCCGCCACATGCCGGTGGTCAAGGACGGGCGCCTGACCGGGATGGTCAGCGCGTCGGACATCATCCGGTATCTGCAACTGCACGCCACGGATCAGGATCGGGCGCTGTTCTGGTCCAAGGTGATCTGGGTCTGAACCCTTATCCGGCCTAGCGTTCGATGGTGATGTCCGGGGTATTGCTGACCAGGCTGCCGGTATTGCGCCAACGGGTCAGCTGTTCGCGGCGTTTCTCGGCGAAGGTGAATTCGCGGGTCGCGCGGTCCAACTCGCGGAGTTTCTCTTCGCGCCGGACTTCCATCTCGGCGATGCGCTGGGCGACCACGGCCTCAAGCTGCACGCCCCGGCGTTTGCGGAACCGCCAGTCGTCCAATTGCGAATTGCGGCGGTCGCCGCTACCAAAGGCCCGCATGTCCTGGCGCTCGCCCCGGCGTTTTTCGCGCAGAATGGCGTTCAGCCGCTCCGTCCGCCCCATATCGACGGCGACCAGGCGGGTTTCCCGCTCTTCGCCGTCACTGTCGCCGGGCTCGTCCTTGTCCCCGCGATTTCCGGTTGCCGTGCGGACCGTGCCGTCGCCGCGTTTCAGGCGGTTCCAAAAGCTCAGCACCTTGATCCGATAGGGGCGGAAGTTTTCCGGGGTCTGGGAATGATAATGCCCGGCCGCGGTCAGCCAGTTCTTCGTTTCGGCGTACTTCGCCTTCAGGAACTTCGCCGCATAGGCCGCGTTGGTCCGGGGATCGAAGGCGTGGTCCAGGGTTTCGAAGGCGTTCCAGTGGTAATGCAGGTTGATCTGCATGCAGCCGACGTCGATGTTGCGCACGCCCTGGCTGAGCAGGATTTCCACTTCGGCGCGGGCTTCGGCCTCGGTCGCGAAGTAGCGGCCCTTGCCTTCGGCCATCACGGTCCAGGGCCAGGCAAAATTTTCCCCGCTTTCCACATCGTGCCGGCCCGACTCGGTCAGCGCGATGGCGGACAGCAGGTCGCGGGGAATTCCCTCGCGCCGTTCCACCTCGCGGGCCGCCTTCAGGCAAATTTCATCAGTGTTTTCAGTCTTTTGCCCCCGAGACGCATGGGATTCCGGGGCCCAAAACATGAGCCCGGCCACCAGCCAGCAGAGGAAAAGACGCGTTTGCCACGCCATGGTTATTCTCCCGTTCTGCTTAGACAGTCGCAAGGGGCGTGCCAGATGAAACCGGGGAAAAATCATTTAATTTCAATGTGTTGTATTCATGTGGCTGCGGGCGCCGGGCGGTCAGAATTGCCCGGTTCGTTTTTTTGCCGGTAATCGGGATTTTTTTGTTTGCACCTGCGAAAAAAGCCCCGTATATTTTGCATCGCAGCATGCGGGAGACGGATCCTCCCAGACGGTCTTCCGCACCTGCCTTTACTTGGATGTTTCCTCCCAACGACTCGGGCCGTGTCTTTTGACACGGCCCTTTTTTTTGTCCAATTGGTCAAAAAAATCGTTTTAAATCAGGGCTTATTCCGGGGGCAGGGTTTCGCCGCCGTCGCCCAGTGCGAGCTGCATGGTTACGGAATCCAGCCAGCGGCCAAACTTGAATCCGACGTTTTCGACGGTCCCGACCTCGCGGAAACCCATTTTGCGGTGCAACCCAATCGAGCCCTGGTTATCGGAATCTCCGATCACCGCGATCATTTGGCGGAACCCGGCCTCGGTGCAGCGGCGGATCAATTCCGCCAGCAAGGCCCGCCCGACGCCACGGCGGTGCGCCCGGGCCGCCACATAGACGGAATTCTCCACTGTGTAGCGATAGGCCCGGCGCGGACGGT
>NZRL01000028.1 GCA_002696205.1 Rhodospirillaceae bacterium | reverse complement strand
GCGGCTGTGCCGCCGCCGTGGGCATCGTCTTCGGCCTGCCGAGCCTGCGGATCAAGGGATTCTATCTCGCCGTCGCGACCCTGGCGGCGCAGTTCTTCATACTGTGGCTCTTCAACAAGGTCGGCTGGTTCTACAACGACAATCCGTCGGGCACGATCACCGCCCCGCCGCGCGACGTCTTCGGCGTTCAGATCACCGGCCCCCGGGCGACGCCCGAGGCACGGTATTGGGTCTGCCTGACCTTCCTTGTGGTCTTCGCCTGGTTCGCCAAGAACCTGGTGCGCGGGCGCATCGGGCGGTCGTGGATGGCGATCCGCGACATGGACATCGCCGCCGAAATCATCGGCATCCGCCCGTTGCAGACCAAACTGACGGCCTTTGCCATCTCGTCTTTCTTCATCGGCGTGGCCGGGGCCCTGATGATCTTCTGCTGGCTGGGCTCGGCCGAGACCGAAGCCTTCGACCTGGTCAACGTCTCGTTCCGCGTCTTGTTCATGATCATCATCGGCGGGCTGGGGTCGATCGGCGGATCAATCCTGGGCGCGGCCTTCATCATCCTGGTGCCGATCTTCCTGACCAATTTTCCGCCGATGGTCGGGCTGGAAATCTCGACCGCCCTGCAAAAGCACCTGGAGGAAATCATTTTCGGCGTGATGATCGTCGTGTTCCTGATCGTCGAGCCAGAAGGGTTCGCCCGCTTGTGGCAGATCCTGCGCGAGAAATTGCGCAAATGGCCGTTCCCCTACTGACGGGACGGCCCGGACGAATAAGAGACCGCGGCCCCGAATGCCGCCAAGACCAAGAACAACCGACGACAAAGAACGGGTCCGGCATGCAGGTGGGAGACCTCCGCCGCCGCCGGCCCGAGGCGAAACGAAGAGCACAAGCCCCGAAATAAGGGGGCGTTCACATTTGGGAGTTAGAGCCATGAACATCCGTAAACTGGTATTGGCCGCGGCGGGCGCCGCGGTCGGCCTCGGCGGGATTGCCGCGGCAGAAATCGCCAAGGCGGACGAGCAGTTCCTGCCCATGCTCGTCTATCGCACGGGGGCCTATGCGCCGTCGGGCATTCCCGTGGCGAACGGCTTTCGCGACTATTACACGCTTCTCAACAAACGCGACGGCGGGGTCGGCGGCGTCACGCTGACCTTCGAGGAATGCGAAACCCAGTACAAAACCAACCTGGGCGTCGAATGCTACGAGAAGCTGAAAGGCAACGGCCCGACCGGGGCCTCGCTGTTCAACCCCTATTCCACGGGCATCACCTATCAGCTAATCCCCAAGGCCAGCGTCGACAAGATTCCGATCCTGTCCATGGGCTATGGCCGGACCTCGGCCGCCGACGGCCGGGTCTTCGAATGGGTGTTCAACCCGCCCGCGACCTATTGGTCGCAGGCCTCCGCCGTCATCAAGTATTTCGCCCGGCGGGCCGGTGGCTACGACAAGCTGCAGGGCAAGAAGATCGTGCACCTGCATCACAACTCGGCCTACGGCAAGGAAGCCAACCCGACGCTGGAGGTTCTGCAGAAACGCTACGGCTATGACCTGACCCTGATCCCGGTCGACCACCCGGGCCAGGAACAGGCCAGCCAGTGGCGCCAGATCCGCCGCATCAAACCGGACTTCATCTTCATGTCCGGCTGGGGCGTGATGAACCAGGTCGCGATCAAGGAAGCCCACGGCATCCGCTATCCCATGGATCAGTTCGTCGGCAACTGGTGGTCCGGATCCGACGCCGACGTGGTCCCCGCCGGCGACGGCGCCAAGGGCTACCTGTCGACGACCTTCCACGGCGCCGGCGCCGGTTTCGACGTGCACAAGGAAATCATCAAGCACGTCTACGGCGGCGACGAAGCGGCGGCCAAGGAAAACAAGGTCGGCGAAGTTCTGTACAACCGCGCCCTGGTCAACGCGCTGTTCGCGACCGAAGCGATCCGCACGGCACAGGGCAAGTTCGGGGCGAAATCGCTGACCGGCGAACAGGTCCGCTGGGGCCTGGAAAACCTGAACATCACCGAAGACACCCTGGCCAAGATGGGCTTCAAGGACATGGTCAGCCCGCTGAAGATCACCTGCGAGGACCATGAAACCATGGGCCCGATCATGATCCAGCAGTGGGACGGCGCGAAATGGAACTATGCCTCCGACTGGCTGACGCCCATGCGCGACATCGTCCGTCCCCTGGTCGAGGCCGATGCCGCGGCCTACGCCAAGGAAAACAACATCACCCCCCGGTCCTGCAATTAGGACCGGGCCGACCGACCAAGCCTTTCGACACGCAAGCCGAGGACCGAACGAATGGAACAGGCACAACAGGAAACCGCCACCCGGTCGCCGCTGGTGGTCAACAATATCGAGGTCATCTACGACCACGTCATCCTGGTGTTGAAGGGTGTTTCGCTTGAGGTTCCCGAGGGGGGCATCGTCGCCCTCCTCGGGGCCAACGGCGCCGGTAAGACGACGACCCTGAAGGCGATCTCCAACCTGCTGGGCGCCGAGCGGGGCGAGGTGACCAAGGGCGAAATCCTGTTCCGGGGCGAACGGGTCGATAGTTTGAGCCCCAACGACCTGGTCAGGCGCGGCGTCATCCAGGTGATGGAAGGCCGCCATTGTTTCGAACATCTGACCGTCGAGGACAACCTGATGACCGGCGCCTATACCCGCACCGACGGGGCGGCAGCCGTCGCCGAAAGCCTGGAGAAGGTCTACCACTACTTCCCGCGCCTGAAAGAACGGCGCGGCAGCCAGGCCGGGTATACCTCGGGCGGCGAACAACAGATGACCGCCATCGGCCGCGCGCTGATGGCCAATCCGAACACCATCCTGCTGGACGAGCCGTCGATGGGTCTGGCGCCGCAACTGGTCGAGGAGATTTTCGAGATCGTGAAGATGCTGAACGAGCAGGAAGGCGTTTCCATCCTGCTCGCCGAACAGAACACCATGATCGCGCTGAAATACGCCGATTACGGCTACATCCTGGAAAACGGCCGGGTCGTCATGGACGGCGACGCGGCGGGCCTGCGCGAAAACCCGGATGTGAAGGAATTCTACCTGGGCCTGGCGGGCGAAGGCCGCAAGAGCTTCCGCGACGTGAAGCATTACCGCCGCCGCAAACGCTGGCTCTAGCCTGAAAGGGGCGCCCATGGCCAACGACGGACACTACGACGCCTTGGAAACACGCTCGCCGGACGAGCGCGAAGCGGCCCTGTTCGCGGCCCTGCAAAGCCAACTCGCCCACGCCAAGGCCCATGCCCCCTATTTCCGCGAAGTCCTCGACGGCGTCGATCCGGCGGCGGTGACCGACCGGGCGGCGCTGGCGGCCCTGCCCGTCACCCGCAAGTCGGATCTGGTCGACCTGCAATCGCCGGGACACACCCTGGGCGGTATGACGACCGCGCGCGACGGCCTGCTGAAGCGCATCTTCCAAAGCCCCGGCCCGACCTACGACCCCGAAGGCTTCGGCGACGACTGGTGGGGTACGGCGCGGGGGCTTTACGCCGCCGGGTTCCGCACCGGCGACGTCATGCACAACAGCTTCGCCTATCACCTGACGCCCGCCGGCCACATGATGGAGGCCGGCGCCCACGCCATTGGCTGTGCCGTGGTGCCGGCCGGCGTCGGCAACACGGACCTGCAGGTTCGCGCCATGGCCCATATTCGGCCGACGGGATATTGCGGCACGCCGTCGTTCCTGAAAATCCTGTTGGAGAAAGGGGCCGAACTGGGCGTCGATCTTTCGACCCTGGCCAAGGCCGCCGTCGGGGGCGAGCCGCTGCTACCCGATCAGCGCGCCGCCTTCGACGCCGCCGGGATCGACGCCTATAATATCTACGCCTCGGCCGATATCGGCCTGATCGCCTATGAAAGCCCCGCCCGCGAAGGCCTGATCCTGGAAGAAGGCCTGATCCTGGAAATCGTCCGCCCCGGCACGGGCGACCCGGTGCCCGACGGCGAGGTCGGCGAGGTCGTCCTGACGATGCCGTTCAACAAAGACTATCCGCTGATCCGCTTCGCCACGGGCGACATGTCGGCGGTGATGGCGGGGGCCAGCCCCTGCGGGCGGACCAACGCCCGGATCAAGGGATGGATGGGCCGCGCCGACCAGGCGGCCAAGGTCAAGGGCATGTTCGTCCACCCGCGCCAGATCGCCGACATCGTCAAACGCCACCCGGACATCGAACGCGCCCGCATGGTCGTCACCCGCGACGGCGACCAGGACGCCATGACCCTGAAGATCGAAGCGGCCGCCGCCGTCGCCGACGCCGGGTTCCTAGACGCCGTCGGCGAAACGATCCACGCCGTCTGCAAACTCCACGGCGCGGTCGAACCCGTCGCCCCCGGCAGCCTGCCCAACGACGGCAAGGTCATTGACGACACGCGGGATAAGCCTGCTTGAGCCTCTAAACCTTTTTACGCTGCCAATAGCGCCTCACCTAATCGCGTTATGCGGGTGGTTAAATGTTCCTATCGCGTGTACCATTAGGCAATTTTACGCGTAAGGGGAGGCGCAGGAGCATGGATTTACCATCGACGTTGAAATCAGGGGAGATTGCCCGCCTGTTTCCAGTGATATCAGAAACAGGTAAGGAGCAACGCGCCTCTTCGATTTTTCTCTCTGTTTTATCAGCGGTCCCCCAATTCGCACATGCGATCCTCTCGCCACTAGGTCAAAGAATCGGAGCCAGAACTCAGATTGATACCTATTCAGAGGTCGTCCTCAAGAATGACGCGGCATCATCAAAGGGAAATAGGCCCGATGGATTGATCGTCTTGAAAACAGGGCAACGCGTTTGGACATGCTTGATCGAAGCCAAAGTCGGCAAAAGCGACCTGCAGTCGGATCAAGTCGAACGCTACCTCAAACTCGCCAAAGAAAATGGTATTGACGCGGTCCTCACAATATCGAATGCCTTCGCCGCACATCCAACGCATCACCCGCTTGCCGTCCAAAGAAATTTGCTGCGGAAGGTCGACCTCTACCACCTCTCGTGGAGAGGTATTCTGATAGACGCGGTTCTTTTACATGAACAGTCGGAAGTAAAAGACCCAGAGCAAGCCTTCTTGCTTCGTGAATTTATTCGGTTCTTTTCCCATGATTCTGCTGGCGTGACCGGCTTCTCCAGCATGCCTAAAGAGTGGTCTTCAGCAATTGACCAGGTTCAAGCCGGTGGGAAAATCACGAAAGTCGATGGCGTTGAAATCGTCAGAGCCTGGCATCAACAAATGCGCGACCTATCTTTAATCATGTCTCGTATTATTTCATGCAAGGTTGGGGTGAAACTCTCGCGGACACAGATAAATGATCCGGAAAAGCGCCTCTCGGAAGACTTACATACCCTGTGTGACAGAGGATATTTGGCTGCAGACTTAGAAATTCCCGACACTGCTTCACCATTGTCGGTTCTCGCTGACACGAATGCCCGGTCGATCCGAATTTCAATGTCGGTAGATGCCCCACGTGACAGAGTGCGAAACGCATCCAAAGTGTCGTGGTTGTTGCGCCAACTAAAAGATTTGGAAATCGAAGACGTATACGTAACAGCCATTTGGGCGTCTCGTGCCGCCAACACGGTACTTCCTTTATTTGACGTCCGAAACGATCCCAAGAAAATCGAGGGGGGCGCTACCGGGTCGGACATTCGGGCGTTCGAAATCACATTGACCAGCAACAGTGCACGTAGGTTTTCCGGCGTACGAACTTTCATTGAAGAACTAGAAACACTCGCTCCAAAGTTCTATGAGAATGTCGGCCAACACCTTGAAAGCTGGCAACCGTCACCGCCCAAACCAAAACATCCGATCACGCAAAGCGACGATCAAGAAATCAAACCTGCAGCGACTAAGCCCGCCGAGGAACCCAAATCACTTATGGCAGGCAACGCGCACTCAGACCTACTCGAGATTCCCAATTTCCTGAAGCGTCTCTCGGCACTCTGAAGCTATTTAAAAATTACCGCTGAAAGTGCGCGGTTGATTTCAATCGACGAACCTCAACGGATGTGTTCGGCGAAGGTCGGGAACAGGCCGAGTTCCCAATCCTTCAATTGGCCGATCAGGCCCAATTCCCAATTCAGGTAATCGCGGGACGCCTGGGCGTTGCCCGTGTGGCGGTCGTGCACGAAGAACAGGAAATCCATCCGGTCGGCATCGGTCGGCAGGTCCGGCGTCGCGACGATGTTCTTTCCGGAGGCCGCCCAATCGTCGGGCCCACCCGCGAGGAGGCGGAGCGACGCGACGCCCGCGTCGCGGAGGTCCATGGCCGCCAGTTCCGCGAGACCTTTTTCCGAAGCGATCAAGACGACCTCGGTATCGGAGGCGAGGCCGAGCGACGCCAGTTTCGGGCGGATCGACCAGATCGCACCCTCGATATGGCCCGCCCGGTAATCGGCGCTGGGCCGCAGATCGATCAGGACCGCCCCGGCGGGAAGGTCACTTGCCGCAACCTCGTCCAGCGTCGCGCCGACCGGCGGGACGGCGGGTTTGCGCAGCGGCAGGGTCAATGACGCGTCTGACGCGTCGTCGTCCAGGACATAGGCGTCATGGCCCATGGCGCGCAGCCAATAGGCCGTGTTCGCCGCGCGGATGTTGCTGTCGTCGCAAAGCACGATGCGCGACCCGCGTACCGCGACCTTCTGGTCGGTCGTCTGGACCAATTGACCGCCCGGCGCGAAAACCGCGCCCGGCAGGTGACCGGCGGCGAATTCCTCTTCCGTGCGGACGTCGAACAGGAAGAACGACCGGCCCGCGTCGACGGCCCAATCGGCGGCCGTCGCCAGATCGATCTTGGGAATGGCGTTCTTGTTCATGAAGTCTTCGGCCCGTGCCTTGGCCGCGTCGAAGGCTTCGCCGACGGCCTGGGGCAGCGGCTCCGGCGTCCGGCCGTTGTCCAATTCGAACCCGGCCAGGCGCCAGCCCTGGGTGCCGTGCTTCAGCGCGTAGATCGGATTTTCGAACCCGAAATTGCGGAGCGTCTGCGCGCCGATCAGGCTGCGCGTCCGCCCGGCGCAGTTGACCACGACCTTGGTCTTCGGATTATCGACCAACAGCGGCAGGCGCAGCGGCAATTCCGCGTTCGGACAGGACCGCCCGCCCGGGATGCTCATGGTGTTGAATTCCTTCGGCGTGCGGCCGTCGAGCAGGATGAAATCATCGCCCTCGTCCAGCATGCGCTTCATTTCCTCGGCATCGACGAAGGGCGTATGCCCGGCCTCTTCCGCCAATTCGCCCAATGTCTTCGACGGCACGTTGACGCCCTTGAAGATGGTGAACCCCGCCGCCTCGCTTGCCGCGAGGCCGCCCGCCAGCACCCGCACGTCGGTATACCCCATGGCCTCCAGGCGCGCCGCGCCCCTGGCCGCGACGCCTTCGCCGTCGTCGACCAGAACGACCGGCACGTCGGCGCGGGGCACCAGCGCCGCGATATCCAATTCCAGGCGGCTATAGGGCAGGGGGATCGAATGCAGGAGATGGCCCTCGCCGAACTGGCCTTCCTCGCGGACGTCGATAAATCCGAATTCCGTCCCGTCGGTCAGCCAGGTTTTCAGGTCCTGGGCCGTGATTGTCTTCATGGTGTTCTCCCGCATATGCCGCCGGGCCGCTGCCTTGGCGCCGCCCGCCGCTTGGTCGTTTGTTCTATGGCTTTATGGAATTGTCGTTCCGGCCGAAATGAGGGGCGAGCCTAGGCCGGATCGCCGGGGGCGGGCAAGGCGGTTTCGCCGCCGCCTAATCCATCGGCGCATGCGCCGTCGCCAGCGCCTGCCAGTCCTTGGGATCGAGAACCGTCACCGTTTCGAAGCCCGTCGGGCTGTCGGCCTTGGGGCGCAGAACCACGGCCCCGGCCTCGCCGGTGTATTCACCGATGGCGGCCCTCATCAGATTGCCGTGGCCGACGACGACCGTGTTGGTCCCGTCCGGCGGCGGCGTCGCGAACACCCGCCGGGCATTGGCCACGGCGGCGTCATGGCCGCCCACGTGTTCGTCGGACCGCAGGTTCATGATGTCGGTGGTGGTTTCCGGATCGCCGAACCCGAACAGTTTCGCCGTTTCGGCCGAACGGCAATATTCCGAGGAAATCACCCGGCCGACCGGCACCTTCAGCGCCTTCATCGCCCGGCCGATGGCCCCCGCCAGATCGCGCCCGGCGTCGGACAACTGGCGCATCCGCGCCCCGTCGCAGGTTTTCCAATCGCCGGCTTGGCGGACCTGGTCGTTCTGCGACCAGTCCGTCGATGAGTGGCGGAAGTAGATGGTATGTCCGCCGCTTTGCAACGCCTCGACCAGCACCTTGCCGGGCATGTCGGCGGCCCGGGCGGAAACAGGTGCCCCCCAGGGCGCCAGGCCCAAGAGCATCAGCGCCAACAACGGCATCCGGATCGCGCGGAATATGGACATGCGCAAAAGGATAAGCCAATCGAAAGCGTCAGAAAAGCCCGGATTTCCGGGATTCCCGGGGCACAAGAAATAATCACAATCGGGTCACATTCTCGCCCCAATCCGATGGCTAAATACGAACCATAGACCTCCTCGTCTATTACCAGAGACCCCCCTCTCTGGTCCCCTTAATCGGCAACCAGCCGAACTCGGCCGGGCTCTCCCCAAGAGCCCGGCCTTTTTTCGCACCCCCCTGTATTCCCTGCCCGTTCCGGGCTATCAATGCCGGACAACTTTTTGACCGGAGCCCCATGGACCAGTTCAAAGGCGCATCCCTGGACTGCCTGCGCAGCACCCGGCCCGTATTCCGCGGGCTGGATTTCGATCTGCCCGCCGGCGGCGCCCTGGTCCTGACCGGGCCCAACGGGTCGGGCAAATCGTCGTTGCTGCGGCTCATGGCGGGCCTGCTGCCGCCCGCGGGCGGCACGCTTTCCTGGAACGGCGAGCCGGTCGCCGAAGACCCCGATGCCCACCGCGCGCGGCTTGCCTATCTGGGCCATCTGGACGCCGTGAAACCGGCCCTGACCGCCGCCGAGAACCTGGCCTTCTGGGCGCAGTTGGAAGGCGCCGATCCCGCCACGGCCGTCGGCCCGGCTTTGGATGCTCTGGCCATTGGGCATCTGGCGGACCTGCCCGCGCGGTTCCTGTCGGCCGGGCAGAAACGGCGCCTCAACCTCGCCCGTCTGGGCCTGGGCAAGGCCGTGCTCTGGTTGCTGGACGAACCGGCGACGGCGCTGGACGTGGAAACCATCAGCCGCCTGCGCGATCTGATCCATCGGCATCGTGACGGCGGCGGCATGGTCGCCGTCTCGACCCATTCGGACCTTGAATTGAAAGACGCCGTCAATCTGGACCTCGGGCAATACACGGTCAGCGCCGCCCGCGCCGCCGCCGAGGAAACCGCCGCATGACCGGATTTCGCGCCATCCTGGAACGCGACCTGCGCCTGGCGCTCCGCCAAGGCATGGACAGCGTCATGGTCGTGATGTTCTTCGTCATCGCCGTGGTGCTGTTTCCCCTGGGCGTCGGGCCGGAGCCCAATACCCTGGCCCGTATCGCGCCGGGCGTGCTTTGGGTCGCCGCCCTTCTCTCGGTCCTGCTGTCGCTGGAACGGCTGTTCCACAACGATTTCGAGGACGGCTCCCTGGAACTCATGGCGCTCAGCCCGCCGAGCCTGGAAGTCGTCGTGCTGGCCAAGGTGCTGGCCCATTGGCTGGTCACCGGCCTGCCGCTGATCATCGCGGCGCCGGTGCTGGCGATCCTGATGAACATGCCGGCGGACGGCTTCGCGCTGTTGATCCTGGCCCTGTTGCTGGGTACGCCCGCGCTGTCGCTGATCGGCGCGGTGGGGGCGGCGCTTGTCCTGGGATCGCGGCGCGGCGGCGTGTTGCTGGCGCTGTTGATCCTGCCGCTGTTCATTCCGGTGCTGATCTTCGGCGTCGGCGCGGTCGAGGCCGCGATCGGCGGTTTTCCGGCGCGCGCACCCCTGCTGCTGCTGGGCGCGATCTTCGCCGCGACCCTGGCACTTTGTCCCTGGGGCGCGGCGGCCGGTTTGCGCCAGGCGCTGGAGTAAAGCGGATGCTGGCATAATGAAAATGGAGAGGGTAGGTTCCGCCCCATGTTGAATTATTTCGCCAATCCGCGCCGGTTCATGAAGCTGTCGGGCATCCTTACGCCCTGGATGGCGGGGGCGACGTTGATCCTGGCCGGGGCCGGGCTCTACCTGGGTCTGTTCGCCTCGCCCGCCGACTATCAGCAGGGCGAAACCGTGCGCATCATGTATGTCCACGTGCCCGCGGCCTGGATGGCGCTGTTCTGTTACACAGGCCTGGCGATTTCTGCGGCGGTCGGCCTGATCTGGAAACACCCCGTGGCCGATGTGGCGGCCCGGGCGTCGGCGCCCATCGGGGCGTGTTTCACCTTCCTCGCCCTGTTCACCGGCGCCCTTTGGGGCAAGCCCATGTGGGGGACCTGGTGGGTCTGGGATGCGCGCCTGACCTCGATGCTGGTGCTGTTCTTCCTCTATCTCGGCTATATGGCGCTGAACAGCGCCTTCGACGATCCGCAGCGCGGCACCAAAGCGTCCGCGATCCTGGCCATGGTCGGCTTCGTCAACGTGCCGATCATCAAGTTCTCCGTCGATTGGTGGAACACCCTGCATCAGCCGGCATCGATCCTGCGCATGGACGGGCCGACGATCCATCCCGACATGCTCTGGCCCCTGTTCCTGATGATCGGGGCCGCGACGACGTACTATCTATGGGTTCTGATGCTGCGCATGCGCCGCGACTTGACCGAAGGCCGCGTTCGGGCGCGCCGCCAAATCCAGGCCGAGGAGGCCGGTGCCTGATCCGGCAAGGACGAGCGCCCTTGCACTCATATTCAAGAACGATAAACTGATCCGGGTCAAAGACGGCGCCGGTATCTGGTATAGGATACCGGCGTTGCCTATTTCTGGTGCGATCACCATAAAAACGCCCAAATTCAAAGGTCATCGTCGAACATCATGGACACCATCAGCAAATTTCTCGAAATGGGTGGATACGCGGGCTACGTCTGGCCCAGCTATCTTGCCGTTTTCGGCCTGCTCGGGGTTTTGCTGTGGCTGAGCCTGCGGGGCCTCAAGGCCGCCGAGACCGACCTTGCCCAGCTTGAGGGACCGGACGGCAAAGCCGCTCGCCGCCAAGCCTCTCCCGCCGCTGACGGAGCCCCCGACACGTGAAGCGCAAACACAAACGCCTGACCTTCGCTGGCATCGGCCTGGGCCTGCTCGCGGTCGCCGCGGCCCTGGTCCTGACGGCCTTCGAGGATTCCATCGTCTTCTTCCATTCGCCCACCGACGTCGCCGACGGCAAGGTCGAGATCGACCGGCGCATCCGCCTGGGCGGTCTGGTCGAAACCGGCAGCGTGCAGAAACAGGCCGACGCCGTCACCGCCTTCCGCATCACCGACGGCGCGAATGTGGTCAGCGTCACCTACACGGGCATCCTCCCCGACCTGTTCCGCGAGGGCCAGGGCGTGGTCACCGAGGGCCGCCTGATGGGCGAACAGTTCGTCGCCGAGGAAGTTTTGGCCAAGCACGACGAGAATTACATGCCGCCCGAGGTCGCCGACGCGCTGAAGAAATCCGGCCGCTGGCAGGAAGGATCGGACAAGCAGCATCCCGCCGACATCCCCGTGACCACGAAAGACTCCTACAAATGATCGCCGAACTGGGGCATTACGCGCTGGCGCTGGCGCTGTTCGTCGCCATCGTGCAGGCGACGCTGCCGTTGATCGGCGCCCATCGCGGCGATGCTGCCTGGATGGCGCTGGCCCGGCCGGCGGCGCTTTGCCAATTCCTTCTGGTCGCCGTCGCCTTCGGCTGCCTGACGCATCTTTACATCACGTCGGATTTCTCGGTCCTCAACGTCGCCCAGAATTCCCATACGGATAAACCGCTGATCTACAAGATCTCCGGCGTCTGGGGGAACCACGAGGGCTCGATGCTGCTCTGGGTGCTGATCCTGGCGCTGTTCGGGTCCGCCGTCGCGGCCTTCGGCGCCAACCTGCCGCCCAGCCTGCGCGCCCGCGTGCTGTCGGTTCAGGCGCTGATCGCCGTCGGCTTCTATCTGTTCATTCTGATGACGTCGAACCCGTTCGACCGCCTGATCCCGGCGCCGCCCAACGGCAACGACCTGAACCCGTTGCTGCAGGACCCGGGCTTGGCGATCCATCCGCCCATGCTCTACCTGGGCTATGTCGGATTCTCGATGGCCTTTTCCTTTGCCATCGCGGCCCTGATCGAAGGCCGCGTCGATGCCGCCTGGGCCCGTTGGGTGCGGCCCTGGACCCTGGCCGCCTGGGCTTTCCTCACGGCGGGCATCGGGCTCGGCAGCTGGTGGGCCTATTATGAGCTGGGCTGGGGCGGCTGGTGGTATTGGGACCCGGTCGAGAACGCGTCCTTCATGCCCTGGCTGGCCGGTACTGCGCTTTTGCATTCGGCGACGGTCGTGGAAAAACGCGACACGCTCAAGGGCTGGACCATCCTGCTCGCCATCATCACGTTCTCCATGAGCTTGCTCGGCACCTTCCTGGTGCGCTCGGGCGTGCTGACCTCGGTCCATGCCTTCGCCACGGACCCGGCGCGCGGCGTGTTCATCCTGGTCCTGCTGATCATCGTCATCGGCGGCTCGCTGGCCCTATATGCCTGGCGCGGCCCGCAGTTGGTGTCGACCGGCCTGTTTCAGCCGATCAGCCGCGAAGGCGGCCTGCTGTTCAACAATCTGGTGATGGCGACGGCGACGGCGGTGGTTCTGCTGGGCACGCTCTATCCGCTGCTGCTGGACGCCGTCGACGGCGGCAAGGTTTCCGTCGGCCCGCCGTTCTTCAACGCCGTATTCATTCCCATCATGATCCCGATGATCGTGGTCATGGCCATCGGCCCGCTGTTGAGTTGGAAACGCGGCGATTGGCGCGCCGCCGTTGTCCGCCTCTGGCCCGCCATGATCGCCGCCGCGATCGGCGCCGTCGGTGCCTGGGCCTTGGTCACCGACGGGCCGTTCCTGGGCATCGTCGGGATGGCATTGGCGGCCTGGCTGGCCGTCGGCACGCTGGTCGAACTGGCCGAGCGGGTGCGCCTGTTCCGCGAACCCATGGGCCGGTCGCTGTCGCGCCTGACGCGTCAGCCGCGCGCATCCTGGGGCATGACCCTGGCGCATTTCGGCCTGGCCGTGACCATCGCCGGGATGACCGGGGCCGGGGCCTGGGTCAAGGAAAGCATCCAGGTCATGGCGCCCGGCGATACGGTGACGCTGTCCGGATACGAATTCCGGTTCGACGGCGCCCGCCAGGGCACGGGCCCCAACTACGCCACCACCCTGGGCCATTTCACGGTGTTCAAGGACGGCCGCGAGATCGTGCAGCTGACGCCGGAAAAACGCGTCTACAACGTTTCGGGCACGCCGACGACGGAGGCCGGAATCGATTCCCTGTTCTCCGGCGACATTTACGCCGTGGTCGGCGACCGGGGCACGGCGCCGTCGGGCAAGCCCGGCTTCGTCACGCGCCTTTATTTCAATCCGCTGGTCGCCTGGATGTGGGCCGGCCTGATGATCATGGTCGCCGGCGGGGCGCTCAGCCTGACCGACCGCCGCCACCGCGTCGGCGCGCCGACGCGCAGCACCTCCGCCGCGCCCGCGGCGGCGGGCGCCGACTAGGCCAGGGCGGGGCGGGGGAAAGAGACGACCATGCGCGGACGCCTTATGTATCTGTTGCCGCTCGTCCTGTTCGCGGTGCTGGCCGTCTACTTCGCGGTCGGCCTGACGAAGGATCCGAAGATCATTCCGTCGGCCCTGATCGACAAACCGGCGCCGACCTTCGACCTGCCGACGATCCCGGGCCGCAAGGGCGACGGATTTTCCACGGCCGACCTCAAGAAAGGCCAGGTCAGCGTCGTCAACGTCTTCGCCAGCTGGTGCGTGCCCTGCCGCGCCGAACACCCCTATATCAACAAGCTGGCCGAGATGGGGATCGTTCCGGTCTACGGCCTGAACTACAAGGACACGCCGGATGCGGCACTGAACTGGCTGCGTAACCTGGGCGACAACTACACCGCCGTCGGCGCCGATATCAGCGGCCGCGTCGGCATCGATTGGGGGGTCTACGGCGTGCCGGAAACCTTCATCGTCGATGGCAAGGGCCGCATTCGATACAAGCAGACCGGCCCCATCGTCGGCGACATGCTGGAGACCAAGATTTTGCCGCTGATCCGCGCCATTCAGGGAGGCAGCCAATGACCCGCCTGCCGATCCCGGTCCGCGCCGTTCTGCTGGCCGCCCTTCTGACCTTGGGGTCGGTGGCGGCGCCCGCACCGGCCCTCGCCGTCAATCCGGATGAGATGCTGCCCGATCCGGCGTTGGAAGCCCGCGCGCGGGATATCTCCAAACACCTGCGCTGTCTTGTCTGCCAGAATCAGTCGATCGACGATTCCGATGCCGGATTGGCCAAGGACCTGCGCGTCCTGGTGCGCGAACGCATCAAGGCCGGGGACAGCAACGACGAAGTCATCGCCTTTATCGTCGACCGCTACGGCGATTACGTCCTGTTGAACCCGCCGGTCAAGAAATCGACCATCGTGCTTTGGGCCGGGCCGGGGATCGTCGCTGTTCTGGGCCTGCTGGCCCTGTTCCTGTTCTTCCGCAAGCGGCGCGGCATGACCATCGCCTCGGCCCAGGCGCCGCTCAGCGCCGAGGAACGGGCGCGGCTCGCGAAAATTCTCGACGGAGACCAGAAATGACCGGCCTGATCGTCGCCATGACCATCCTCGGCGCCGCCGTCGGGCTGGCCCTCGCCTGGCCCCTGATCAAACGGCGGAGTTCTCCGGCGACCCGCGCCGACTACGATCTGACCGTGTTCCGCGACCAATTGGCGGAGATCGAGCGCGATGCCGCGGGCGGCTTGCTCGACGCCGAAGCCGCCGAGGCGGCGCGCCTGGAAGTTCAACGCCGCCTGCTGGCCGCCGACGCGGAACGCGCGGCGACGACGCCGACCGCCGACGCCTCCGCCCCGCGCCCAGCCCGGGTGACGGCGGCCCTGGTTGCCTGCGGCGTGCCCTTGGCGGCGGCGGTGTTCTATCTCTTGCACGGATCGCCGTTTCAGCCGGACCAGCCCTATGCCGGGCGCGACATCGCCGCCGAATCCCACCGGGTCGCCGGTGTCGGCGGTCAGGGCCAGGCCCAAGCCGACCCCGCGCAGCAGGCCGCCGAGGCCGCCCAGAAACGCGACATGGAAGCTGCTGTCGCGCGCCTTGAGAAAAAGCTGGAAGAAGACCCCGACGATATCGACGGCTGGCTGTTGCTGGGCCGCAGTTATATCGCGCTCGACCGCAACGACGACGCCATGGCGGCCTATGGCAAGGCCCGCGCCCTGGCCGACGGCCGCCCGGATGTCGAGGTCACCTATGCCGAGGGCCTGATCCTGGCCGGCGGCATGAAGGTCGTCGAACCGGCGGCGGAAATCTTCCGCGCAGTGACCGAGAAAGCGCCGTTCGAGCCCAAGTCCCGCTATTACCTGGGCCTCAAGAAAGCACAGGAAGGCGACACCGCCGGCGCGTTGCAGGACTGGGCCGATCTGGTCGCGATTTCCGAAGCCGACGCCCCCTGGGTGCCCATCGTGCGCAACCAGATCATGCGCGCCGCCGAAGAATTGAACATCGACCCTGCGACCGTCCAGATGTCCGACGCGGCCCGCGAATTGATCGCGTCGCAACCGCCGGTCCTGCG
>NZRL01000027.1 GCA_002696205.1 Rhodospirillaceae bacterium | reverse complement strand
TGGAACGCAACGGCATCACCCGCATCGATCCTTTGGGCGAACGTTTCGATTCCAACGCTCATGAGGCGATGTTCGAAATCCCCGACGAAAGCAAGCCGCAGGGCACCATCGCCCAGGTCGTCGAAGCGGGCTACATGCTGAACGACCGTCTGCTGCGCCCGGCCAAGGTCGGCGTGACGCGCGGCGGACCCAAGCCCGAGCCCGTTTCCGCGCCCGCAGACGACGCCCAGGCAGGCGGCGGCGACGGCAACAAGGCCTATGAAAAGGATGCCGGCGGCGCCGGCGGCAAGCTGGATGAGGAACTGTGATCGGGGCTTGAAAGAGCCCTCGAAATCCCCAGGGTTCCGGGAGATTTTTTGTCTCCTGTCGGGTTGCGGGGCGTAATTGTCCCGATTATATAACCCTCGAACCCAAGAGGTTTTTAACACTTGGTTTGTTACGAATGGTTCCAGGGGCCGAAACACCCCCTGTCCCTCGGTTGAGGGATCGGATGCTTTCAAAGCATCCGGGCATGGGGTAAGCAGCACCTGAGACAATTAAGGAAGCCGCGGATGGGCGCCGAAATCGGGCCCGCGGGACGGTTTGCCGAAAAGAAAGGACTGACACATGAGTAAGGTTATCGGTATCGACTTGGGCACCACGAACTCCTGCGTCGCCGTCATGGACGGTAAGGACGCGAAGGTGATCGAAAACTCGGAAGGGGCCCGCACCACGCCGTCCATGGTCGCGTTCAGCGACGCGGGCGAACGCCTCACGGGTCTGCCGGCCAAGCGCCAGGCGGTGACCAATCCGGAGAACACCCTGTTCGCGATCAAGCGCCTGATCGGCCGCCGGTTCGAGGACAAGACTGTCGAGAAAGACAAGAAGCTCGTCCCCTACAACATCGTCAAGGGCGACAACGGCGATGCCTGGGTCGAAGTCGACGACAACAAATACAGCCCCAGCCAGATTTCCGCCTTCATCCTGCAGAAGATGAAGGAAACGGCCGAAAGCTATCTCGGCGAGCCGGTGTCCCAGGCGGTCATCACGGTTCCCGCCTACTTCAACGATTCCCAGCGTCAGGCCACCAAGGACGCCGGCAAGATCGCCGGCCTGGAAGTGCTCCGCATCATCAACGAGCCGACGGCGGCGGCCCTGGCCTATGGCCTGGACAAGAAAGAATCCGGCGTCATCGCGGTTTATGACTTGGGCGGCGGCACCTTCGACGTGTCCGTCCTGGAAATCGGCGACGGCGTGTTCGAGGTCAAGTCGACCAACGGCGACACCTTCCTGGGCGGTGAAGATTTCGACCAGCGCATCGTCGATTACCTGGCCGAGGAATTCAAAAAGGAAAACGGCATCGACCTGCGCGAGGATCGCCTCGCCCTGCAGCGTCTGAAGGAAGCCGGCGAAAAGGCCAAGATCGAGCTGTCGTCGACGACCCAGACCGAGGTCAACCTGCCGTTCATCACGGCCGACCAGTCGGGCCCGAAGCACCTCAACATCAAGCTGTCGCGCGCCAAGCTGGAAACCCTGGTCGAAGACCTGGTGGAGCGCACCATCGAGCCCTGCAAGAAGGCGCTCAAGGATGCGGGCCTCAAGGCCTCCGAGATCGACGAAGTGATCCTGGTCGGCGGCATGACCCGCATGCCCCAGGTCCACAAGGTCGTGAAGGAGTTCTTCGGGCGTGAGCCGCACAAGGGCGTCAACCCGGACGAAGTCGTGGCGCTGGGTGCGGCGATCCAGGGCGGCGTGCTGAAGGGCGACGTCAAGGACGTGCTGCTGCTGGACGTGACGCCGCTGTCCCTGGGCATCGAAACCCTGGGCGGTGTGTTCACCCGCCTGATCGACCGCAACACGACGATCCCGACCCGCAAGTCCCAGGTCTTCTCGACCGCCGAGGACAACCAGGGTGCGGTGACCATCCGCGTGTTCCAGGGCGAACGTGAAATGGCGGCGGACAACAAGCTGCTGGGTCAGTTCGATCTGATGGGCATCCCGCCGGCCCCGCGCGGCCTGCCGCAGATCGAGGTCACCTTCGACATCGACGCCAACGGCATCGTCAACGTTTCGGCCAAGGACAAGGCGACCAACAAGGAACAGCAGATCCGCATCCAGGCCTCGGGCGGTTTGTCGGACGACGACATCGAACGCATGGTCCAGGACGCCGAATCCCACGCCGACGAGGACAAGAAACGCCGCGATCTGGTCGAAGCCCGGAACACGGCCGACACCCTGCTTCATTCGGCGGAAAAGAACCTCTCCGAATACGGTGACAAGATCGGCGGCGACGACAAGTCGGCGATCGAGACGGCCATCGAAGAGCTCAAGGAAGCCAAGGAAGGCGAGGACGCCGAGGCGATCAACGCCAAGTGCGAAGCCCTTTCCCAGGCGGCCATGAAACTGGGCGAAGCCATGTACAAGGCGGCCCAGGAAGAAGGCGAGGCCGAAGGGTCTGCCGATGCTTCCGGCGGTGACGCGGACGCCAAGTCCGAAGACTCCACCGTGGTTGACGCCGACTTCGAGGAAGTCAATCCCGACGCCGACGACGCCCCCAAGGGCAAGAAGGACGACTGATCCAATCCGGCCGCCGGGGGCGCGAAGGCAATGACCTCGTCCCCGGCGGCCACGGATCGGCTGTTCCATAATCCCGGCTCCGGGAGGGGGTCCCGCCATGGCTGACAAACGCGATTACTACGACATTCTGGGCGTCGATAAGGACGCGGACGAGGGCGAGCTGAAATCCGCCTATCGTAAGCTCGCGATGAAATTTCATCCCGACCGCAATCCCGACGACAAGGAAGCCGAGAAGAACTTCAAGGAACTGAACGAGGCCTACGAGGTCCTGAAGGACGGCGAAAAACGCGCCGCCTACGACCGCTTCGGCCATGCCGCCTTTGAGCAGGGCGGCGGTGGCGGCGGGTTCGAAGGGTTTTCCCAGGGCGGCCAGGGCTTCGGCGGTTTCGGCGACATTTTCGAAGAAATGTTCGGTGAGTTCATGGGCGGGCGCGGCGGTGGCCGCGGCGGCCATGCCGGCGGCCACGGCGCCGACCTGCGCTACAACATGGAACTGTCGCTGGAAGACGCCTTCAACGGCAAGAAAGCGGAAATCCGCGTGCCGACCTCCGTCGGCTGCGAGGCCTGTGACGGCACCGGCGCCGAAGATGCCGCCGCCCCCGTATCCTGCGGCACCTGCGGCGGGGCCGGGCGCGTGCGCTCGCAATCCGGTTTCTTCACGGTCGAACGCACCTGCCCGACCTGCCAGGGCCGGGGCACGGTGATCAAGGACCCCTGCAAGGTCTGTGGCGGCGCCGGTCGCGTCCACAAGGAAAAGACGCTTTCCGTCACGATTCCTGCGGGTGTGGAGGATGGTACGCGCATCCGCCTGGCGGGCGAGGGCGAGGCCGGTCTGCGCGGCGCCCCCCCGGGCGATCTGTATCTGTTCCTGGGCATTCGCCCGCACCGCTTCTTCCACCGCGACGGCGCCGACATTCATTGCCGCGTGCCGATCCCGATGACCACGGCGGCGCTCGGCGGCGAGGTCGAGGTTCCGACCATCGAAGGCAAGCTTGCCCGGGTCAAAATCCCCGCCGGTACGCCGACGGGCCACCAATTGCGCCTGTCGGGCAAGGGCATGTCGGTGATGCGGTCCAAATCGCGCGGCGACATGTTCGTCCAGGTCTCGGTCGAAACGCCGCAAAACCTGACCGACAAGCAGAAGGAACTCCTGAAAGAGTTCGAGGACGCCGGCGACAAGAAGACCCAGAACCCGCAATCCACGGGCTTCTTCGACAAGGTCAAGGAACTCTGGGAAGACCTGAAGGACTAATCACAGAACCTGAGCGGCCCGATTCCAGGGTCGCGATCGTTGTTTTGTGAAAATGAAATTTCCGGTTCCCTTATCGCCGTCGGCTCCATAGATTTCCCCCCAATCAATCGGGCGGGAACGGAGTGACCCCATGAACATCGGAATTGTCGGTTGCGGCGGACGCATGGGCCGCATGCTGATCCAGACCGTGCTGGAAACGCCGGGCGGCACGCTCGCGGGCGGCACGGAACAGCCGGGCAGCCCCTTCATCGGCCAGGATCTGGGCCTGCTGGTCGGCAACGACAGCGTGGGCGCGGTGGTCATGGACGATGCGCGGGCGTTGTTCGAGGCGTCGGACGTGGTCATCGATTTCACCGTTCCGGCGGCGACGGCGGCCCATGCGGCGCTGGCCTTCGATACCCAGACGGCCATGGTCATCGGCACCACCGGGCTTTCCGCGGACGAGCAATCGACCGTCGACGGGGCGGCCGAGAAAGCGCCCATCGTCCAGGCGGGCAACATGTCGCTGGGCGTCAATCTGCTGGTGGGCCTCGCGCAGCAGGTCGCCGCGACCCTCGGCCCCGAATACGACATCGAAGTCGTCGAAATGCACCACAAGCACAAGATCGACGCGCCGTCCGGCACGGCATTGATGCTGGGCAAGGCGGCGGCGCAAGGGCGCGGCATCGATCACGACGAACACGCCGTGCTGTCCCGCGAAGGCCACACGGGCGCCCGTCCCGAGGGTGCCATCGGCTATGCCACCCTGCGCGGCGGCGACGTGGTCGGCGATCACACGGTGGTCTTCGCCGGACCGTCGGAACGGATCGAGCTGACCCACCGGGCCGCCGGGCGCGAAATTTTTGCCCGCGGCGCCGTGCGCGCCGCCATGTGGTGCGAAGACAAAGCGCCGGGCCTGTATTCCATGCGCGATGTTTTGGGGCTTTCCTGATCCGGTCTGAACCGGCGGGCGCCGGGCCCGGAACATGCCTAAAGCGAGAGGGCCGGATTCCGTAGGTCGGCGATCACCCGTTTCAGCTTTTCCGCGACGCTCGTCTTTTCATCCAAGGTCAGGAAGCGGCCGATGGCCAGCGACCGCCCGTGCGAGCGCAACAGCAGCGCCGATTGACGGCCCTTGCGTTCCTCGACCAGGACCTGCAGCCATTGCGGCTGAAACGACCAGCGGCTCTGCTTGCCCCAATGGCTGACGCGTTCGACGCTTAACTCCCGGGCCGAGACAGCGATGGTTTCGACCTCCTTGCCGCGCCGCAGGTTGAGCCGCAGCAGCGCGTAAAGCAGCAGCATCTCGCCGCCGAGGAAGGGAAACACCGGCCAGGCGCCGATCACGATGAACAAGGCCGACAGCGGCACCCAGAACACGGCCAGCACCCACATGAAGATGTGGACGCCGCGCAGGGTGTTGGACCGGTGCGGGCGAAGCTCCGTCCGGAACACGCAGGCGTCCGGATCGAAATCGTTCTCTTGGGGCGCGGCGGCATCGGTCATACCGCCATGATACGCCCGTGGCGGCCCGAGAAAAGGGGGGAAATTCAGGCGGCTTTTTCAGATGCCGGGCTGCGGCGGATGCGCACCGGCTCACGCCGTCCCTTGACGGTGATTTCCTCTTCTTCGCCGAAGTCGGCGGCGTCGGCCTCCCCGGCGGCGGCAAGCGATTGGCCGTCGATCACGATCTCGCCCGCGGCGGCGGCGGAACAGAGCCGGGCCGAGACATTGACGCCGTCGCCGATCACCGTGAAGTCGCGCCGGTCGGCGGCGCCCACGGCGCCGGAAATGACCTCGCCCGTGTAGATGCCGATGCCGACCGGGCGCGGCAGGTTGGCGCGCGCCAGTTCCGACTGCACATCGCGGGCGGCGGCAAGCGCCCGGGCCTCGGCCCCGTCGCCGTCGAAGCGGGCCAGCAGGGCATCGCCGATCATCTTGTCGACGTCGCCGCCATGGGCCTGCACGGCGGCGACCTGAATGCCCATCAATTCGTTGAGGAACCAGACGACCCGTTCCGGCGGATTGTTTTCCGAATAGCCGGTGAAATCCCGGGCGTCGGAATAGAACAGGGTCAGGCGCACGCGCTTCGACGGAATGTCGCCGCCGCCCCGCGCCGCGTCGGCGGCGCTTTGCGAAAGAAAGCTCTCCAGCTTGCGCCGGGTTTCCATCAGGGCCGAGGCGCGGCTGTCGATTTCCCGCTGACCGCGCCGGACCAACAGCCCCAACCCGACCAACAGCAGCAGCAATCCCGCACCCGGAATGGCGGCGGCGATGAAGCCCGAGCGCACCAGCAGCGCATCCAGATAATCGACCGGTTCGTACAATTCGAAGACGGCGGCGATGTCGCCCTTGGCATCGGTCACCGGCACGTAGATTTCATAGAGCGCTTCGCCGTTCTCCTCGATCCGGACCAAGACCGGCGTGCCGTCGAAGACGACGGTCTTCAGGGCGGGGTTGGTCTCGCGCTTGGCGAAATCGGCGCTGTCGGTCGAAAACAGGACCTGGCCCGCCAGGTTGTAGACCTTCATCGCCTTGATGCGCAGTTCGTGAACTTCCTGATCGATGGCGGCGCGCAGTTTTTCATGGTCGGCGCGGGTATCGCCATGGGCCAGCAGGTGCGCCCAGGCCTCGGGCGCCGAGGTCGAGACGGCGGTCGACACGGCCTCGGCCCGTTTGCGCGCAAGTTCCAGATAGATGCTTTCCGTCGAACGGGTTACGGCAAAGACCGAAGCGGCGACGATCACCGCCAGCAACACCGCGAGGCCCGGCGCGATGCGCCGCCAGAAATGCCGCTGCAGGGGATAGGACGTGTCGTTCATCGGTTGTTCCCGGGTGGAAGAAGGTGGCAATCTATCCCACCCCCGTCCGGGGCATGATGACCTGGATCAACCCCCCGAACCCAGAAGAACCGCCATGAAAAAAGCAGACGTCGAGGAATTCTACCGCCGGCTCCAGGAACAGAACCCGGAGCCTAAGGGCGAATTGGATTGGGTCAACCCGTTCACGTTGCTGGTCGCGGTCGTGCTGTCGGCGCAGGCGACGGACGTCGGCGTCAACAAGGCGACGGGGCCGCTGTTCAAGGTCGCCGACACGCCGGAAAAGATGGTCGCCCTGGGCGAGGCGACGATCCGCGATTACGTGAAAACCATCGGCCTCTACCGGAACAAGGCGAAGAACGTCTACGCCCTGTCTCAGATCCTGATCGACAAGCACGGGTCCGTCGTGCCGGACGATCAGGCCGCGCTGGAGGCCCTGCCGGGCGTCGGGCGGAAGACGGCCAATGTCGTGCGCAACATCGCCTTCGGCGCGCCGACCATTGCGGTCGACACCCATATCTTCCGTATCGGCAACCGCACGGGCCTGGCGCCGGGCAAGACGCCGCTGGCCGTGGAAAAGAAGCTGTTGAAGGTGACGCCGGACGCCTATATGCGCCACGCCCATCATTGGCTGATCCTGCTGGGCCGCTATGTCTGCAAGGCGCGGAAGCCCGATTGCGCGGCCTGCGTCGTCACCGATCTCTGCCGGTTCAAGGGCAAGACGGTCTAGCCGCCTTTGATTCGTTGCGTTTTAGGAATGATTACGAGCGGCTGCGTTCGCGCGGCGTGCGGTTGGCGCAGGCCTCGCGGTCGGTCGTTCTGCCGTCGGCGTCGCGGGCTTCGAAATGGGCGACCCGCGCCGTGCCGGAACCGCCCGTTTCGATCTTCTTGCCCGGAGCGCTTTCGGCGTCGTCATAGAGATAGACGTCCAACAGGCAGCCCTCGCCCCGGAAGCGCAGGATTTCCGCCCCCTTATCGACCCGGCGAAACGCGGGCGAGCCGAAGGCATGCAGCAGATCGGCCCGGGAAAAGGCCAGAACCTCCGCGGCCTGAACATGGGGCAGCGGGGGCAGGGCGGCGACCTCCGGTTCGGCCGGGCCGGGCGCCGCCGTGGCGGCGGTCTTGGCCACCGGCACGAAGCCGTCGTTGCCGCCGGCAGCACAAGCCGACAGCAGCACGGCCGATAAAGCGGAAATCAGGAAAGAACGGGCAGAACGCGGGGCCACCGGCCTCAAGCGCCCTCGTCGTCCAGGGTCTGCATGTCGCCGGAAATCTCGCCGCCTTGTTCGATGACGATCCGGCCGTATCGGATTTTGCCCTGAACGCGGCCGCCGGCACGGACGACCAGCCGTCCGCGGGCAATCAATTCGCCTTCGAAACGGCCTGAGATATCGGCTTCCTCGACATCGGCGTTGCCTTTGAACACGCCGGTCGGCGCGACCTCGATCAGACGGGCCCCCGGCAGGGTGACCTCGACCTGGCCTTCGACGACCAGCCGGTCGCAGGAGGTGATTTCGCCGGTCAGCGAAATGTCGCGGCCGACGATCAGGCGTTTCTGGTCCGATCCCGAATCGATGGACCGCGCCCGGTCGATGCGGCGCGCCGTGGTCGGCACCTCCGGTGGGCGGCGATGAACATCGGGGGACATGCCCGAAGACGTGGGCGGCTTCGGTGCATGGGAGCCCTTGCGGGAAAACGGTTTCAGGGGCGGCGCGGAGAGATCGCCGCCGTCTTCGTTGGTTTCGTCACTCACGTCGATTTCCTTTTGGTCAGCGGGGGCCGCGGGCGGCGGGCTGTCCTTTTTCTTCCCGAACATAGCCATTTACTTACGCCCTGGGCCCTGATCCGTCCAGTATTGAGTTCACCGCCGAAACGGCGATTCACGCAGGGGGTGAAACGTCCGGCCGGGGGGTGACGGCGGTGCCGCCGGAACCGCCCGAGGCATCTCCTGAACCGCCGCCGCCGGCCTTGAACTCGGCGCGCCGGCGCCAGTCCTCGAACAAATGCACCATGGCCGCCGTGGCGATCACCGGCGTCAGCAGGTTGACCACCGGTATGGTCAACAAAAAGGCAATGCAGACCCCTGTCAAAAACAGCCGCCCGCCGTGCGCGCGGCGCAGCAGGAAGGTCGACCGCATGTCCATGCGCCGGGCGGCGACCATTTCGAAATATTCGCGGCCCAGAAGATAGCCGTTCACGCAATAGAACAGCACCGGGTAGATCGGCCCCAGCAGCATGGTCGGCAGGATCAACAGGTTCAGCAGGACCATCACGCCGAGAAACCGCAGCGCCGTCATGACCTGTTCGCCGACGGTCTGGCCCTGGGCCGGGGGAAGGCCGGGATAGTGCCGTTCCTCGACCGATTCGGCGATCTGATCCAGGAACAAGGCAACCACCGCCGAGACGACGCCCGGGAACAATATCCAGGTGATCACCAGCACCAGGGCCCAGCCGAGCGCGTCGGATATCGTCTCCAGCCAGCCGTAATCGAAGATCGCGGTGTACTTGATGGCGGCGCCCGAGGTCACCCACAGCACGATGAACACGCCCAGGGCCAGCGCGATGGAAATCCACAGCGGCTTCTGGGTTTTCTTGTCGCCCAGTTGATGGACGCCTTTGACGAGGGCGTTGATCATGACCAAGAGATGTCCTGTTTTTCGGCGCATTCAAGGCGGGTGCGCGGCGCCGCCGTTTTCCGTCTTCGCTTGTACGCCGTCCCCGCCCCCTCAAGCAAGGCGTCGCCCGCCTCGGCACCGCCCCGGCCCCGGCATGCCGGAAGGCGGGGTAGACGCCGGGCCCGCCTTCGTTATACTCCGCGCCCACCCAACGACCCGGAATGACGACGCGCCGCCGCACGGCCCGGCGCCGAATTGCGGGCGGAATGAGTTGATAAAGAGGTTTTGATGACCAATCCCCGTTTCGACGTTGCCGGTATCGGCAACGCCATCGTCGATGTGCTGACCCAGACCGATGACGCCTTGCTGGATAGCGAAGGCCTGGCCAAGGGCGCGATGACCCTGGTCGATGCCGATCAGGCGCGCCAGGTCTATGACAAGGTCGGCCCGGCCGTGGAATGCTCCGGCGGGTCCGCCGCCAATACCATCGCCGTGATGGCCGGCCTGGGCGCCAAATGCGCCTTCATGGGCAAGGTCAAGGACGACGCCTTCGGCAAGATCTTCGCCCACGATATCCGCTCGCTCGGCGTGCATTACCAAACGGCGCCGGCGGCCGACGGCCCGGACACGGGCAATTGCCTGGTCCTGGTCACGCCGGATGCGCAGCGCACGATGCTGACCCACCTGGGCGCCAGCATCCATTTCGGCCCGGCCGACGTGGACCTTGAGGCCGTCAAGGATGCCAAGGTGACCTATCTGGAAGGGTATCTCTGGGATCCGGAAGACGCCAAGCAGGCGTTCCGCACGGCCGCCAAGACGGCGGAAGACGCGGGCCGCGAGGTTTCCCTGTCGCTGTCCGATCCGTTCTGCGTCGACCGTCACCGCGCCGACTTCCTGGACCTGATCGAAGGCCACGTCGATATCCTGTTCGCCAACGAGGCCGAAATCATGGCGCTTTACGAAGTCGACAGCTTCGACGAAGCCGCCGCCAAGGTCGCGGGTCACTGCAAGATCGCGGCCCTGACCCGGTCCGAAAAAGGCTCGGTCGTGGTCAGCGATGCGGGCATGCAGGCCGTCCCCGCCGCGCCCGTGGGCAAGGTGATCGACACCACCGGCGCCGGTGACGCGTATGCCGCCGGCTTCCTGTACGGCTATACCCAGGGCGAAGACCTCGTGACCTGTGCCAAGATGGGCGGGATCGCCGCCGGCGAAGTCATCTGCCAGATGGGCGCCCGGCCGGAAACCGATCTCAAGGCCGCCATGGCGCTTAAACTCCGGGACTAGGCCGCCGGCTTTCCCGGCATTCTCATAACGCAGGTGCAGCATTTTCTGGCGTCCGCGGGCCGCGCGATATATATAGCGGCCAGCGCGACGCCGCGCGCCCCTGACATATTATAGAAGCGACCCCCGATCATGACCCGGACCCTGCTCCGCAACATCGCCATCATCGCCCACGTCGACCATGGCAAGACCACGCTCGTCGACGGGCTTCTGCGCCAATCGGGCGCCTTCCGCGCCAACCAGGCGGTCGCCGAACGCGCCCTTGATTCCGGCGACCTGGAACGCGAACGCGGGATCACCATCCTGGCGAAATGCACGTCGGTCGAATGGCGGGATTTCCGCATCAACATCGTCGACACGCCCGGCCACGCCGATTTCGGCGGCGAGGTCGAACGCATCCTGGGCATGGTCGACGGCGTCGTGCTGTTGGTCGATTCCGCCGAAGGGCCGATGCCGCAGACCAAGTTCGTGTTGGGCAAGGCGTTGAAGCTGGGCCTCAAGCCGATCGTCGTGATCAACAAGGTCGACCGCCCCGATGCCCGCATCGACGAAGTGCATGAAGAAGTCTTCGACCTGTTCGCCGCGCTCGACGCCAACGACCAGCAGCTCGATTTCCCGCTGCTCTACGCCTCCGGGCGGGACGGTTGGGCGGGTGCGACACCGGACGCCAACGGCGACGGCCTGCAACCGATGTTCGAATTGATCACTAAGCATGTGCCCTCGCCCGACGTAGGTTCGGAAGAGGCGCCCTTCACCATTCTGGCGACCACGTTGGAGGCCGATCCCTACCTGGGCCGCATCCTGACGGGCCGCATCCAGTCGGGCGTGGTCGAGGCCAACATGCCGATCAAGGCGCTGAGCCGTGACGGCAAGCTGATCGAACAGGGCCGGGTCTCCAAGATCCTGGTGTTCCGCGATCTCCAACGTCAGCCCGTGGACCGGGCCGAAGCCGGCGATATCGTGGCCTTGGCGGGCCTGACCAAGGCGACCGTCGCCGATACGCTTTGCGATCCCGAAGTGACCGAGCCGCTCGAATCGCAGCCGGTCGATCCGCCGACCCTGTCGGTGACGTTTTCGATCAACGATTCGCCGCTCGCGGGCAAGGACGGCGACAAGGTGCAGTCGCGAGTCATCCGCAACCGGCTCGACCGGGAAGCCGAAGGCAACGTCGCCATCAAGATCACCCAGACCCCCGACGACAACGCCTTCGACGTGGCCGGGCGGGGCGAATTGCAGTTGGGCGTGCTGATCGAACAGATGCGCCGCGAGGGATATGAACTGTCGATCTCGCGGCCCCGCGTGCTCTACCGCACCAATCCGGACACCGGCCAGCGGGAAGAACCGATCGAGGAAGTCGTCGTCGACGTGGACGAGGAATATTCCGGCACGGTCGTCGAGGCGTTGAGCCTGCGCAAGGGCGAGTTGAAGAGCATGAAGCCCTCGGGCGGCGGCAAGGCGCGCCTGGAATTCCTGGTCCCGACCCGCGGCCTGATCGGTTACCACGGCGATTTCATGACGGAAACCCGCGGCACCGGCGTGATGAGCCGCCTGTTCCATTCCTACGGCCCCTACCGGGGCACCGTGCCGGGGCGGCGCAATGGGGTATTGATTTCCAACGCGCCCGGGCAAAGCGTCGCCTATGCGCTGGCCAACCTGGAAGAACGGGGCGTCCTGTTCATCGGTTCGGGCGAAGCCATCTATGAAGGCATGATCATCGGTGAAAACGCGCGGTCCAACGACCTGGAAGTCAATCCGTTGAAGGCCAAGCAGTTGACCAACCATCGTGCCTCCGGCAAGGATGACGCGGTGCGTCTGTCGCCGCCCCGCCGGCTGACCCTGGAACAGGCCATCAGCTATATCGGTGACGACGAACGGGTCGAGGTCACGCCCAAGGCGATCCGCCTGCGCAAGGCGATCCTCGATCCCAACGAACGCAAGAAGGCGGAAAAACGCCGCGAGGCGGAATCGGCCTAGGACGGACAGCACGCGAAGGAGCGGTGAACATGAGCGCCAGTGTGGACAAACTGATCGACGGATACCGCCGGTTTCGTGCCGGCGCTTTTCAGGATTCGAAACCGCTTATCCAGGAACTGGTGACCCAGGGCCAGCGCCCGCAGATCTGCGTCGTCGCCTGTTCCGATTCCCGGGTCGAGCCGGCCACCCTGTTTCAGACCGACCCGGGCGATCTGTTCATGATCCGCAACGTCGCCAACCTGGTCCCGCCGTTGGAAGAAGACGGCAAGTTCCACGGCACTTCCGCCGCCTTGGAATTTGCGGTGCTGGGCCTTGGCGTCAAACACGTCATCGTTCTGGGCCATGCCCATTGCGGTGGGGTCAAGGCGATGATGAACGCCGATACGGATTCCGGCGAATTCACCTTCGTCTCGCAATGGGTTTCCATGCTGGCCGCCGCTCATCGCCGCGTCCTGGCGACCATGTCCAGCGCCAGCGAGGAACAGCGGACCCGTGCTTGTGAGCAGAATTCGGTGCTGGTCTCGCTTGAAAACCTGACGACTTTTCCCTGGGTCCGCGACCGGGTGCAAAGCGGTGAGCTGACCCTGCACGGTTGGTACGTGGATATCGCGACCGCCGAATTGATGGCCTACAACGGCCAGAACGGCAGCTTCGAACCGGTCGGCTGATCGCCGCCGCTGCATTGCCGATCCGCCCAGCGGGGGACGCCTTGGAAAGCCACCATCATGAATAGACGGCCCGCCCGGCCCGGATGGCTCCAGGCCTTGGCGGCCCATGGCGCGCGTCCGGCCGTGACGCAGTTGTTCCTCGGCTTCGCGTCGGGTCTGCCGTATCTCCTGGTGTTTTCGACGCTTTCGGCCTGGCTGCGGGAATCGGGGCTGTCCGTCGCGGCCATCGGCTGGTTCGCCTTGGCCGGATCGGCCTATGTGTTCAAACCGCTCTGGGCGCCCGTCGTCAACCAGGCGCCGATCCCGATCCTGACCGCGCGGTTCGGCCAGCGGCGGTCGTGGCTGTTGCTGTCGCAGGCTTCAGTTGCCCTGGCCATCGTGTTCCTGGGAACCTCCGATCCGTCGGCAGACCTGGCGCGCACGGCGTTCTGGGCGGTCATCCTGGCGGCGGCCTCGGCGACCCAGGACATCGTCGCCGACGCCTACCGTATCGACAGTTTGGACCGTGACCTGGAAGGTCCCGGCACGGCGAACTTCGTCAACGGCTATCGCTTCGGGGTGCTGGCCTCGGGTGCGGGGGCGCTGCTGATCGCCGACCAATGGGGCTGGCCGGCGGCTTACGGCGTGATGGCGGTGCTGATGGCCGTCGGCATTCTGACGACGCTGACCGCACCCGAGCCGAAACGTCCGCCCGCGACCACCGACGCGCCGTTCCGCGCCGCCGTGATCGAACCATTCCGCGATTTCATGACCCGGCGCAACTGGGCCATGGTGCTGATCTTCATCACCCTGTTTCAATACGGCGAGGGCCTGTTGGGCGTGATGGCCAATCCGTTCTATCTCGACCTTGGATTCACCAAGACCGATATCGCCCTGGTCACCAAGGTCTGGGGTCTGGTCATGAGCCTGGTGGGCGCGGTGGTCGGCGGCCTGCTGGTCGCGCGCTTCGGCTTGCTGCGGGCCTTGTTCGTCTGCGGCCTGATGCAGGCGGGGGCCAATCTGGCCTTTGCCTGGCTCGCCGGGATGGGACCGTCGATCCCGGCGCTGACCGTGACCATCGCGCTGGAGAACCTGACCTCGGCCATGGCGACCTCGGCCTTCGTCGCGTACCTGTCCGGGATGTGCGACCGGGCCTATTCGGCTACGCAGTACGCCTTGCTGTCGGCCTTCGCGGCGCTGGGGCGGAAGATTTTCGTCGCCGGCGGCGGCGAGGCGGCGGAGGCGCTCGGCTGGCAGATGTATTTCATCGGCACCACCCTGGCGGCCCTGCCGGCCCTGTTGCTGCTGCTCTGGCTGATGAAGAAGGACCGGCATTTCCGGTAACCCCGCCGAGGCCGCGGGCCTCGCCGTTCCGCTGATCGGAAATTGTATACAAAAGCCGGTGACACCCGGCGGCAAACCGGCCAAACTCCGGGGCCGAAGACGGGGCGCCACCGGCGGGGCCTCAATTGGACACGAACAGTGGTCCGAAATCAGTCTTCCAAAAACAAATGAACCATGACCACCCAATCCTCGGAGGAACCAACCCGTGCGTCCCACCACCCGCTTGCGTGAACTCATCAACGCCAAGGAAACCCTGATCGTTCCCGGCTGCTACAACGCGATGACCGCGAAGATCATCGAACAGACCGGATTTCCCGCCGTCTACATGACCGGCTACGGCACCTCGCTGGCCTTGCTCGGCATGCCCGACGCGGGCCTGGCGACGATGACCGAAATGCATCTCAACGCGCGCTACATTGCCAACGCGGTGAAAATCCCGCTGATCGCCGATTGCGACAACGGCTACGGCAACGCCATCAACGTCGACCGCGCCGTCCGCGAATACATCCAGACCGGAACCGCCGGCATCCATATCGAAGACCAGATCATTCCCAAACGTTGCGGCCATGTCGCCGGGCGCCAGGTCATCCCCATGGCCGAGGCCTGCGGCAAGTACCGCGCCGCCAAGGACGCGCGGGACGAACTGGACCCCGATTTCGTCATCATCGCACGCACCGACGCGCGGGGTGCGGTCGGCGGCAACATCGACATCGCCATCGAGCGGGCCAACGCCTATCTCGAGGCCGGCGCCGACGTCGCCTTCGTCGAAGGCCCGACCAGCCACGAGGAAATCGCCAAGGTCTGCGAACAGGTCAACGGCCCGATCCTCTATAACCAGACCGGCGTCTCGCCGCGCCTGACGGAAGAGGAAATGAACGACTACGGCATCGCGCTGACGATCTTCCCCGGCATCTGCATGCGGGCGACGATGAAGGCGCTGTTCGATGTGATGTACGCCATGAAGGAACGCGGCCCGCTGGTGGAATCGGAAGTCTTCGATTCCCTGAAAGGTCATCCGGCGGGTGATTTCCACAGCTTCTCCGGCTTCGACAAGATCAAGCAGATGGAAGAGGCCTATCTCGATCCCGCCGAACTGGCGAAGTACGAAGGCACCGTCGGCTTCCAGCCGGGCGGCGACGACTGACCTTCATCGGAATGCCGATTTAATCGGCGGCGGCTCCGGCATCGGTCGGGGCCGCCGCTTTTATTTTGGCAAGCGCCGCGTCGATGGTCGTCTCGAATTCGATCAGCGGCGGCGCGATCTCATGGGCGGCCAGGTCCCGGCGGACGCCCGCCGACACGCCGGTCAGGATCACCCGCACGCCCTGGCGCTGGGCCTTATGGGCCAGGCCCTCGATGGTGTTGGCGGCGGTGGAATCCAGGAACGGCACGGCGGCCAGGTCGATGACCAGGGCCTTGTGGGTATCGGAAATGCGCTCCAATACCGATCCGATGGAGGCCGCCGCCCCGAAGAAGAAGGCGCCGACGATGCGGTAGACGACGACATCCGGGTCGGCGGCTTCGTCCTCGTCGTACGGTTTGCGGGCACCGTCGGCGGTATCGGCCCGGTCCTCGGCGACGAAGGGATGATGGCTTTCGACCGCCGTGGTCTTCGACATCCGGTGAATGAACAGGACCGATCCCAGGGCGAAGCCGACGATGATCGCTTCCGTCAGATCGCGGAACACCGTCAGGCCCAATGTCGTCAGCAGCACCAGGGCATCGCCCCGCGTTGCCCGGACCAGCGTCGCGAAGGCGTGTTTCTCGATCATCTTCCAGGCAACGACGGCCAGCACCCCGGCGAGGCTCGCGAGCGGAATGTCGCTGGCCAGCGGTGCGGCGACCAGAATGAACAGCGCCAGGAACCCGGAATGCATCATTCCGGCGAAGGGGCCGTGGGCGCCCGCCCGCACATTGGTCGCCGTGCGTGCGATGGTGCCGGTCACGCAGATGCCGCCGAACAGGCTCGAGGCGATGTTCGCCGCCCCCTGGGCGACCAGCTCGCAATTGGATCGGTGGCGCCGTCCGGTCATGCCGTCGGCGACCACGGCGGATAGCAGCGATTCGATGGCGCCCAGTAGCGCGAAGGCGACGGCGTCGGGCAGCACGGCCTGTGCCTTGGCGAGGGATATCTCCGGCACCTGCGGCAGGGGCAGGGTCGAGGGAATGCCGCCGAAGCGGCTGCCGATGGTCTCGACCGGAAGATCGAACATCACGGTTGCCGCCGCCGCCCCGGCTACCCCGATCAGCATGCCGGGCCAGCGCGGGAAAAACCGGCTGGTCCCGGCGATCACCAGGATCGTACCGAGCGACAGGCCGAGGGCGGCCCCGTTGACCGTGCCCAATCCCTGCCAGAGCACGGGCAGCTTTTCCAGAAGCGGGCCGGGTTCGGGCCCGTTCAGGGTCAGGCCCAGAAGGTCGCGGATCTGGCTGGCGAAAATGATCACGGCGATGCCCGCCGTGAAGCCGACCGTCACCGGATAGGGAATGAACTTGATGTAGGTGCCGAGCCGAAGGTAGCCGACCGCCAGCAGGATCAACCCCGCCATGCCGGTCGCCAGGATCAGGCCGTCCATGCCGTGGCGCCCGGCCGTCGCCGCGACCAGCACGATGAAGGCCCCCGCCGGGCCCCCGATCTGGAACCGGCTGCCGCCCAGCATGGAGACCACGACACCGCCGAAGATCGCCGTATAAAGCCCCTGCGCCGGGGAGGCGCCCGAGGCGATGGCGATCGCCATCGACAGCGGCAGGGCGACGATCGCGACGGTCAGCCCCGCGACGGCGTCGGCCCGCAGATGGGCAAGGCCATATCCTTCGCGCAGGACGGTCACCAGTTTGGGCGTGAACAGGTCGGCGAAGCTCGCCCCCGGCGGGGCCTGCCGGGCGGATGGGGTCTGGGACATGTCTTACGGCAATCTTTTGTGCAAGAAGCTTAATGCACAGTTTTTCGCAGTAAAATATGTCCCGGGTCAATCGCCTTGTGAAACAGCCCGAATTTGCGCGGGTTTCGGCAAATTTCGATGGGCGAAACTTTTTCCTTAAGTTCTTGTGCAGTGCAACATATACTCCGCCCCCTCGAACGACCCACCAAACGTGATGCGGCAAGAAAGGGCAGCGCGATGAACCTGGACAAAATCCCCGTCGGCGAAAATCCGCCCTACGACGTCAACGTCATCATCGAGATTCCCATGGGCGGCAATCCGGTGAAGTACGAGCTGGATAAGGAATCGGGCGCGATGTACGTCGACCGCTTCCTGCACACGGCCATGTACTATCCGTCGAACTACGGCTTCATCCCCCACACGCTGTCCGACGACGGCGACCCGACCGACGCCATGGTCATGGGCCAGGTGCCGGTGCAGCCGGGGGTGATCATCCGCTCGCGCCCGATCGGCGTGCTGATGATGGAAGACGAAAGCGGGCTCGACGAAAAAATCCTCTGCGTGCCCGTCGACGATCTGCATCCGTATTACGGCAACGTCGGCAGCTACCGCGACCTGCGCCCGGTCATGCTCGACCAGATCGCTCACTTCTTCGAGCACTACAAGGATCTGGAACGCGGCAAATGGGCCAAGATCAAGGGCTGGGGCGAAGCCGAACAGGCCATGGACCTGATCCGCGACGCCATGGAGCGCGCCAAGGGCAAGTAGGGCCTTAGGCCCCCGTCCTTTTTCGCCCTGCTGTTCCCGCCCATCCGGCCCTGGTATTCTGGGGCCATGACCATTTCCGACCGCATGACCGTGATCGACGCCGATATCACGGGCCTCGACGTGGACGCCATCGTCAACGCCGCCAACGAACGTCTGGCGCCGGGCGGCGGCGTCTGCGGTGCGATCCACCGCGCCGCCGGGCCGACGCTCGCCGACGAT
>NZRL01000026.1 GCA_002696205.1 Rhodospirillaceae bacterium | reverse complement strand
GTGGCGTTCCGCTATTGCGATGACGCGGGTGCCGCCTCCGACGCCGCCAATCCGAACGGCAGCCGCCGCAACATCGCGGGCATCGTCAACGAAGCCGGCAACGTGTTGGGCATGATGCCGCACCCGGAACGCCTGGCCGAGGCCGCGTTGGGCGGCACCGACGGCAAGCCCATGTTCGACGGCCTGGTCGCCGCCCTGCACTAGGTTTCGGGCCGGCGCCCCGCCGATCCCCGGCGGCGGCTTCCGCCGACCCGGATAGGAAAGGCCCGAGATGCTCAACATCCGCCCGGTCGTTCACCTTCTGGGTCTGCTCGCCTGTTTCCTGGCGCTTCTGCTGTGCATTCCGGCGCTGACCGACGCCATCTATCACGACAAGGATTGGGAGCCGTTCACGGCGGCCGCCCTGACGACCGGGTTCATCGGCTTTGGTGCTGCCATCGCCGCCTGGCCCAAGGAAGGAATCACCCTGAACCTGCGCCAGGCCTTCCTGGTGACCGTGTTCGGATGGGTCACCGTGGCCGCCGTCGCGGCGATCCCGTTCCTGGGTCTGGGCATCAGCCTGACCGACGCCGTGTTCGAAAGCATGTCCGGCATCACGACGACGGGGTCGACCGTGCTGACCGGCCTGGACCATCTGCCGCCGGGCATTTTGCTGTGGCGGGCGATTTTGCAATGGCTGGGCGGGATCGGGATCATCGCGATGGCGATCCTCATGCTACCACTGCTGCGCGTCGGCGGGATGCAATTGTTCAAGATCGAAAGCTCCGACACCGGCGACAAGTTCGGCGCCAACGCCTTTCAGATGGTGATCTACCTGATGGCGATCTACACGGCGCTGACCGCGCTTTGCGCGCTGCTCTACTATGCCTTCGGCATGCGCCCGTTCGACGCGGTCACTCATGCCATGGCGACCCTGTCGACCGGCGGCTATTCGACCCATGATGCGTCGTTCGGCTATTTCCAGGAACAATCCCTGCATTGGATCGCGACGGTCTTCATGGCGGCCGGCGCCATCCCTTTCTACCTTTACGTCAAGGCCGCGCGCGGCGCCCCGCAGGGGCTGTTCACGGATCAGCAGGTCCGGGGCTTTGTCGGGCTTCTCGCCGTCGTCAGCGTCACCCTGGCGGCCTGGATGGTCTGGGAGCGCGGCATCGGCTTCATGGACGCCCTGACGCTCACCGCGTTCAACGTGACCTCGGTCGTGACGACGACCGGCTTTGCAAGCGACGATTACACGACCTGGGGCCCCGGCGGGGTCGGCGTGTTCCTGGCGCTGATGTACATCGGCGGCTGTTCGGGATCGACCTCGGGCGCGATCAAGATCTACCGCCACCAAATCCTCTACATGGTCGTGCGGGCCCATGTGAAACGCCTGTTCAGCCCCAACCGGGTGATCAAGCTATCCTACAACGGCGCCCCCGTGCCGGACGATGTGCCCTATTCGATCCTCGCCTTCCTGGCCGTCTTCGTCGCGACCATCGCGGTCTTTACCGTGGCGCTGTCATTCCTGGAACTGGACATTCTGACCGCCTATTCGGCGACGGTGACGGCGATCACGAACGTCGGACCGGGCCTCGGCCCGATCATCGGGCCGGCGGGCAATTTCCAACCCCTGCCCGACGCCGCGAAATGGATTCTGGTCCTGGCCATGCTGGCGGGACGGCTGGAGGTCCTGGCCCTGCTGGTCACTCTGGACCGGGATTTCTGGCGCGATTGATCGGGGCCGGGCCGGCACCCATCAAAAGATCACGACGGCGATAGGACCATGACCATCGAATCCCTGAAACTTCTGCATCTGTTGGGCGTGATCCTGTTCCTCGGCAATATCCTGGTCACCGCCTGGTGGAAGTTGGCCGCCGACCGGACCCGCAATCCGGTCGTGATCGCCCATGCCCAGCGCCAGGTCATTGTTACTGACGGTCTGTTCACGTCCCTGGGGGCCGCGTTAATCGGCGGGACGGGTTTGGCCATGGTGAGGCAAATCGGCTGGGACATCCTGGATGCCCATTGGCTGCGTTGGGGGATCGGATTGTTCATCGCCTCCGGCGTCGTCTGGATCGCCGTCCTGGTGCCGACCCAGATCGCACAAATGCGCCTGGCCCGCGGGTTTGCCACAGGCAGCGATATTCCCGATGCGTATTGGAAACTGGCGCGGCGCTGGAATCTGTTCGGCGCCGTCGCCACGGCGCTGCCGTTCCTCAATCTCTACTGGATGGTGTTCAAGGGCTGAGCCGATCAGGACGCGACCGGCCCCGAGGCGTCGAACACCGACTGGATTTCCGCCCGCAGCATTTCCTGTTCCTGATCGTCGATGCGGAATTCGACGGCGACGCCCTTTTCCGTGAGGCGCTGGATCGTCGCCGGAATCTCCCCCAACTCGTCGATCATCAGATCGACCGCGTCGCCGGCGGCGAAGCCGTGCTGGACCCGGCCCAGGGGGTCTGAAAACTCGACCTGCGCCCCCCGCCGGGAGACATCGCGCAGCAGCCCGGCCCGGGTTTCCCGGTCGTTTGAAACGAAAATGAGTTCGCTGATATCGAAACGCCGTGCGGCGCGGCGGTCTTCGGTCATGGCCTGGACTCCCGTGATTGCAGGTCATCCCTCGTGCACAGGCCGAAGATGGTACATCAAATAGGTCCGGCCCGCCATGGCCAGGGCGCTGGCGGTAAGGCGGTCAGGCGGTCAGCAGGCACATCAGGGGCCGGAAATCCTCGGCCTTGTCCAAATTGGCGACGAAGTCCTTCACCTTGGCGACCTTCTCATCGCCCAGGACCGGCCCCGCCAGGGCATCGAACTTGCGCAGGAGATCGGCCTCCGACACCGGGTTCTCCGGGCTGCCGCGGCGCACGCTTTCGGTATGTTCCAGGGTTCGGCCGTCGGTCGTCTCGACGGTGATCCGCGCCTTGTGGCGGGACGTCGGGCCCTCGGCCTCGATGGCAGGGTCAATCTCGGCGGAAATGCGCTCGATATACGATAGAACCGACGGGTCCTTGATGCGGTCTTCCGTGAACTGAGGCGTGAAGGTCTCGCCGTCCAGGGCGATCATCGCCAGGCCGTAATAGATGTTCATCTGGGCCGCCGTGATGCCTTGAGCCTTATAGGGCCAGGCGCAATGGACATAGGTCGGCTTGCTGACGTGGGCCTTGATCGCGGCGATGTCGCCGGCCTTCAGGCCGTTGGCGTCGATGATCGCCTTCAAGGCGTCCAGCGCGCAATGGATGCTGGTGACCATGGCATGCGGCTTGTAGCCGGTCTCGAGAATTTCCCAGACCATATCGTCGCCGGGCATCAGGCCGCGGGTCGCGCGGGCGAGGTTTTCGTCGGTCCCGGCCAAGGCCGTCAGGAAGCCGCCGTATTCGGCCTCGACCATGTCGGAGATGCCGGTGAAGCCCTTGGCCGCCAGGTCGGCGGCGCGCACGCCGGCTTCGGCGGCGCGCCCCGAATGCAGGCGTTTGACCATGGCCCCTTCCTGGGCCGCCATCAGCCCGGCACCCAGCGATCCGGCGATGCCCAGCGCATGGGCCATCTGACCGGCGTCCAGGTCCAACATGCGGCCCGCCGTGGCGGCGGCGACCAACGGGCCGACCGTGCCTTGCGGATGGAAGCCGCGCAGCAGCAGGTCCGTGCCGGCGGCGGCGCCCACGCGGCAGGCGACCTCGTACCCGGCGGCCATGGCCGTCAGGACCTGGGCGCCCGACACGCTTTTGTGGTGGGTACCCATCAGGCGTTCGCCGACGTTCAAGGCCACCGGCACCGCGATGGAATTGGGATGGGTGATGGCGTCCTTATGGATGTCGTCCATTTCGAAGGCATGGCCGGCCGTGGAATTGACCAGCACCGCGTTGGCCACCGGCACCATGCGCAGCATGCCGATCAACGACGCCTCGGGCGTGCCGCCGTCGTGATCGACCAGTTCGGCGAGCATCTGGGTCCACGGCAGGGTGGCCCCATTGAGGCAGCAGCCGAGCCCGTCGAGTGCCGCCATCTTCAGGTGGTCGACAACCTCTTTCGGCAGATCGTCGAATTCCAGCCCGGCGGCGAAGTCCGCCAGAATTGCCGTCGCACCCCGGGTCGCCGAGGCCGTCACGCCGTCCTTCATCATGGTATCCTTGTTTTCGGCCCGATCAGCCGGTGGCCGCGACGCCGCCGCGCGGACCGGTATTCAACAGGTTGAGCATTTCCGGCGCGACCGGGCGGCCTTCCGGCGTGATCATCCAGATGCGCAGCAGCAGACGCTTGCGGTCGGCTTCCTCGTGATCATGGAACTCTTCGCGGGCGTGCAGGGTCGTCCGGTTGTTGAGAATCTGGAAATCGCCGGGCTCCAGATCCATCACCAGTTTCATGTCCGGGCGCAGGGACAGGTCGCGGAAATAATCGATGGCTTCCTGCTGCTTGGGCGTCAACGGATGTCCGGCCTTCTCGGCGCCCAGTTCCAGCTGACGCTTGTTATAGCGGCAGGAAATCAGCCCTTCGTGATAGGCGAAGACGGGCACGCGCTGGGTCGTGATATCGGTCATGTTGCCGGTCTTGGCCGAAATGTCGACGTGGAAGCCATCGCAGAGCGGTTCGATCAGGTCGGGCCGGGTCTTGAGGATTTCGTTGTACATGGCGGTCGCCGAGACGACGGAGCTTTCGCCGCCCGTCCTGGCCTTGCGCACACACATCAGGCCGACCACGTCGCAGCTGTCCGTATGCGGCGGAAGGTCCAGGGAGGTGCGATAGAACCGCACGCCCGATAGATAGGGATCGGTGCCCTTGGCCGCTTCGCCGTGGTCCATGACCGAGCCGATCAACTCGCCCTGCTTGTTCTGGATGATGCCGGTGCCGAGATATTGGCCCAGGCCCCAGAGCATCATTCTCAGATCGTCCAAGGCATAACGGTCCGGCGTCAGGCCGCGAATGACCTGGAAGCCCCGGCCGTACTGGATTTCGTCATAGACCTCGTCGAGCACCGGGCCCAGGCCGGGCAGCGGAAATTCGTCGCGCGAGAACCCGGGGCCGTCCACGCCCTTGGCCTTGATCGTGGCCAGCGCCGTTTCGACCTCGGCGATCTGACCGGCGGTGAGGGTCAGGGTCCAGGCGTCCGGGTTCGGAAAATCGGCGGGACGCCAGGCCGAGGTGTCGGTCACGGGGGTGCGCAGGATATCGGGCATTGGATCATTTCTCCCAGTTTTCGCGGCCTTTCGGCCGAAAGCGCCCTTCGAAGCGCTTCGGCGGGCCGCGTGAATATAGCGGCACATTGTATACAATCCTGAGCACGCACGGGACAACAGGAATCGGTACGAAAACAATCCGCCTCCCGGGTTGCGGGCCCGCCCCTGGCCCCTCCGCCTGCCTTCCGCCATAATCGCCGGGTAGAAAAGATACGTTCCGGCGGCGGCCCGAGCCGATGACGGGCGCATCTCATTCCTCTGACACTGCCTGACCGGCCCCTGCGAGACCCGCCCCATGCTTTTGCCGCTGTACGATTCCAATCCCCGGAACCGCATTCCCTTTCAATATGTCACGGTCGGGATCATCGCGGTCTGTACCATCGTCTTCTTGTGGCAGGCGTCTCTCGATCCGCAGCGGGCGCAGGAAGCGGTCTTCGCGCTGGGCACCATTCCGGCCGTGGTTTTCGGCGAACGGCAACTGCCGCCGGAACTGGTCTGGGTCCCGGCCGAGGCGACCTTGCTGACCTCTATGTTCATGCATGGCGGCCCGATGCACCTGATCGGCAACATGCTCTACCTCTGGATTCTCGGCGACAACGTCGAGGACGCCATGGGCCATGTGAAATTCCTGATCTTCTATCTGCTCTGCGGCCTGGCGGCGGTGATGGCCCATATGCTGATCGACACCTCGTCGACGGTGCCGCTGGTCGGCGCGTCGGGCGCGATCTCAGGCGTCATCGGGGCCTATCTGCTGTTGCACCCCAAGGCCTATATCAACGTTCTGATCTGGATATTCATCTTCGTGAAGATCGTGCCGATCCCGGCCTGGATCGCCTTGGCCTTCTGGATCGGGCTGCAGGTCGTCAACGGCGCGATGGACCCGGGAACCGGCGGCGGCGTCGCCTTCTGGGCCCACGTCGGCGGGGCCGTCGCGGGCATGGTCCTGGTGCCGTTCTTCAAGCACAAGGACGTGCCCCTGTTCAACGGCGTCGGCGGCCGGGGAAAAGGTGCCCCCCGCCGCCCGCGCCCCGCCCATGCCCGCCAACCGGGCGGCCGGCCCGCAGCGCCCTGGGGCCGCAAGGATGACGACGATACGAACGGCGCGGACGGCGATCCTTCGGACACCGGGCGCGCACCGAAAATCAGGTTGCGGCGACCCGGGCGCGGCGGGGTCAAGCGGCCCTGGCATTGACCGGCGGCGCCCGAGGTGCCGTTTCCCGGTCCACGACCGGCAAAAACGCCGATAAAACGTTGCCAAACGCCCCGGAAATGCTAAGAAGTGCCCCCATGGACGCACCCGAAAATCCCGCCGCGAAATCCCCGGAAATCACACCCGAGATCGTCGCCGAGCATGGCCTCAGCCCCGACGAATACGAAAAGGTGCTGGAAATCCTGGGCCGCGCGCCGAACCTGACGGAACTGGGCATCTTTTCCGTCATGTGGTCGGAGCATTGCTCCTACAAATCGTCGAAGAAATGGCTGAAGACCCTGCCGACCGAGGGCAAGCGCGTGATATGCGGCCCCGGCGAGAACGCGGGCGTGATCGACATCGACGACGGCCAGGCCGCCGTGTTCAAGATGGAAAGCCACAACCACCCGAGCTTCATCGAACCCTATCAGGGGGCGGCGACCGGCGTCGGCGGCATCCTGCGCGACGTCTTCACCATGGGGGCGCGCCCGGTGGCCAACCTGAACGCGCTGCGCTTCGGTTCGCCCGATCACCCCAAGACCCGCCATCTGGTCAGCGGCGTGGTCGCCGGTGTCGGCGGTTACGGCAACTGCGTCGGCGTGCCGACGGTCGGCGGCGAATGCGAATTCCACGAAGGCTATAACGGCAACATCCTGGTCAACGCGATGACCGTGGGCATCGCCGATCAGGACAAGATTTTCTATTCGGCGGCGACCGGCGTCGGCAATCCCATCGTCTACGTGGGATCGAAGACCGGGCGCGACGGCATCCACGGCGCGACCATGGCCTCGGCCGAATTCACGGACGATTCCGAAGAAAAGCGCCCGACCGTGCAGGTCGGTGACCCGTTCACGGAAAAACTGCTGATCGAGGCCTGCATGGAATTGATGGCGACGGACATGATCGTCGCCATTCAGGACATGGGGGCGGCCGGCCTGACGTCTTCCAGCTTCGAAATGGCGTCCAAGGGCGGCACCGGGGTCGAGTTGGATTTGGATCACGTGCCGCAGCGCGAGGAAGGCATGACGGCCTACGAGATGATGCTCTCGGAAAGCCAGGAACGCATGCTGATGGTCCTCAAGCCCGGCCGCGAGGACGACGCCCGCAAGATCTTCGAAAAGTGGGAATTGGACTTCGCCGTGGTCGGCCACCTGACCGACACGGGCCATATGGTCCTGCGCCACAAGGGCGAGATCGTCGCCGACCTGCCGATCGACCCGCTGGCCCTCGCCAGCCCGGAATACGACCGGCCCTGGGTGCCGACGCCGAAACAGGCCGAGGTGACCTCGGCCGACCTGAAGAAAGACATCGCCCCCCTGGATGCCCTGAAGACGCTGATGGGCTGCCCGCATCTGGCGTCCAAACGCTGGATCTGGGAACAGTACGATCACATGGTCATGGGCGACACGATCGGACGGCCCGGCGGCGACGCCGGGGTCGTGCGGGTGCACGGCACCAAGAAGGCGCTGGCCGTGACCTCCGACTGCACGCCGCGCTATTGCCAGGCTGATCCCGTCGAAGGCGGCCGCCAGGCCGTCGCCGAAGCCTGGCGCAACCTGACCGCCGTCGGCGCCAGGCCCATCGCCGTCACCGACAACATGAACTTCGGCAATCCGGAACGGCCCGAGATCATGGGCCAGTTCGTCGGCTGCATCGACGGCATCCGCGAAGCCTGCTACGCGCTGGACTTCCCCGTCGTCTCGGGCAACGTGTCGCTGTACAACGAAACCAACGGCAAGGGCATTCCGCCGACCCCGACCATCGGCGGTGTTGGCCTGTTGGGCGACGCCGACAAACGCGTCGGCATGGGCCTGACCGATAAGTTCGACGCCATCGTGCTGATCGGCGAGACCAAAGGCCACCTGGGCCAGTCGATTTACCTGCGCGAAATCGAGGGCCGCGAAGAGGGTCCGGCGCCGCATGTGAACCTGTCGGCGGAACATAAGAACGGCGATCTCGTGCGCTCCCTGATCCATAGCGGCGCGATCAAGGCCTGCCACGATGTCTCCGACGGCGGCCTGCTGGTCGCCTTGGCGGAAATGGCCCTGGCCGGGAACATGGGGGCTGAAATCACCCTGCCGGAAGGGATCGACCTGATCCCCTTCCTGTTCGGAGAGGACCAGGCCCGCTACATCGTCACCACGGAACATATGACCAGCCTGACCACCGCCGCCCGCGACATGGGCGTGCCGGCAACGATGCTGGGCATCTGCAACGGCGGTAATTTGGACCTGGTCAAGCACGCGAGCCTGGACCTGGGTGAGCTTCGGGAAATCCACGAATCCTGGATGCCCGCCTATATGGCGGCGCCGTGATCGTTCCGGCCGCCGGTTTCCGGGTAGATACAGGCCATACGGACGGTTGACCTTCGGCCCTCGGCGGGCCATATCTTCTTCCAACAACAGCTGAACTTGGGGAATACGCCATGGCCATGGCCGCAGGTGACATCGAAAACCTGATCCGGGAAGGAATTCCCGGCTCGGACGTGACCATCGAAGACCTGCGTGGCGACGGCGACCACTATCTGGCGGTCGTCGTGGCGGAGGCCTTTCGCGGCAAATCCCGGGTCCAGCAACACCAGATGGTCTATCAGGCGCTGCAGGGGCGCATGGGGAACGAACTGCACGCCTTGGCGCTGCAGACATCGCCCCCCCAGGACTAAGCCCCGGCGTTCAGGCCGACGCGCAGACTGGCCGGGCCGCCAAAGCCCCCCACAAGGACAAGGAAAGCAAAGATGAGCGAGAATCCGGTTTTCGCCCAAATCAAACAGGAAGTGGACGACAACGACGTGGTGCTGTTCATGAAGGGCACGCCCATGTTCCCGCAATGCGGATTCTCCGCCGCGGTGGTCCAGGCGCTCAGCGTCATGGGTGTGAAGTTCAAGGGCGTCAACGTCCTGGACGACATGGACGTCCGTGAAGGCATCAAGGCCTACACGAACTGGCCGACGATCCCGCAGCTCTACGTGAAGGGCGAATTCGTCGGCGGCTGCGACATCATCCGGGAAATGTACGAAACCGGTGAGCTGAAGCAGCTTTTTGACGAAAAAGGCGTTGAAAACGCCGCCTGAATTTCGTTCTATTTGTCGGGTTTTTCGAAACCCCATAAAAACGAGGCCCCCGAGTTTCCAGGGAGGGGCTTGAGGGAAGGGCCGTCCGCGCGACGGTCCTTTCTCCGTTTCGGGTCCCGTTTTCGGGGCCCTTTTTGTTTGCCTGCGCCCTGCGTCGCCCCACGGAGAACTCCCCGGAAACCGCGCCCCACGGCCCGGTCCCGCGCCTCGGGGCACGTTCCCGCCGCATGCCGCGCCGCCGAGCGATAGGCACTCATAATTCGATAAAATTATAAATCAGTTTTTCTGAAAGTGATTTTATCGATTAAAAGAAACTATTAAATTCATTTTAAGAGTCATTATCATCTTGCTATCTAAGGGGCGTCAACAACCCCACACCTAACAGCAAGAAAACGGAGCCGTTATGTCTGTCATCAACACCGAAATGAAACCCTTCAAGGCCGAAGCTTACAAAGACGGTAAGTTCGTCACCGTCTCCGAGGCGGACGTGGCCGGCAAATGGGGTGTGTTCTTCTTCTACCCGGCCGATTTCACCTTCGTCTGCCCGACGGAATTGGAAGACCTGGCCGAAAACTACGACGCCTTCCAGGCCATGGGCGTGGAAATCTTCAGCGTCTCGACCGACACCCATTTCTCGCACAAGGCCTGGCACGACACCTCGGACGCCATCGGCAAGATCAAGTTCGCCATGGTCGGCGATCCGACCGGTACGATCACGCGCAACTTCGATGTGATGCGCGAAGGCCAGGGCCTTGCCGATCGGGGCACCTTCGTCGTCGATCCGGACGGTGTCATCCAGATCATGGAAATCACCTCCGAAGGCGTCGGCCGGAATGCCGAGGAACTTCTCCGCAAGGTCAAGGCCGCCCAGTACGTGCGCGCCCACCCGGACGAAGTCTGCCCGGCCAAATGGGAAGAAGGCGAAGAAACCCTCGCCCCGTCCCTGCAGCTGGTCGGCAAGATCTAAGCGACCGGACGACCTGCGACGAGCGGGCGCGCTGACTTACCCCGGCGCGCCCCTCTCGCCCCCCTTCTTTCGCCCTCCCCACGCCGCCCATAAGGAAAAAGACCATGTTGGACGATACCCTGAAGTCGCAATTGAAAGGCTACCTGGAAAACCTGCGCCAGCCCATCGAACTCGTCGCCTCCCTGGACGGCGAAAAAGCGTCGCGCGAGATGGAAAGCCTGCTGGCTGATATCGCCCAGCTTTCCGACAAGGTGTCCTGGCGCAAGGCCGATGGCGACGAGACCGACGCCCGCGTGCCGTCCTTCACCATCCTGCGGGACGGCGAAGAAACCGGTGCGCGCTTCGCCGGC
>NZRL01000025.1 GCA_002696205.1 Rhodospirillaceae bacterium | reverse complement strand
GTTGCCGTTGCCCGATGCCCGCATGGCGCCGGCGCTGCCGCCGTTACCACCGGCCGAGGCTTCCCGGCCGCCCTGAACGACCATGAACTGCTTGGAGCGGATGTAGCCGCGGCTGGTCAACTGGGCGACGGCCTCCATGACGCCGGAGCGGTCGTCTTCGGGAAGGTCGCCTTCGTCCGATCCGTCGCCGACCGTATCGGGCATCAAGTCCTGCGGCTCGACATGGGCCAGGTCGTTGCGGGCCAGGTAGGAGACTGCCAGTTCGCGGAAGATGTAGTCGAGGATCGACGTCGCCATCTTGATGGTGTCGTTGCCCGTAACCATGCCCGACGGCTCGAACCGCGTGAAGGTGAAGGCTTCGACGTATTCTTCCAAAGGCACGCCATACTGCAGGCCGATCGAAATACCGATGGCGAAGTTGTTCATCAGCGACCGGAAGGCGGCACCTTCCTTGTGCATGTCGATGAAGATTTCCGCCAGGCGGCCGTCTTCGTATTCGCCGGTGTGCAGGTAGACCTTGTGGTCGCCGATCGACGCTTTCTGGATATAGCCCTTGCGCCGGTTCGGCGGACGGCGGCGTTCCTGGGCCCGTTCGACGATGCGCTCGACGATGCGTTCGGCGACGATTTCCGCCTGGGCGGCCGCCGGTTGTGCGGCGACGGCTTCTTCCAGGGTTTCTTCGGCGTCGACATCGTCCAGCAGGGCGGACTGCAGCGGCTGCGACAGCTTGGAGCCGTCACGATAGAGCGCGTTGGCCTTCAGCCCCAGTTTCCAGGACAGCATGTAGGCGTCGTTGCATTCCTCGACCGAGGCCGAATTCGGCATGTTGATGGTCTTGGAAATGGCGCCGGAGATGAACGGCTGCGCCGCGGCCATCATTCGGATGTGGCTTTCGACGGACAAGTAGCGCTTGCCGATCTTGCCGCAGGGGTTGGCGCAATCGAAGACCGAGAGATGTTCGTCCTTCAGGTGCGGGGCACCTTCCAGGGTCATGGCGCCGCAGACGTAGGTGTTGGCGGCTTCGACCTCGGCCTTGGAGAAACCGAGATAGGCCAGCATGTCGAAGGACATGTCGTCGAGCTTCTCGGCCGGAATGCCGAGACCTTCGCGGCAGAAGTCTTCGCCCAGGTTCCACTTGTTGAACACGAACTTGATGTCGAACGCTTCGGCCAGCGACTTTTCAAGCTTGCCCATCACGTTGTGGGAGAAGCCCTTGTCTTTCAGGGTTTCGCTGTTGATCCCCGGCGCGCCCTCGAGCGTGCCGTGACCGACCGCGTATTTGATCATCTCTTCGATCTGATCTTCCGAATAGCCGAGGCCGGAAAGCGCCTGCGGAACCATGCGGTTGATGATCTTGAAGTAGCCGCCGCCGGCGAGCTTCTTGAATTTGACCAGGGCGAAATCGGGCTCGATGCCCGTGGTGTCGCAATCCATGACCAGGCCGATGGTGCCCGTGGGCGCGATAACCGTCGTCTGGGCGTTGCGGTAGCCATGGGCTTCACCGCCTTCAAGCGCCAAGTCCCAAGCCTTGGCCGCCGCCTTGGACAACGCCGCGTCGGGGCAGTCCTTGGCGACCAGCGGCACCGGATTGACTTCCAGGCCTTCGTAACCCTTGGTCTCGCCATGCGCCGCGCGGCGATGGTTGCGGATGACCCGCAGCATCGGATCGGCGTTTTCCTCATAACCCGGGAAGGTGCCCAGTTCCGACGCCATCTCGGCCGAGGTGGCATAGCAGGTGCCGGTCATCAGCGCCGTGATGGCGCCGCAGATGGCGCGGCCGCCGACGGAATCGTAGGACAGGCCGTTGTTCATCAGATAACCGCCGATGTTGGCGTAACCGAGGCCGAGGGTGCGGAACTCGTAGGACAGTTGGGCGATTTCCTTGGACGGGAATTGCGCCATCAGGACCGAGATTTCCAAGGTCACGGTCCACAGCCGCACGGCGTGCTCGAAGCCGGGGACGTCGAACTTGCCGCCCTGGTCGAACATGATCAGGTTCAGGGACGCCAGGTTACAGGCCGTGTCGTCCAGGAACATGTATTCCGAGCAGGGGTTGGAGGCGTTGATCCGGCCCGAATTGGGGCAGGTGTGCCATTCGTTGATGGTGGTGTCGTACTGCAGGCCCGGATCGGCGCAGGCCCAGGCCGAATAGCCGATCTTCTCCCACAGGTCGCGGGCCTTGACCCGCTTGTGCACGGTGCCGTCGGTGCGGCGGATCAATTCCCATTCGCCGTCGTCGAGAACGGCGCGGATGAAATCGTTGTTCAGACGCACGGAGTTGTTGGAGTTCTGGCCCGAAACGGTGACGTAGGCTTCGGAATCCCAATCCGTGTCGTAGGTCGGGAAGTCGATTTCCGTATAGCCCTGGCGCGCGAAGTGGATGACCCGCTGGACGTAGTTATCCGGGATCATGACCTGGCGGCAGCCCTTGATGGCGTCTTTCAGGTCCGTGTTGACCTTGGGGTCGAAACGGTCGTCGGCGCCGGCGTCGGCGCCCATGTCGGCCTGGCAGGCGGCCATGACCTGGGTCAGGTAGCGTTTGGCCAGGCGCGAGCCGGAAACCAGGGCCGCGACCTTCTGCTCTTCCTGGACCTTCCAATTGATGTAGGTCTCGATGTCCGGGTGGTCGACGTCGACGACGACCATCTTGGCCGCCCGGCGCGTGGTGCCGCCGGACTTGATGGCGCCCGCCGCGCGGTCGCCGATCTTGAGGAAGCTCATCAGGCCCGACGACTTACCGCCGCCGGAGAGAGGTTCGTTCTCGCCACGGAGCTGCGAGAAGTTGGACCCGGTGCCGGAACCGTATTTGAACAGTCGCGCCTCGCGGACCCAAAGGTCCATGATGCCGCCTTCGTTGACCAGATCGTCCGAGACGCCCTGGATGAAGCAGGCATGGGGCTGCGGGTGTTCATACGAGGATTGGGAGGCGACCAGCTTGCCGGTTTCGAAATCGACATAGTGGTGACCCTGGGCCGGGCCGTCGATGCCATAGGCCCAATGCAGACCGGTGTTGAACCATTGCGGGGAGTTCGGGGCGGCCATCTGCTTGGCCAGCATGAAGCGCATTTCGTCGAAATAGGCCATGGCGTCGGCTTCGGAATCGAAATAGCCGCCTTTCCAGCCCCAATAGGTCCAGGTGCCGGCCAGCCGGTCGAAGACCTGCTTGGCGCTGGTCTCACCGGAATAGCGTTTTTCCTTCGGCAACTTCTTAAGCGCCGCTTCATCCGGCTCGGACCGCCACAGCCAGGACGGGACGGAGTTTTCTTCAACCTTTTTCAGCTTCGCGGGCACGCCGGCCTTGCGGAAATATTTCTGCGCCAGCACGTCGCAGGCGACCTGGGACCAGGCCTTGGGCACGTCGATGCCGTCCTGGGCAAAGACCACCGAGCCGTCGGGGTTGCGAATTTCGCTCGACGCCGCGCGAAAGGTGATTGCCGCGTACGGCGACTCGTTCTTTTTGGTGAAATGCCGCTTGATCTGCATGATTACCCCGTCTGCTATCCCTAAATGGTCCCTATCGACCTTAATTCGGTCCCTGTTGTCGTGGTCTGTGACGTCGTGTTCGTCTTCGACTCGTCGGCGGCCCTGCTTTGGGCCCGGCGGGTCCGCAGCGGACCCTGGTCGCTTCTTTGCCGGTTGTTCGGACGGCTCTGCCTATCCTCAACTACATAATGTGTTTGCCCAGGCGCGAAGGACGCTAAATGTAGCCAGCGGGTTTTGTGCCAGCAACAAGATTATTTCAACATTTAGGGGCTGTGTTACGAAAAAATTACTTGATTTTGTGGAACCGCGCAGAAATCCGGGAGTTATGTCTTTGGTCATAATTCGCGGGGGCGGGGAGACGACGAAATGTTGTGTGTCCGGATGGTTCCTGCGGGCTGGACCTTGGGCCCGCATGGTGCCATATTCCGCTGGTACATCAGGTGGATATGAGAACCCATGGACATCGGAACGCTGCTGCATACCTGGATTCACGGCAAGCTCGTCGGCACGGACGAGTTCGGAAACCGGTACTACACCCACAAGGCCGGGGCGCTTTACGGGCGCGAACGCCGCTGGGTGCTGTACAAAGGCCGCAAGGAAGCCTCCAAGGTACCGGCCGAATGGCATGCCTGGCTGCACCATACGTCGGCGCAACCCTTGACCGAGGTCGCGACGCAGGCGCGCCCGTGGCAGAAGGAGCATGTCCCCAACCTGACCGGGACCGCGGGCGCCTATCGCCCGGCGGGCCACGATTTCAAGGGCGGTGCCCGCGCCGCCGCGACCGGGGATTACGAAGCCTGGAAGCCGGAATGACCCTGCCCGGGTCTATCCAGGCATTCAGGCCCAAGGCGAATCTTCTGAACGTTCGGGAAAACCGATGAGCCTTGAAAGCAAGGAACAGATGATCGGCGGATTGGCGCTTGTCGTGCTGTTGGCCGTCATCGGGTTCATGAATCAGACCCGCGACCTGAGCACGGCGGCCGACGGCCGCATCCGGGTCGACGCCTTGTTCGGGCGCGTGGACGGAATAGCACCCGGGGCCGAGGTTCGCCTGGGCGGCATTCGAATCGGCAGCGTCGCCGACCAGCGGTTGGACGACCGGTTTCGCGCGGTCCTGACCCTGAGCCTGACCGACAGCGTGCCCGTGCCCAAGGATTCTTCGGCCTCGGTCCAGACCGACGGTCTGTTCGGCGGCAAGTTCATCGTGATCGAACCCGGCGGTTCGTTGGACAACCTGAAAACCGGTGACCTGATCGCCTTTACCCAGGATTCGCAGGTCGTCAGCGATATTTTGGAATTGATCATTTCTCAGGGGCGTCAGGCGCTCGAGGAACGCAAGGCGGGCGCCATCGCCGCACCCGCCGCCGCCGACGGGCCCACCGGCGCCATCGGCGACCCGGGTCTCGAAGGCCCATCGGGCATTTTCAAGTAGAAACAGGAAAGGCTGGGGCCATGGGACGCAATGCGATCGAAACGGTGCTGGGGGCGGTGGTGCTGGTCGTCGCCGGCGTGTTTCTGTTCTTCGCCGTCAACGTGGCGCAGGTCAAAGCCGTCAGCGGCTATGAGCTGAAGGCCCATTTTCTGAAGATCGGCGGGCTCAGCAAGGGCTCTGACGTGCGGGTCAACGGCATCAAGGTCGGCACCGTGACCGACCGTGAACTGGACCCCCAGACCTTCGACGCCGTCGTCGTGATGTCGATCCAGCCCGACGTGAAATTGCCCAAGGACACGGTCGCGACGATCGGGTCGGAAGGGATTCTGGGCGGCATGTATGTGCGCCTCAAGCCCGGGCAGGACAAGGAAACGCTCGCCCCCGGCGGCAAGCTGGCCCGGACCGAGGATTACAAATCCCTGGAAGATCAGGTCGGCGAGATCATCTTCCTGGCGACCGGCGGGAAATAGGCCGGATGCGCCTTGCCGCCGCCGTTGCCGCGATCGTTCTATTCGGCCTGACCGCCTTGCCCGCACCGGCGGGCGCGGCGCCCATGACCAAGGTCATCCTGCAGGGGTTGGACAAGGTCACGGCGCGGGTCTCGACCATCGAAGCCCAGATTGGCCAGGTCGTGAGCTTCGGCACTTTGGAAATCATCGCCCGCAGCTGCGACAAGCGCCCGCCGGAGGAAACGCCGGAAAGTGCCGCGTTCCTGGATATTTGGGAAATCCGCCCGGGCGAGCCCGCCGTCAGTCTGTTTCGCGGCTGGATGTTCGCCTCCAGCCCGGCGCTCAATGCGCTGGAGCACCCCGTATACGATATCTGGGTGTTGGACTGCGCCGATCCGGCCGCGCCGTCCGCGTCGAACTAGGCGCGGGGATGAATCTCATATATCCGCGCAGCTTTGCGATCCTGATCGTCGCCGCCGTGCTAACCGGCGGTCCCGCGTCTTCGGCCGAGCCGGGCCTTTGCACGAGCTGCCATCGGGCTGACGGCCGGATCGCGCCCGATCTGGCAGGCCGCCCGTCCACGGAATTGGTGGCGGCGATCGCGGCATTCCGCAGCGGCAGGCGAAGCCATCCGCATATGGAAACGTTTGCCAAATCTCTGAGCGACGACGATATCGCGGGCCTGGCCGCGCATTTTCAGGCATTGAGGACAACGGGACCGGCTTCGGCGAACCGGTGATCTGATCTCCTCCGGCGGCGCCTATTCGACCGTGGTCGGCGTATCGTGCTTTACCGGATAGGCGCGCTCGAGTGCCGATTTCCCGGCGGCGGGGGCGGGTTCCGCGACGCCGCCGTCCGCCGCATCGTCGAAGGTATACTTGCGGATCGCGCGTTTCAGTTCCTGGATCAATTCGATGCCGACCTGACCGCCGTCGCCGGTGACCTTGTCCTTGAAGACCCGGCGCATGGTGTCGATATGGGCCTTGATGATGGTCACCGCGCGGTCTTCGGTGGGGCAGCGGGCCATGGTCGCCTTGTACAGCATTTCGCCGACCTGGGTGATCAGCGGATAGCCGAAGGTGCCGCCCTGGCCGCGCAGTTCGTGGGCCAGCAGGTTGATGTTCTTGAAATGGGTCGCGCGCTTTTCTTCCGGAAGCTTGAGGGCCCGGTCGCAGATGCTGGACAGCGTCGTCAGATACCCGAGCGCCCAGTCGTGGAATTCCAGAGTCTTGCGCTGCAATTGTTCGTCCGCCGCCTGTAAATGGCGCATGGGCAGTTCGCCCGGCGGGCTGAACCCGGTCCCGCCGGCTTTCTCTTTCAGGGAGTTCGGCAGGCGGAACAGATAGACGTCGCCGGACGCCTTGGGCCGACGGACGCGGTCCGACGAATAGATGATCGTCGCGTCCTTTTCCGTCTTTACCCGGCGGTCGGGCCCGGCGGGAATATCGTTGTGGCGGTGGCGGTCCGGGCCGAAATATTCGCGCGTCGCGATGAATTGACGCGGGTAATCGATGACTTCGAGAATCCGGTTGCTGACCGTCGCGGCCGAGAACGGCTTGGCGAGGAACTCGTTGGCGCCGCCATCGCGCGCTTTTTCGACGTGTTCCGTATCGGCCGCGCCCGACATCATGATGAAGGGCATGAAGCGGTTCGGTGAGTCGCGCCCCTGACGGACCCATTTCAACAGCAGGTGACCGTCGATCGGCGCCATGACCAGGTCGGAGATGACCATGTCTATGGATTTTCCATAGACGTTGCCGCTGGCAGTCAGAATTTCAATCGCTTCGACGCCGTTCTCGGCGGTCATGACCTGTCCCGCCCCGAGGGTCTTCAGCACCTCTTGCAGAATCTTGACGACGAAACGGTTGTCATCGACCAGAAGGAAGGTCAGACGTTCTAAATTATAGACACCCATGGGTCCCCATCTACCCGCGGCCTCTTGTCTACGGCCGTCTTATTCGTTTCCTTCACCGCATAATATAATATTTTTTGCATGTATTTTTCATGCTGTTCCCCATTCATAGTAGAAAAAGGCCGGTTCCGTAAAGCCCGGAGGCATAGGAAACCGGCCCGATTCGTGTGGGATTATCTGGGCGGGAAGGCGCCGACCCGTCAGCCGCGCCCTGGGGTAGACGTCAGAAGGTCGCCAAGCGGGTGCCCGGCGCCGTCATTTCGGCGGCGATGACGGGCGGCTTGGCGATGCCGATGCCATCGGCCAGAGCCTCGGCGCCCAATTTGCGGTTCGGCAGATAGATCGCGCAGACGTCGACCTTCCCACCCTTGGCTTTCAAACCGCCCAGCAGCGACAACACGGTCATGCCCTTGGGCGTGACGACCTTGCCGGCCGCATCGGGCGGCGTGCGCAGGGCGATATCGCCCGCCGGCCCGCAGAGCAGCAGGTTCACCGGCGTGCCCGCCCTGGCGGCTTGATTGGCGAGGACCAGGGCCATGGCCTGGGTTTCCGTTTCGGGCGACGTCAGAATGACCAGCATGGATTTCACCGGGTCGGCGGCTTTTGCGGCGCCGGTGGTAATGGTGAGGGCGAGGGCGACCAGCAGGCCGCCGAGAACGCGGGACGGATACATCGGTTTGACTCCGTTTGGTGGCGTTGAACGAAGGGAATGAAGGGCGTCAATCCAGCCCGTACATCTTGTCCTTGTTGAGTTTGTAGCTCCACGGCAGGCCCGAGTTCTTCCAGCCGTCTTTCAGGCGCCAGCCTTTCTTGGGCCCGTCCTTCAGGGTGCCGCCTTCGAAGCCGTCGACGACGACGTAGACCTTGGCGTAGCCCTTGCCGTCCAGCATCATGGCCGAAGGGGCGCCGCGCGTGCCGCCGGACCGGCACATCAGGATCACCGGGGCATCCTTGGTCAGCCCGGCCTTCTTCAAGGCCCGCTCGATCCCCGGTTCGAAATCGGGGTTCTTGGCCATCAGGAACACCGGCTTCTTCGGATTCCATTTGGTGCGGTCGGCCAGCATGAAGGGCACGTTGATGTCGACCACGTCGGTGAAGCCGGTGAACATGATTTCGATGGGATCGCGAACGTCGACGAACAGAACCTTGCCGCCTTCGGCGACCTTCATGTCGTGGGCTTCCTGGGAGGTCAGGTAGAGGCCCCAGGGTGTCTGTTTCTTGGGATCCTTCGGTTCGGGTGCGGCGGTGGCCGTCAAGGGCAATGCCAGAGCAAACGTCAGAACCAGGGCGGCGGCGAGCGCCGGAGCGAGAAGGCGTCGGTTGGGCATGAGATTCTCCTAGGTCGCAAATCCCCTACGGTGTCGCGTGGGGCGAAGGTGCGTTGTTGGAGAAACTCTATGGGAACCGTCGCGGCGGAGTCGGTGACTAGGTCACTGCCTTACCCGCCTTTGGCAATCGTTTCGATTTCCCGCATCACCAGATCAAGCGCCGGATTGATCGGAAACCGAGCCTGATAGTCGAGTGCCGCTTCCAGACGTTTCTGGTATTCACGGGCGGGAATCTCCTCGCAGCCGAAGGTCTTCAGGTGGTCTGTCACGAACTGCGTATCGAGCAGGCGAAACCCACCCATGCGCAGGCGCGCCACCAGATGACAGAGCGCGACTTTCGACGCGTCGGTCGCGCGCGAGAACATGCTTTCGCCGAAGAAGGCACCGCGCAGCGCCACGCCGTATAGCCCGCCGACCAGTTTTCCGTCCTTCCAGGTTTCCATCGAATGGGCGAAGCCCAGATGGTGCAATTCGATGACGGCCTCGCGGATCGGCTCGTTGATCCAGGTGTCGCGGCGGCCGGGCCCGGGGGCCGCGCATTCGTCCAGCACCCTCTCGAACGCCGAATTGGCGCGAACCAGGAACTCGCCCTTCTTCAGGACCTTGTGCAGGCTTTTGGAAATGTGAAACCGGTCAAGCGGCAGGACACCGCGCTGTTTCGGATCGACCCAGAAGACCTGCGGGTCGTCGCGGCTTTCGGCCATGGGAAAGATGCCGGCGGCATAGGCACGCAGCAACAATTCAGCGGGCAGGCTTTCTTGAGTGTCGTTCCGCCGGCTCATGAGGAGGGGGCTCCGAAAGCGCGGTCAGGCGTCGCCCTAGTCGCCGTCCAGGTCGGCGGCCATGAGGTCTTCCAGCCAATGGATGTCATAGGAGCCGTCGACGAAATCCTTTTCGCCGATGATCCGCTGTTGCAGCGGTATGCCCGTCGAGATGCCATCGATCACAAATTCCCCAAGCGCCCGTCTCAGGCGCATCAGGCATTCGTTCCGTGACGCGCCGTGAACGATCAGCTTCGCGATCATGCTATCGTAGTGGGGCGGCACGGTATAGCCGGAATAGAGGGCGCTATCGACCCGCACCCCCAGTCCGCCCGGCGCATGAAACACCCCGACCTTGCCCGGTGACGGCGCGAAGGTTTTGGGGTCTTCCGCGTTGATGCGGCATTCGATGGAATGACCGCGCAGAACGATGTCGTCCTGGGTCATGCTGAGCTTCGATCCCTGGGCGACGCGGATCATCTCGCGCACGATGTCGATGCCGGTGATCGCCTCGGTGATCGGGTGTTCGACCTGCAGGCGGGTGTTCATTTCGATGAAGTAGAACTTGCCATCTTCGTACAGGTACTCGACCGTGCCGGCGCTTTGGTAGCCCATCTTGGAGATGGCGGCGACGGTAACGGCGCCAATATCGGCGCGCTGCTTTGAATTGAGGGCCGGCGAGGGCGCTTCTTCCAGGACCTTCTGGTGGCGGCGCTGGAGGGAGCAATCGCGCTCGCCCAGGTGCACCACGTTGCCGAACGTATCCGCCATGATCTGGATTTCGATGTGCCGCGGCTTGTCCAGATACTTTTCCATATAGACCGAACCATCGCCGAAGGCGGCGGCCGCTTCGGCCTGGGCCATCTTGACCATGGATTCCAACTCGGCCTCATTGCGCACGACCTTCATACCGCGCCCGCCACCGCCGGAAGCGGCCTTGATCAGGACCGGATAGCCGATGTCCTTGGCGACTTTCGCCGCTTCCTTGATGTCGTCGATGGCGCCGTCCGATCCGGGCACCACGGGGATGCCGGCTTCCTTGGCGGCGGCCTTGGCCCGTACCTTGTCGCCCATCAGGCGGATGTGGTCGGCGGACGGCCCGATGAAGGTGAAGCCGTGCTCGGCGACCATCTGGGCGAAGTCGGCGTTTTCGGAAAGGAAGCCATAGCCCGGATGAATGGCGTCGGCGCCGGAGATGGCGGCGGCCGAAAGGACGGCCTGGATCGACAGATAGCTGTCCTTGGCGGCGGGCGGGCCGATGCATACGCTTTCGTCGGCCAGGCGCACATGCATGGCTTCCGTATCGGCAGTGGAATGGACGGCAACGGTGGAGATGCCCATTTCGCGGCAGGCACGCAGGATGCGCAGCGCGATTTCCCCCCGGTTGGCGATCAGGACCTTTTCAAACAAGGCCACGCCTCCTATTCGAGGATCAGCAGGGGTTCGCCGAATTCAACGGGCGTGCCGCTTTCGACAAGGATCTTCTTCACCGTTCCGGCGCGTGGCGCGCTGATCTGGTTGAAGACCTTCATGGCCTCGACCAGCATCAGGGTATCGCCTTCCTTGACCGTGTCGCCTTCCTTGACGAAGGCCGGGCTGTCCGGATCGGGCGAGGTATAGGCGACGCCGACCATGGGCGAGGTAACGGCCCCTTGGGGCACACCCTGATCGCCGCCCGCACCCGCATCCGGGGTGGCCGCGACGGGCAGTGGAGCCGCCGGAACCTGCGCCGCGACGGCGGTGGCGCCCTTGGAGACCCGCAGCGCCCATCCGTCGTGCGAATATTCGATTTCCGTCAGGCCGGTTTCTTCCAGAAGTTCGGCCAGCTTGCGGACGGCGTCCGCGTCGATATCGGTGGCTTTGGGGCTTTTCGCCATGTGTCCTACCCGTTGTTGGTCAGTTTTTCAGACGCTTTGCCAGGGCTTCCAGGGCCAATTCGTAGCCCTGTCCGCCGAGGCCGCAGATCATACCGTCCGCCGCCTTGGAGACGAAGGAATGATGCCGGAACTCTTCGCGCCTGTGAATGTTGGAAAGATGAACCTCGATGATCGGCAGGTCGATCGCGCTCAGCGCATCCAGCAACGCCACCGAGGTATGCGTATAGGCACCCGCGTTGATGATGATCCCGGCATGGCTCTTGGGGGCTTCCTGGATCCAGGTCACCAGCTGGCCTTCGTCGTTGGATTGGCGGAAATCCACGTCCATATCCAGGTCCGCCGCGCGGTCGCGGCAGGCGGCCTCAATGGTGGCCAGGGTCTCGCGCCCGTAGATATCGGGCTCGCGCGTTCCCAAAAGATTCAAATTCGGGCCGTTGAGGATCAGAATCGTGGCAGCCATGGCGCGCATCCGTTAATAAGATGGCGGCTTATAACACGCAGTCCGCCGTGAGAAACATCCCGTTTGCGCCCATCCGGGCGTTGAAAGCGACCAACGGCACCCCCATACTCCGCTTAAGGCCAGACCATACAAGGCTCCGAGGAACAAATTCAGATGCAAGTCCAGATCAACGGCGAAACCCATTCCATAGACGCGCCCCTGTCCGTTCAGGAGCTTCTGACCCGAATCGGCCTGGATCCGGCCAAGGTTGCGGTCGAGCGGAACCTGGAGATCGTGCCCAAATCCGGCTACGGCCAGATCGGGGTCGAAGACGGCGACCGGTTGGAGATCGTGCATTTCATCGGCGGCGGGGCGCCCGATTCCGCCGGTGGCGCCGGAGACGAAGACGTTCTGGAGGTCGCCGGGCACAAATTCAATTCCCGCCTGATCATCGGCACCGGCAAGTACAAGGATTATGACCTGAACCGTCAGGCGGCCGAGGCGGCCGAGGCGGAGATGATCACGGTCGCCGTGCGCCGCGTGAACCTGACCGACCCGAACCAGCCGCTGCTGGTCGACTATCTGGACCCCAAGAAATACACGTATCTTCCGAACACGGCGGGCTGCTTCACCACGGACGACGCCGTGCGCACCCTGCGCCTGGCGCGCGAGGCCGGCGGCTGGACCCTGGTGAAACTGGAAATCCTGGGCGAACAGCGGACCTTGTATCCGATGATGCCGGAAACCATCGAAGCCACCGCGGCCCTGACCGAGGAAGGCTTTCAGGTCATGGCCTATTGCTCGGACGACCCGATCCTGTGCAAGCGCGTGGAAGAGGCGGGCGCCGTCTCCATCATGCCGTTGGGCGCGCCCATCGGTTCGGGCCTGGGCATTCAGAATCCGGTCAACATCCGCCTGATCAAGGAACAGTCCGAGGTGCCGGTGATCGTCGATGCGGGCGTCGGCACGGCGTCGGACGCGACCATCGCCATGGAACTGGGCTGTGACGGCGTGCTGATGAACACGGCCATCGCCGAAGCGAAGGACCCGGTGATGATGGCCCGCGCCATGAAGCACGCGGTCCGGGCCGGGCGCGAGGCCTATCTGGCGGGCCGCATGCCGCGCAAGATGTACGCCGATCCGTCCTCGCCGTTGTCGGGGCTGATCTGATCCGGGAAGTTCGGCGGCGGGCCGCCGCCTAGTTCACGTGCCGCCACCAGTTCTTTTCGTTGATCGAGAAGACGGGTTGGTAATGACGGATCGACGACGCCTTCACCACATCGGGAATCTGGTTGTCCAGCAGCAGCGGGATACGCGCGCCCGATTTTGCGGTCATGTAGACGATCAGAACCGCATGGCCGACCTTAAGGTTCAAATCCTTGACCGCGACGACGCGCAAATCCTGTTCGTCCCAGCCCAGCATGCGCAGGGATAGGTATTTGATGATCGCGTAGTCCTCGCAATCGCCGAACCGGGCCATGAATTCATAGGGCGTTTCCCAATAGTCGCTTTGGCCCCAGTTGCTTTGGTCCTGGATGTACTTGGCCTTGTTCATGCGGGCGTTGATCAGGCGCACCTGGTCCAGGCGGTTGTGCGGTTTGACTTCTTTCAGGAAGGTCAGCCAATCGGGGTCGCCGCAGATTTTTACCTCGCCCGGCCCGGGGCCGCAGACCAGGGGCTTCTTGGATTTCCGGAATTCGGCAAAGCGGGCGAGGGCGCCGGTCCATTTGGTGAAGGCCTTGAGGTCCGACGACTGCAGTTCCTTGGTGTTGAAGAAACTGGGGACGGGGGCGGAGGCATGCGTGGCGGCGGCGCCCAGCAATAACGCCGCGCCGATCAGCAGGCCAGGGATATGCCGTCCTTGGATCACCGTTTGCCGCCCCCGATTGGACCTCTGACACCGGCCGATCGCGGGGCATGGGCATACGCCGCCCCACGTCGAACTTCTCGATCCCGGACGGTAAAAGTCCGCTGTATCGCCGTCAATCCAGCCGAAAGGGATAACGGGCCCGATAGGGCCCGTCACGAAGCGCGCGGCGGCGTCTGACTAAGAAATCAGGGGAAGTTCTTGAGGAACGCCGGAACCTGATCTGACTGGCCGAAGACGACGTCGTCTTTCTTGTCCTGCCTGCCCGGTTTCTCTTGCTTGTCCGTATCGTCGCGATCACGGCTGCGGTCTTTACCGCGGCTGCCGCCACGGCTCCGGCCACGGGACGGTTTGGCGTCCTGCTTGTCGCCTTGGTTGTCCGGTTGGCCGTCCGGTGACGAGTCCGGCTGGGCGTCCTGGGCTTTGGCGTCCTCAGCATCGGCATCCTGGTCCGGGGCGGTCTCGGCCGCCGCTTCGACGGGCGCCTCGGTCTTTTCGGACCGTCCGCCGCGTCCGCGTCCTCGGCCGCGTCCCCGGGATCTGCCGCCGGAGCGGCCTTCGTCCGATCCGCCGTCCGTATCGGCATCCTTGCCGTCCGTCGCCGCGGCGTCGCTGGTGCCGCCGCCGCTGCTCATCTCGTCGCGCGGGATCGGCTTGGTGATCAGCTTTTCGATGCCGTCGATGTATTTGCCGTCGCCCGGGACGGCGATCGAGATCGCGACGCCTTCGCGACCGGCGCGGCCGGTGCGCCCGATGCGGTGCACGTAGTCGTCGGAATGGGTCGGCACGTCGAAGTTGAAGACGTGGCTCATGGCCGGAATGTCCAGGCCGCGCGCGGCGACGTCGGAACAGACCAGCAGGTTAACCTCGCCGGATTTGAACTTGGCCAACGTTTCCATGCGGACGGACTGCACCATGTCGCCATGCAGGCGGGCGGCCATGTCGTAGCCGTGGCGCTGCAGCGACCGGTAGACAACGTCCACGTCGCGCTTGCGGTTGCAGAAAATGATGGCGTTCTTCGGCTGTTCCCGTTCGATGAGTTTCCGCAGGACCTCGCGCTTGCGCTTGGCGATGGAGGCCTGATCGCGGCCCGCGCCCGTGACCATGACCAAGCTCTGCTTGATCGTCTCGGCCGTGGTCGCCGGTTTGGAAACGGTGATTTCCTTCGGGGTCATCAGGAACTTGTCGGCCAGGCGTTTGATCTCAGGCGGCATGGTCGCCGAGAACAGCAGCGTCGTCTTCATCGGCGGCAGCAGGGAGACGATCTTCTCGACATCGGGAATGAAGCCCATGTCGAGCATCCGGTCGGCTTCGTCGATCACCAGAATCTTAACGTCGCGCAGCAACAGATGGCCGCGGTCGAACACGTCCATCAGGCGCCCCGGCGTCGCGATCAGCACGTCGGCGCCTTTTTCCAGGACCTTCAACTGTTCGCTCATGTTCTCGCCGCCGATCAACAGCGCGTGGTTGAGCTTGTGGTACTTGCCGTAAATTTCGAAGTTTTCCGCGACCTGGGCGGCCAACTCGCGGGTCGGCTCCAGGATCAACGAGCGCGGCATCCGCGCCTTGGCCTTGCCCGAGGCAAGAATGTCGATCATCGGCAGAGTGAAGGACGCGGTCTTGCCCGTGCCCGTCTGCGCGCAGCCGAGGATATCGCGCCCCATGAGGACATAGGGGATGGCCTGGGCCTGAATGGGGGTTGGTGTGTCGTAGCCCGCGTCGGAAATCGCTTTGAGGAGTTCGTCGCTGAGGCCGAGATCGTTAAAGGAGGACATACTGCTCCACTTCGGGAGTTGCGCCGCCTGAACACCCATATGCCGTAAAGGAGGCGCGGACATCGTTTGGCGGTGTTGATTGGGCCCTTGGGGGCTTCCCTGGGCCATGTGGGCGGGATATTAGGTGTTCCCCGCCCGAAGTCAATGATAAGCCAGGGGCAAGCGGCGGATTTCTGCCCGCTGTTGCCATTTGGCCTCATCCGCACGGGGGTACGAGGAGGAAATTCCATGACCGACAAGATACCGCTTCTGTTCATGCCCGGGTTGCTCTGCGACGCCGCCCTTTGGCGCCATCAGTTGGCGAGCCTGGGCGATCTCGCCGAAATGACCGTCACCGACATGACCCAGGACGACACGCTCGACGGCATGGCGCGTCGCGCGTTGGACGCCGCACCCGAGAAATTCGCGCTCTGCGGTCTGTCCATGGGCGGCTACACGGCGCAGGCCCTGATGCGCATCGCGCCGGAACGCGTGACGCGCCTGGCGCTGCTGGACACCGCCGCCGGGCCGGACACGCCGGAGCGCACGGCCGGGCGCCGCGAGTTGATGGCCCAGGCCGCCGGCGGCGATCTCGCCGGCGTCATCGATCATCACATGACGGCCTTCATCGCCGACGATCACCAGAACGACGCCGAACTGACCGCGACGATCCGCGCCTCGGCCATGAACGTGGGCGCGGACGCCTATCAGCGCCAACAGGAAGCCATCATCGCCCGCGCAGACAGCCGCCCTGGGCTCGGCGCCATTTCCTGCCCGACGCTGGTGCTATGCGGCCGTCAGGACGTGTTGACGCCGGTTGCCGTGCACGAAGAAATGGCCTCGGCCATTCCGGATGCTAAACTGGTCGTCGTCGAAAACAGCGGTCATCTGGCGCCCCTGGAACAACCCGAAGCCGTCACCGCCGTGCTGCGTTACTGGCTTCAGGGTTAGCTGAGGCGGCCAGGAAGCCAGGGAAAAGGAACCCCGGATGCTCATCAAACCCGAACAGTCCTGTCTGGTCGTTATCGACATCCAGGAAAAGCTGGTGCCCGCCATGCAGGCGCCCGCCAAGGTGATCCGCAATACGGCGCTGATGATGCGCGTCGCCGACCGCCTGGGTGTACCCATTCTGATGACGGAACAGTACCCCAAGGGCCTGGGCCGCATCGTGCCGCAGCTCCAGGGCATCGCGCCGGATGCCCAGGTCATCGAGAAAATCCATTTCTCCTGCATGAACGAAGACACCTTCCAAAAGGCGTTCGAGGCGACCGGCCGCCGTCAGGCGGTCATCACCGGAATGGAGGCTCATATCTGCGTCATGCAGACGGGCGTCGATTTGATGGACAAGGGCTATGAAATCTTCGTCGTCACCGACGCGACGTCGTCCCGTACCCTGGAAAGCGAGAAGGCCTGCCTGGACCGTCTGGGCGCCGCCGGCGCGGGCATCGTGACGTCGGAAATGGTGATCTACGAATGGCTCGGCCGGGCCGGAACGGAGGCTTTCAAGGAAGTTCTTCCGTTCATCAAACAATCATAAAAAACAATTAGATAAATAGAAAACTTAAGGTGAAATGCGAATGACTTCCCTGCGCGAGCCCGCCGGCGTGATCCTGCCTTACCGGGACAAGACCCCGCAAATCGATTCCAGCGCCTTCATCGCCGAAAACGCCGTGATCATCGGCGACGTGACGATCGGGGCGAACTCTTCGGTCTGGTACAACTGCGTCCTGCGCGGCGACATGAATTTCATTCGGATCGGCGCCGACACGAACATTCAAGACGGCACTGTGGTGCATATCGATTCCAAGGGCTTTCCGACGATCCTGGGCGACCGGGTGACGGTCGGTCATATGTGCCTGCTGCATGCCTGCGAGTTGCGCGATGATGTCATGATCGGCATGCAGGCCTGCGTCATGGACGGCGCCGTGGTCGGCGAAGGATCATTGATCGCCGCCGGCGCCCTGGTCACCCCGGGCAAACAGATCGGCCCCGGCGAGGTCTGGGCCGGGCGGCCCGCCAAATACCTGCGCAAGGTCGGCGAGGGTGATCAGAAGATGCTCGATTACATCTGGCCCGTGTACGACAAACTGGGCGCCGAATACCGCGATGCGGGGCTGGACCTGCGCAAGCTGCAGGTCAACCGCCGCCAGCCGCCGAGCGACTGAGCCCGCCCATGGTCCAAACCGCAGCGGACAGCGAAATCGACCTGTTGAGCGCCGGACAATCGGGCGACCGGCGGGCCGTCGCGCGGCTGCTGTCCTTGGCCGAGACGTCGGGCGGCCGCGCCGCCGCCGAAACCGGCGCGGATGAGTTGATGGCCCGCGTCTATCAGGCCGCCGGGTCGGCCCATGTCATCGGTGTGACGGGGCCTCCGGGGGCGGGGAAATCGTCGCTGGTCAATGCCTTGGTCAAGGAACTGCGCCGTGCCGGTGTGACCGTCGGGATCATCGCCATCGATCCGTCCAGTCCGTTTTCCGGGGGCGCCATTCTGGGCGACCGGGTCCGCATGGGCGATCTGGGCGAGGACGATGGGGTGTTCATCCGTTCCCTCGCGACCCAGGGCGCCATGGGCGGCCTCGCGCGCCCGGCGCTGGATAGCGTCGATGTGCTGGATGCCTGCGGCTACGGCGCGGTCATTATCGAGACCGTCGGCGTCGGCCAGGACGAGGTCGATGTCGCCGCCGCCGCCCATACGGTCATCGTCGCTTCGCCGCCGGGCCTGGGTGACGGGGTGCAGGCGATGAAGGCAGGCATTCTGGAAATCGCCGATATCCATGTCGTCACCAAGGGCGACCGGGCCGACGCCGACAAGACCGCCGCCGACCTGGCGGGTGCCCAGGACCTGGGTCTGACCGGGCGGCAGGGCAGAGGCGACGCGGGCACGGGATGGACCGTTCCGGTCATCGCGACCAGCGCCCATGACGGGCGCGGTCTGGATACCCTGGCCAAGGCGGTTTTCGATCACGGCGCCCATCTCAAGGCGAGCGGCGAGGACAAGGAGCGGCGCCGCCGGATCGCGAAAATGCGCCTGGAAACCGCGGCGCTGGACAGCATGCGCCGCGCCTTCAAACGGCTTTCGGGCGAGATGGCGGGGATGATCGACGATCTGGCCGACCGCCGGGCCGATCCGCGCGAGGCGGCCAAGGCATTGGTCGCGAAAGCCTTGAAGGACGCCGAATAAGTCGGCGGCGCCCCGCGCGTTATTTGACGATCAGCAACAGGGCGCTGATGGCCGCGATGCTCAGGATCGCGACGCGCAGGCGTTCGCGGTCGACGTAACGCCGGGTGATCGGTGCCAGCGCCAAACCGATGGCGACGCCGGGCAGCAGGATCAGGGTGCGCCCCAACTCCGGCATGCCGAAGGCGCCGATCATGTAGAGCGCCGCCGCCGCCAGCAGATAGGCGACGGTGAAATACCCGCCCAGCATGGCGCGGGCGAACTTCGGGTCCGACCGTTGAAACGCCAGGGCGATGGCCGGGCCGTGAATACCCGCCATGACCCCCATGATGCCTGAGACGGCGGAGGCCGCCAGCAGGTTGCGTAGGTTCGCGGCGACCGGGATCCCGGCCATGCTGATGCCGACGGCGAGCAGGATCATGACCCCGAACACCCGTTGCAGGTCGGCGCCGCCGAAGGCCTGCAGGGCCACGGTTCCGATGATCGTACCCGCCGCCAGGCCGACCAGGCAGACCGACAGCAGGGGACGGTCGATGGCCGCCCGTTCGTTATGGGCCATGATCGCGGCCAGCGCGGCCCCCGCCAGCAACAGCGGGCCAGGTACGAACTGGGGATCGAGCAAGGCGAGGATGGGAGCGGCGACCAGGGCGAAGCCCAGACCGACGGCGGCCTGAAACGCGCAGCCGACGGTCATCGCGCCGGCGGCGATCAAAATGGTGGGCAGGGTCAGGCCGTCAAACAACATGACGGCAATATAACGATTTACGCTTTCGGCGCTTGCCCGATCGAAATCTCCCGCAAATAGGCGGGTTCCGCGATGCCGGGTTTCAGCCGGGGGTCGGGAATCGGGGCGCCGAGGGTCGTCGTCACGGGAACCACGCCGGCCCAGACGTCCAGGTCGTAGTCTTCGTCGTCGTCGACGGGCCCGCCGGCCCGGACCTTGGCCGATCCTTCGTCGATTTCCAGGGCGCAGATGGTCGTGCCCTTCATTTCCTGGTCGTTGACGGGGCGCAGTTCCTCCCCCCGGCCGGGCGTCAGCCGGTCGGACAGATCTTTCAGCGCCGCCAGCTTTTCGCCTTCGTCCTCGATCTTCACGGCCTCGCCGAACAGGGTCACGCCCCGGTAATTGACGGAGTGGTGAAAGCCCGAACGCGCCAGCACGATCCCGTCCAGGTGCGAGACCGTGAAACAGACCGGCACGCCGCTGGTGACCGTGCGCAGCATGCGGCTGGCGGCGGAGCCATGCCAATAGACCCGGTCGCCCTTGCGCCAATGGCAGGTCGCCGTGACGTAGGGCGCGCCGTCGATGACGTAGCCGACATGGCACAGCAGACCTGCGTCCAGGATCGCGTCGACCGTGGCTCGGTCATAAACGGCGCGGGTCGGGGCCCGCTTGATCCGTGATTTTTCGGTGATCCGCATCTCGGTCTCGGCAGTCATGGCATTTTCCTTGGTTAGGGGCGGTCAAATGGTGTCGGCAGCCGGCTCTCTTCGGCCGGTTCCTCTCTATACCGATCATATTGGTTCTGATAAAAGATCCATAAAATTGAATATAAAGGAGCCATTTAGATGGCCGCGCCGAACCTTCGCAAACGGGGCCGGGATTCCGCCCTGATCGATCTGCATCTGGATCGTGCCTCGGGCCAGCCCTTGAACGAGCAACTCTACAAGGGCCTGAAGGGCTTGATCTTGAACGGCGTTTTGCGGTCTGGGGTCCGCCTGCCGGCGACCCGTATTCTGGCGGGCGAATTGGATGTTTCGCGCAACACGGTGCTCGCCGCGTATGACCAGTTGCTGGCCGAAGGCTTCACCGAAGCCCGTCCGGGCGCAGGCACGCGGGTCTCCGCGGATTTGCCAGATTTGTCGGAAGACCACCGCGCCGCCGATCCGTTGCCTCAAGGGGCGGCGACGCCCGACCTTCCGGCGCGGGTGCTTGACCTGATGTCCCGTCATCAGCCTGGAACGACGCAGCATCGCGCCTTCCTGCCGGGCACGCCGGATGTTTCGGCCTTTCCGTTCGAAGAATGGGGGCGCGCCGTCGGCCGGTTCTGGCGCCGGCCACCCCGCGATCTGTTGGAAGATCGGGACGGACGGGGCCACGCGCCGCTGCGCCGCGCCATCGCCG
>NZRL01000024.1 GCA_002696205.1 Rhodospirillaceae bacterium | reverse complement strand
GTGCGGCCGGTCCGGCCAATGGCGGCCCGGCGCGTCCCAGGCACGTCCCGCCATTTCGTCCCGGTTGGCGGCGATGATTAGGGGCCAATCGTGGCCCGGGCGGCGAAGAATGACGAGAGTGCACATGACCGTTACATAGAGCCTGTAGCCTGATTAGGCCAGAACGCTGCTGCGGATGTTGCGATTGCGCGCCAACCAAAGTAAATAAGCGCTACGAAAACAACCGACACCACCTCATTTACGGGAGCCGCCGATATGTCCGACGCCTTCAGGGACCGCGAAAAGGGCTACGAAGCCAAATTCCAATTGGACGAAGAACTGCGGTTCAAGGCCGAATCCCGGCGGAACAAGCTGCTTGGTCTGTGGCTGGCCGAAGCCTTCGGGCTGAAGGGCTCCGACGCCGACGCTTATGCCAAGGAAGTCGTGCTCGCCGATCTGGACGAGCCGGGTGTCGAGGACGTCGTCCGCAAGGTCATGGCCGATATCGAAACCCGCGGCCTGCAGATCTCCGAAGACGACATCCGCCGCAAGCTGGAAGACCTGCTGCACACGGCGGCGGAACAGCTTCAGAGCGAATAAACCGCCGCTTTCGGTTTTTTCTTAAAAACTCAGTCCTTGCCGCCGTCCAGATGGGCGCGCACCAAGGCCGTGTCGACCTCGGGCCGCGACGGCAGGTTCAGGCTGCTCGAATGGCCGTAGCATCTGATCTGTCCGGCCGCATCGGTTTCGACGAATCCGGCCGATACGGCCTTGAGCGGGCGCAGTTCGCCCGCGACCCAGCTATGGGTGAAGGAATGGGGGAACAGGACCGGGGCTTCCGCGCCGCCGCTGGCGGCGAACACGATGTATTTCATGGGACGGTCGGCGAAATCCGGCATCCCTGATCGCCCCGCCCGCTATTCCGAGAACACGCGCCGGAAGACGGTCTCAACCTGGGCCGAATGGTAGTCCAGGGACGAGACCTCGAACAAAGCTTCCAACTCCTCGGGCTTGAGGTGCTGTTTGACCTGATCGTCCTTTTCCAGGAAGAACATCAGCCGGTTGTCGTAGGACTGGGCTTCTTCGTCCTCGGCGTCCAGGTGCGCCGGCTTGTCCGGATCGTCCGGGTCGATGCCGAAGCTTTTCCAGACCCGCATGGCGGCGCGTTGAACGATCCGATAGGCGTCTTCGCGGCTGACACCTTTCTGCGTCAGGAACAACAGGACCCGCTGGGCGTCATGGATGCCGCCGAATTTGTCGATGTGTTCCTTCATGTTGGCCGGATAGATGACCAGTTTTTCGACCACGCCGGCCAGGCGGGCGAGCGCAAAGTCGAGCGTCACCGTGGCGTCCGGGCCGATCATCCGTTCGACCGAGGAATGGGAAATATCCCGTTCGTGCCAAAGGGCGACGTTCTCCAACGCGGGGACCACGGCCATGCGGACCAGACGCGCCAGACCCGTCAGGTTTTCCGTCAGGATCGGGTTGCGCTTGTGCGGCATGGCAGAGGAGCCCTTCTGCCCCGGCGCGAAATATTCCTGGGCCTCGCGGACTTCCGTGCGCTGCATGTGGCGGATTTCCGTCGCCAGGTTCTCCATCGAGGCGGCGACCACGCCCAGCGTCGCGAAGAACATGGCGTGGCGGTCGCGGGGGATGACCTGGGTCGAAATCGGCTCCGGGCTCAGGCCCATCTTGTCGGCGACGTATTCTTCGACGAAGGGGTCGATGTTGGCGAAGGTGCCGACGGCGCCCGAGATCGCGCAGGTCGCGATTTCGTCCCGCGCGTTTTCCAGGCGCCAGCGCGCGCGCTGGAACTCGGCATAGAACCGGGCGAGCTTCAAGCCCACCGTCGTCGGCTCGGCATGGATGCCGTGGCTGCGGCCCATCACCGGCGTCAGCTTGTGTTCCATGGCGCGGGTCTTCAGGGCTTCCAGCACCCGGTCGATGTCGTCCAGCAGGATCGTCGCCGCCTGCTTCAACTGCACGGCGAGGCAGGTATCCAGCACGTCGGACGAGGTCATGCCCTGGTGGACGAAGCGCGCGTCGTCGCCGACCTGTTCCGCCAATTCGGTGGTGAAGGCGATGACGTCGTGTTTGGTTTCGCGCTCGATCTCGTCGATCCGGTCGATCCGCGCCCCGTCATAGGGAATGTTGCCCTTGGCCCAGACGGTCTCGGCGGCTTCTTTCGGGATCACGCCCAATTGGGCCTGCGCATCGCAGGCATGGGCCTCGATCTCGAACCAGATGCGGAACTTGTTGGCGGGCTCCCAGATGGCGGCCATCTGGGGGCGGGAATAGCGCGGGATCATGGAAACTCCGTTTCTGGCGGGGATTATAGACGGCGCGGCGTCCGGGACAAGGTGACATGCCAAACTGTCACGCGTTTGAAAAGCCCCGGCGTTCGTTTTCCACCGAAAAAGCGACACGGACCGGCTATTATCCCGCCATGGACGACGCCCATAGGCCCCAAGACCCGATTGACGTGCCCCTGGTCGACGCCGGATCGGCGGGCGGTGCGGGCATCGCGGAAATGCAACGCGATCGGTTGGAGGCGCTGTTCGCGGCCGGGCGCGATCACTACGGTCCCTTGCTGCTGACTATCGGCGACCGTTTGACGCGGCGGTGGCTGGATGCCTGCCCGACGCCCTACCGGGCGGATTTGGATGCTTGCGCGGGGCTGCACGCGGGCGCCGGGATCTACATGCTGAACCTCAGTTACGAATGGTCCTGCACCACGGCGGTCGGCACGCCGCCGTCGGGCCGGGGCAACCGCATGCTGCGGACCCTCGATTGGCCGCTCGACGGGTTGGGCCGCAACGTCGTTGTCGCCCGCATGGCCGGGGACGCGGGCGATTGGTTCAACGTTACCTGGCCGGGGTTCGTCGGCGCGGTCACGGCCATGGCGCCGGGCCGGTTCTCGGCGGCGATCAATCAGCCGCCCATGAAAAAGGCGACGCCCAGCTGCTGGCTCGACTGGGCGGTTGAGCGGACGCGGGTCTGGCGGCGGCCGACCTTGCCGGCGACGCACCTGTTGCGCCGGGTGTTCGAGACCTGCGCGACCTTCGACGCCGCCAAGGTGATGCTGCGCGACACGCCCATCGCCATGCCCGCGTTCTTTTCATTGTCGGGGACGGCGCCGGGCGAGGCCTGCATCATCGAGCGCACGGAAACCGAAGCCTTCGTCCGCGACGGCGACGCGGCGATCGCCAATCATTGGGTCGCGGGACCTCTGCACGGCCGCCTGCGCGGCCAGGACAGCCCCGGGCGCTTCGCCTTGATGGAGGCACAGCGGGACGCCGTCGAGGACGGTTTCGATTGGGTCGCGCCGCCGATCCTCAACAAGACGACGCGCCTCGCCGTCACCGCCAACGCGGCGGCGGGCACGCTCCAGGTCCGCGGTTATGAAGCCGACGGTGTCGCGACCCGCAATTTCGTTCTTTAAAGTGTTGAAAATTCGCCCGGATCAGGCGTCGACGGAAGCTTTGCCTTCGCCACCCAACAAGGTCGCCGCGCCGCCGATGACGAAACCGACCACCGCCCCCTCGGCCGCGAACCACCAGGGCGAGGCGAGGGGACTGCCGTAGCCGAACAGGTTGATCAGGATCGCTTCCATGAAGTCGTAGGCGAAGAAGGTCAGCACGAAATTCATCCATCCGCCGACCAGCGGCCCGCGTATCCACCAGGGCAGGGGGATTTGCAGCACCGGATGCCAGGTCAGAACCCCGGCCAGGCCGATGATGCCGCCCAGCGTCGTGTACCACAGCAGAATCCCGATGCGGACCAGCCAGCCGACATCGGCCATGAAGTAAGGAAAGGTGACGAGGCCCGCCAGCCCGACCAGAAAGCCGAGCCCCTTGCCCACGGCGATGCGGGTCATCAGCGACGGTTGGTCCTGGAGCATGGCGTGCCTCTTCTGCCTTTTGCGGTATGCGTTACTTCGCGTAGGGGTGGAAACCCGGTCGTTCCATGGTGAACACGGTTTCGGCGGTAACCTGGGAATAATCCTGATAGCCCATGCGCGAGATGGGGTGCAGCTTGCCGACGTCGATCTGGCCGTTTTCCATGATCAGGTCGTCGGCGATATGGACGCCCACGACCTCGCCGAACACGACCGTATAGGTGTCCGGGCCAGTGGTATTCGGCAGTTCGACCGTCTGCACGACCTTGCATTCGAAATGAATCGGCGATTCAGCAACGCGCGGCGGTTTGACGATCGTCGACGGCAGCGGCGTCAGACCGGCCATCGACAGTTCGTCCACGTCGGGCGGCACGTCGGCGCAGGTTTCGTTCATCGCCTCGCGATTGTTCCAGGTCGTGAAGTTGTGCACGAACTCGCCGGTCTCCAGAACGTTGCGCAGGGAATCCTTCATCCCGTCGCTGCCTTCCGACCGGTTGTAGCCGGCGGAAAACATGACCGTCGGCGGGTTGTAGGCGACGCCGTTGAAGAAGCTGTAGGGCGCCAGGTTGACGTTCCCCTTGCCGTCGACGGAGGTGATCCAGCCGATGGGCCGCGGAATGACCAGCGAGTTGAAGGGGTTCTTGGGAAGGCCGTGGCCGTCCTTGGGCTCGTAGAACATGCGGGTATCCTTGAAGCTTGGTGAGTATGTGGGGGCCGTCAAACGCGGCCTTTTCTATAGACGGCATACCACACCAGGCCCGCTGTCTGCAGCCCGGCGAGGATCAAAAACGCCCATTGATAGCCTTCCGGCGCGAAATGGCCGGGTGCCGGTTCCGGCCAAAGGGAGATAATCGCGCCGATGCCCCATTGCACGGCGAAGGCGCCGAAGAACACCATCAGGTTCAACCCCGAGACCGCGCGGCCCGTCAGGTTGCTGGGAAAGGCTTGCGAAAGCGCCGTATAGGGCAGGATGCCGAAGGTCCCGAACAGGCCGAAGGCGAACCATAGATAGGTCGTCCCCGGCAGGGTGTTGAGCCCGATCAGCGCCAGGGTCAGGGTGAACAACGTCATGCCGACCATCCCGACGGTCATCGGTTTGATCCCGACCTTGCCCAGCCGGTCGGTCAGTGCCCCCATGGAAATGAAGCCGATCACCATGCAGGCGGCGATCCCCAACAGGCCGTCGGCCATGGCGCCCTGATCCAGGCCAGCGACGTCGCGCAGCCAGGGCCCGGACCACAGGGACTGCACACCCAGATAGCCGCTCTGCACGACCACGGCGGTCGGCGCGATGCGGATGAAAACCGGATCGCGGAAGACCTGGCGGATGCCGTTCGCCAACTCGCCCCAGGTTTCCGTCGAGACGGCGCGGTCGCGTTTCGGCACCAGGATCATCAGAAGGATGGAGGCCAACACGGTCAGCCCGGCCAAAAGGAAGAACACCCCGCGCCAGTCGGTGAAGCCCAACGCCATTTCCACCGGCTTGGTCGCGACCAGCGCCCCCATCCCGCCGGTCGCCATGTGAAATCCGGTGATCAGCGGCAGGCGGTCGTTGGGAATCCAATGGGCATAGGCCTTGAGCGCCGCCATCAGACAGGCCGAGGTGCCGAAACCGATCATCGCCCGCCCGGCGATCAGGCCCGGCGTGTCGCCGGCCAGCCCGAACACCAGCGCCCCCGCCGCCGCGATCAGCAGCAGGCAGGCCTCGGTCTTGCGCGGACCGTAGCGGTCGAGAAGAATGCCGAGAGGCAATTGGAAGGCCGCGAAGGCGAAGAAATTGGCGCTGGTCAGCAGACCCAGATCGGCGGCGGTCAAGCCCAGGTCGGAAATCAGATTGGGTGCGATGACCGCGTTCACCACCCTGAACAGGTAGCTCAGGAAATAGGCGAAGCCGAAGGGCAGAAAGACCTGAAAGACGATCATGGTCGGCCTATATTAAGGGACGAAAAAACCACCGGGGGGTGGCGAGGGGCGACGACCTTGGGCCATCCGGCCCGCATAAGCAAGCGCCCGGCGCGGCGACCGGGACGGGAAACATACAGGGATAGGTTCATGGGCCCAGGCGGCGGCTTTCCCCACGGGGATTGGGAACGCGACATCCAGGGGATCAGTGACTGGCTGGTGACGGAAGCGCTCGGCCGGGTGCAGGTGCGCCCGCTGCTGGCCGGGTTCTGCGATTCCCTGAATGCGGCGGGCCTGCCCATCGTGCGCGCCATTTCGGCGCTCAGCACCCTGCATCCCATGTATGTCGCGCATACCTATACGTATGTCCGCGGCCAGGGAAATGTGACCTCGGACATCCCCCACGGCGCCCATAACACGGATGCCTGGCAGCGCAGCCCGTTGAAGCCGATGTTCGACAACGACATGACGGAATGCCGTTACGACCTGACCGATCCGAAACAGGTGGCGCCTTATCCCCTGTTGGCGGAGGCGCAAGGTCTGGGCGGCACGGACTACCTCGGCATCCTGACGCCGTTTCAATCGGACGAGGAACTGCCCGACGGCGTGCAGCATCTCGACGGTTTGATGACGTCCTGGGTAACCGACCGCGAGGGCGGGTTTTCTGCCAAGCATCTGCGGGCCCTGCGGCGCCTGGTGCCGCGCCTGGCCTTGGCCGCCAAGATGGCCAAGCGCGAGGAAACGGCGCTGAACATCGTCACCGCCTATATGGGCCGCGATGCCGGCTGCCGGGTGCTCAGCGGTCAGATCAAGCTGGGCGACGGCGAGGTCATTCCCTCGGTGATCTGGTATTCGGACATGCGCAACTCGACGGAATTGTGCGAGGTTCTCGATCATGCCGACTACCTGGCGGCGCTCAATCAGTATTTCGCCTGTTCCGCCGGCGCGGTGATGGAAGCCGGCGGCGAGGTCCTGCGTTTCGTCGGCGATGCGGTACTCGCGATCTTTCCCATCGGCGACGGCGGATACAGCCCCGAGGAAGCCTGCGCCAAGGCGTTGGAGGCGGCCTGGCGGGCCGAGGCCAAGCTGGTCGAGGCCAACGCCCTGCGCCGGGACGGCGGCTTGATGGAACTGGATTTCGGGCTCGGCCTGCACGTCGGCGAGGTCATGTACGGCAATATCGGTGTGCCCGCACGGGTCGAATTTTCCGTCACCGGCCCGGCCGCCAACGAGGTCGCGCGTCTGGAAGGGCTGACCAAGGAAACCGGCCACCGCGTCGTCGTTTCGTCACGATTTTCGGACAATTTAGACCTGCCGTGGCGATCCCTTGGCATGTATCGATTGCGCGGCGTCGCCGAGGAACAGGAAATATTTGCGCCCCCTTCGGCGCACTGATAAAGCAAGCTCGGGAGAGCGGACACTGGCTACGAACAGAAACGGCAACGGCACGGGAATTTGGCAGGGCGTCAACCGCTTCATGCGGTACAAGCTGCTGGTTCCCATGAAGCGCAGCCCCCATCCGCCCGAATACACGGCGCGTGGCGTCGCCTGGGGTGTGTTCTGGGGCATGACGCCGCTGGTCGGCGTTCAAATGCCTGTCGTCACCGCCCATTGGTTGCTGTTCCGCCTGCATCCCCGGACCAATTTCCATCTGCTGCAGGGGCTCGCCTGGGTGTGGATCTCCAACGTCTTCACCATGGTGCCGATGTACTACAGCTTCTACGTCACCGGGCAGGTGATGTTGGGGCGGCTGCATCATGTCTCGGGCTACGATACCTTTGCCAAGCTGTTCACCTTTTCCGCCTGGCAGCGGGATTCGTTCTGGGAAACGATTACCCAGTATTTCGCCTATGTCTGGGAACAGTTCGGCCTGCCGCTGGCCGTCGGCTGGTTGCCTTGGGCCATGGTTGCCGGATGGATCGGCTACAAGGTCTCTCTGCGGATCATCCGTGAGCGGCGCCAGCGCATTCTGAAAAAGCGTCTGCGCCGGGCGATGCTGGAGGAGGCCGGCGGAACCGGCGACTGACCCGGCCCGGGTTGGGCCGCGATCAGCTATGGGGATCCAGGTCCTCGGCTGCCGGTTGGCGTTCGGACACGGCGGCTTCGATCTTGGCCCGGAAATCCGGGTCGTCCTCGGTCAAGGTGTCGAAGTCCTCGCGCGCCAGGCGCAGCAACCGGCAATCGGTCAGGCAGCGCACACGGGCCAGACGCGGCGTGTTGCGGTAAAGCGCCCCTTCGCCGAAGAAATCGCCGCTGCCCAATTCGAACGGATGGCGCGGGAATTCGACCCGCAGCGTGCCGCTCAGGATGAAATAGACGGCGTCGGCGGGATCGCCCTTGGCAAAGACGAGGCTGCCCGCGCGCATGCGTCTGGATTGCAGGACGCGGATGATCCGTTCGATCTCGATCGGACCCAGGTGAGAAAACGCCGGCACGTTGGACACCATGCCGAAGGAAATCACGAAATCGCGTTGGTGGATGTCGCGGGAAAAGGCCGAGGCGACGATACCGATGGGAATCGCGAACATCCCCAGACCGAAAATCATCATCGCCCCACCCAGAATCTTGCCCAGCGGCGTGACCGGCACGACGTCGCCGTAGCCGACGGTGGTCAGGGTCGCCAAGCCCCACCACATGGCGTCGGGGATGGAGCCGAATTTGTCCGGCTGTACCGGGTGTTCCAGGTGATAGACCAGGGTCGAACACAACACCAACAGGCCCATCATGACGATCAGCGCGGCGCCCAGCGCCCGGCGTTCCTCGGACAGCACCCGCATCAGCGTGTTCAGCCCCGGCGAATAGCGCGCCAGTTTGAGCATTCGAAGCAGCCGGAAGACCCGAAGGACCCGCAGGTCCGCCGCCGGCATGATCAGCGACAGATAGAAGGGGGCGATGGCCAGCAGGTCGATCACCATATACGGGCCCATGGCGAAGCGCAGCCGCCCGAGCACGGCGCCGTGGCGGGCCACCGGCGCATGTTCGACCGCGACCCATAGGCGGGCCAGGTACTCGACGGTGAACAAGGCCACGGAAATCCGGTCGAACAGATGAAACGCCCGGCCGTATTCCGCATCCAGCGACGGCACGGTTTCCAGGATCACCGACAGGATGTTGGCGACGATCATGACCACCATGACCGTGTCGAAGGCACGGGTGCCGCGATGATCGGGGTGGCTCGCCTCGATCAGGTAATAAATCCGCCGTCTGAAGGATTTCGTCGCCACGCCGCGTTTCCTCGTTTCCCCGACCGTCCTCGCCCGGACGATCATACCCAGTTCGATGGCCCCTCGGTTTGACGCGCGTCAAGACCGGCGGGCGCCGCCGCTACAGATACCCCAGATCGCGGAACGACGTATGGCCCGACTTGGCCATGATCAGATGATCGTGCAGCAGGATGCCCATGCTTTTCGCCGCGTCGGCGACCTGCTGGGTCATGTCGATATCGGCCTGCGACGGGGTCGGGTCGCCGGACGGATGGTTGTGCACCATGATCAGCGCCGCCGCCCCCAGCTCCAGTGCCCGTTTGACGACCTCGCGCGGATAGAGCGGCGTATGGTCGATGGTGCCGCGCCATTGGACTTCGTCGGAAATCAAAACGTTCTTGCGGTTGAGGAACAGGACGCGGAAATGTTCCGTCGTCTCGCGGCTCATGGCCGTGCGGCAATAGCGCACCAGCTTGTCCCAATTGCCCAGCACCGGGGCCTGGGCGACCTCGTCCCGGGCCATGCGTTCGGCCGCCGCCGCAACGGTCTTGAGCGCCACGACCACGGCTTCGCCCGCGCCGGGCACGCCGCGGATCAGGGCCGGTTCCGCCGATACGACCCCGGCGAAAGAGCCGAATCGCGCCAACAGGTCCTTGGCCAGCGGCTTGACGTCGCGCCGGGGCAGGGCCTGGAACAGCAGCAATTCGAGAAGTTCGTAATCGGGAAGCTGGTCGCCGCCGGACTTGAGGAAGCGTTCCTTGAGACGCTGGCGGTGCCCGGCGAAATGCGGCTTCGCCGGGGCGTCGTCCTTGCCCGCACCGTCGCCGTCGTTCGCCACCGGGCCGCTCCGGCTCAGACCTTGTAGGGCGGCCGGTCCAGGCCCTTGGGCGACAAGGTGAAGACCTCGAACCCGTCCTTGGTGACGCCGATGGAATGTTCGAACTGGGCCGAAAGCGACCGGTCCTTGGTCACCGCCGTCCAACCGTCGGCCAGGATCTTCACGTCGAAGCGTCCGGCGTTGATCATCGGCTCGATGGTGAAGAACATGCCTTCGTGCAGGATATCGCCGTCGCCGGCGCGGCCGAAGTGCATGACGTTCGGCGCGTCGTGGAACACCTTGCCCAGGCCATGGCCGCAGAAATCGCGGACGACGGAATAGCGCCGTGCTTCGGCATAGGCCTGAATGGCGTGGCCGATGTCGCCCAACTTGGCGCCCGGGCGGACCAGGTTGATACCTTCCCACATGGCTTCGAAGGTCACGTCGACCAGTTTCTCGGCCTTCACCTTGGGTTTGCCGACGTGGAACATCCGCGAGGTATCGCCGTGCCAGCCGTCGACGATCACGGTGATGTCGATGTTGATGGCGTCGCCGTCCTCCAGCACCTTGGGGCCCGGAATGCCGTGGCAGACCACATGGTTGACCGAGGTGCAGATGGATTTCGGAAAGCCCCGGTAGTTCAACGGCGCAGGGATGGCGTCATGGTCCAGAATGTATTGGTGGCAAATCTGATCCAGGCGTTCGGTCGTCACGCCCGGCTGCACATGCGGGGTGATCATGTCGAGCACCTCCGCCGCCAGGCGGCCGGCCTTGCGCATGCCGTCGAAGCCGGCGGGCCCGTGGATTTTGATTTGGCGTCCGTCGCGGGACGGCACGGTTTTGACGATTTCTTCCATGGCGTATCAGATAGGCGGTTAATTCCGGCGGGCAAGCCCGGAACGACGGGGCTTCCCTGAGTTGAAACAGACTTCGGTTTTATCAGACCTTCCGGGCCGGTGCGACCCCGACTGGCCTGTGTGGATTATTCGGTCACCTGCACGGGGTCGCTGACCGCGATGTCCTTGGATGTGACCTTGCAGCGATAGCAGAGAACCTCGATGCCCTTGCCGCGTGCCTC
>NZRL01000023.1 GCA_002696205.1 Rhodospirillaceae bacterium | reverse complement strand
GGTATCACGGAAAGGTCATCACTGATCGCATTGCCCGCGTCACCTGGACCGGCGGGTCCCTGCCGGATGCCTATTTCGACGAATTCGGCCTGCAGATGAAATTGCCGCCGTCGGCACCGGATGGCGTTCTGCATTTTCCGGTGCTGCAGAAATGCGAACAGGGAGAACGCGACTGGGCGGAGATCCCGCCTGTCGGCAAGACGTCCCACGATGTGACGTCGCCGGCCCCAACGCTGCGCCTTCTTCCCAAGCCCTGAATCTTACCTCGAAAGACGAAATCAATGACGCATAGAATTTATGTGGCGGCCAAACGTGCCGTCCTTCTGGTTGCCTTCGCAGCCCCTGTCTCTGTTGGATCAACCTTGGCCGACGAGCCGGTCGAACTGCCCGTGGTGACCGTGACCGGGACGGCCGAACCGTCCTTGACGGTGCCGACGGCCGAGGGTGCGAGGCGAGCCATCGAAACCACCCCAGGGGCGGTCGAAGTCGTCCCTGACGACGTTTGGAAAAAGACAGCCGCCCAAACCTTGAAGGAGGTTCTGGAATATACGCCGGGCGTGTTCGTGCAGCCCAAATGGGGTGAGGACACGCGGCTTTCGATCCGGGGGTCCGGCCTGTCGCGGAATTTCCACATGCGCGGAATCCAGATGTACCAGGACGGCGTGCCGATCAATGCCGCCGACGGCAGCAGCGATTTCCAAGAACTCGACCCGACGGCCTACCGCTATGTCGAGGTCTACAAAGGCGCCAACGGCCTGCGATACGGCACCAATACCTTGGGCGGGGTGTTGAACTTCGTTTCGCCTACCGGCTATGACGCCGACACCATGCAGGCCCGCGCCGATGTGGGGAGTTTCGGGTTCAACCGGCAACAGGTCAGCACCGGCGGCGCCTCCGGTGCCTTCGATGGGTTCCTGACCGCCGCGCGCGTGCAGTCGGAAGGTTACCGGGATCACAGCGGCGGATACTCCTATCGGGCTTCTGGCAACGCGGGATGGAAGATCAACGAGGACCTGGAAACCAGGTTCTATGTGTCATTGACCGATATTCATCAGCACATTCCGGGTACGGTGACAAAGACCTCTGCGCTGACGTCACCGAAGGCGGCGGCGACCAACAACCTGAACCAGAACTACCAACGCAACATTGAATCCGCCCGCCTGTCCAACAAGACGGCTTGGCAACTGGGACCGACGACGATCGAAGTCGGCGGGTACGGCGTCGCCAAGCAGTTGATCCATCCGATCTTCCAATACCTGGATTACAACTACCGAGACTTCGGCGCCTACGCCCGCGCCGTCGATGAACGGCAGATCGCCGGTCACGAGAACCGCCTGACCCTGGGCGTCACCTTCTCCGGCGGATGGGTGGACAATAAGCAGTTCACCAACTCGGGAGGCAACAAGGGCGCCATGCGGTCGGCGTCCGAGGACCGGTCGTTCAACTACATCGCCTATGCGGAGAACGCCTTCGATCTTCGCCCGGACCTGACCCTGGTCGCCGGCCTTCAGGTCATGCATGCGACGCGCGAACGGATTGATGAATTCGACAACGCGACGAACACCTCGGGCGAAAACGAGTACACCTTCGCCAATCCCAAGGTCGGCCTACTATGGCGGGTCGATCCCGATTGGCAGGTCTTCGGCAACCTCGCGCGCAGCGCCGAGGCACCGACCTTCGGCGAACTGAACTTTACCAACGTGGCCCTTTCTGACACCAAGGCCCAGGAAGCGACGACCCTGGAAATCGGCACGCGCGGCACCCGCCCGGGCCTGACCTGGGACGTTGCCGTCTACCGTGCGCATCTGAAGAACGAATTCCAATTCTTCGATCTGGGCGGCGGGAATTTCAGCGTGACCAATGCCGACGACACCGTTCATCAGGGCGTCGAGGCCGGAATCGGATGGGCGTTCCTGGAAGGCCTTTGGGAAAGCGGTGGTCACTCCGATGCGCTCTGGCTGAACGCCAGCTACACGTTCAATCATTTCACCTTTGACGATGATGCAAGCTGGGGCGACAACGATCTCCCGGGGGCGCCGCGACACTTCATCCGGGCCGAGGTGATGTACAAGCACCCGAGTGGCCTCTACGCCGGCCCGAACCTGGAATGGGTGCCGCAGGCCTATTACGTCGACAACGCTAATACGGTCTCCAGCAAGTCCTACGCCTTGTTGGGGTTCAAGGCCGGGTACGACGTGACCGAGAACATCTCGCTCTATCTCGACGCCCGGAATCTGCTGAACCAGAAGTACGTTGCCAGCACGTCGGTTGCCGCGACGGCAACAGACACGTCCGCGTTGTTCGAACCGGGAACCGGTCGAGCGATGTTCGTCGGTCTACAGGCGACCTGGTAGTGGGGGTCTTGATCCGGGATGGTGGTCGGCGGCATTTGTCGTCGGCCGCCGGTTCCCGGTCGGGCTTAGTACAGCACTTCCTTTTGCCGACGGGCCATTTCTTCCTGGCTTTCCTGGGGCAGGTCGGTGCCGGCCTCGCCCGCCATGTCGGCGATCATGCGCGACGTCGGCGGCAGGTCAGAGCGCGCGATCTGAGCTGAAGGATCCCAAAGCTGCGAGCGCACCAATGCCTTGGCGCAATGCAGGAAGACTTCCCGGATCGAAATCAGCATGACCGATTTCGGCAGCTTGCCATTGATGACGAACCGGGCCATCAGGTCTTCGTCGTCGCGGATTTCGGCGTGGCCGTTGATCCGCAGCGTCTCGTTGACGCCGGGGATCAGGAAAATCAAGCCGACGTCCGGGTTGGCGATAATATTGCGGAAGCTGTCGATCCGGTTGTTGCCGGGCCGGTCGGGCAGGGCGACGGTCAGATCGTCGATCGCTTGCACGAAGCCGGGCTCTTCCCCGCGCGGCGAGACGTCGGTGCCACCCGCCGCGCTGTTGGTCGCCAGCAGACAGAATGGCGAGAGTGCCAGGAACCGTTTGGAATGAACCTCCAGCCGGTCGGTCTGCTTGATGACCGCGCGGCCCGCGGGCTCCTTGTAGATTTCACGCAGTTGCTGTTCGGTTTCGATACGGGCCATGGGGCGCCTCCCTCGCGTTGCCGGCCGTTCGCGTCCGTTGGGCGGGGATCAGGGATCCGAGCGGTAGTTGGGCGCTTCGCGGGCGATGGTGATGTCGTGAACGTGGCTTTCGCGCAAGCCCGCGCCGGTGATGCGGCGCATTTCCGGCTTGGTGCGCATTTCCTGGATGGTGGCGCAGCCCGTATAGCCCATGGCCGCCCGCAGGCCGCCGACCAGCTGGTGCACGATGGTGCCCAGCGGCCCCCGGTAGGGAACGCGGCCTTCGACGCCTTCGGGCACCAGTTTCAGGTTGTCGGAAACTTCGGCCTGGAAGTAACGGTCGGCGGAGCCCCGCGCCATGGCGCCCAGCGAGCCCATGCCCCGGTAGGATTTGAACGACCGGCCCTGATAGAGGAAGACCTCGCCCGGGCTTTCGTCCGTACCGGCGAACAGCGAGCCGATCATTACCGCCTCGGCACCGGCCGCGATGGCTTTCGCGATATCGCCGGAATACTTGATGCCGCCGTCGGCGATGCAGGGCACGCCCGCCTTGCCGCATTCTTCCGAGGTTTCCATGACCGCCGTCAGTTGCGGCATGCCGACACCCGCAACCATGCGCGTGGTGCATATGGTACCGGGCCCGATGCCGACCTTGATCCCGTCGGCGCCGGCGTCGATCAACGCCTTGGCGCCCTCGGGCGTCGCCACGTTGCCGCCGATGACCTGGGTATAGTTGGACATTTTCTTGATGGCTTCGATGGATTCCAGGACGCCCTTTGAATGGCCGTGCGCCGTATCGACGACGATCACGTCGACCCCGGCGTCGATCAAGGCTTCGGCCCGCGCCCGCCCGTCGTCGCCGACGCCGGTCGCCGCCGCCACGCGCAAACGGCCCTGGTCGTCCTTGCAGGCGTTCGGGTGGGCCTGTTCCTTTTCGATATCCTTCACGGTGACCAGGCCGACACAGCGGTAATCGTCGTCGACGACGATCAGCCGTTCTATCCGGTACTTGTGCAGTTGGCGCTTGGCTTCTTCGCGGCTGACGTTTTCCTTGACCGTGATCAGCGGCAGGTCCGGCCGGTTCTGGGTCATCAGCTCGGAAACCGGCTGATCCATGTTTTCGGCAAAGCGGATGTCACGGTTGGTCAGGATGCCGACCAGCTTGCCGGTTTCCCGTTCGACCACGGGCATACCGGAAAATCCGGTGTTCTCCTTGATCGCCAGGGCCTCGGCCAGGGTCTGATCCGGGAACATGGTCACCGGGTTGATGACCATGCCGCTTTCGAATTTCTTGACCTTGCGGACCTCGGCGGCCTGTTCCTCGGCCGTCATGTTCTTGTGCAGAACGCCGATGCCGCCCGCCTGTGCCATGGCGATGGCGAGTCCGCTTTCCGTCACCGTATCCATGGCGGCGGAGACCAGCGGAATGCCCAGCGAGATATCGCGGGTCAGGCGCGTGGTGGTATCGGCGGTGGCGGGGAGAACGCTGGACGCGGCCGGGACCAGGAGAACGTCGTCAAAAGTAAGGGCTTCTCGCAGGTCAACCATGCCATCCTCGCGGTTCTGTGTTCGAGTTGGCGGCCCATCATACACATGGATTGTTGCTTGCCAAGCACCTTCGCACCCGCGTCAAAAGCCAAGGATTCCGCTGTGTTTAGGCGTCTGTTTCCGGCCGAAAACCGGTTGCCACGACATAGCTCTCCGCGGAATCGGCGCGGCTGGCCGGCGGCTTGGCGTGTTTGACCGTGGTGAACCGGCGCTTCATCAGGGCCAGCAGATCGTTCTCCGTGCCGCCCTTCAGCACCTTGGCGACGAAGGCGCCGCCGGGGGCCAGAACCTCGCACGCGAAATCGAACGCCGCCTCGCAGAGCATCATGATCCGCATATGGTCGGTCTGGCGGTGGCCCGTGGCATGGGCGGCCATGTCGCTCATGACCAGGTCGGCGGGACCGTCGAGCGCCGCCTTGATCCGGTCCGGTGCGTCGTCGTCCATGAAATCCTGGATGATCAGGGTGGCGCCCGGCAGGGAATCCATTTCCTGAAGGTCCAATCCCACGACCTGGCCGGGCCCGCCGTCCTTGCTGCCGACGATGTCGACGGCGACCTGGGTCCAGCCGCCGGGGGCGGCGCCCAGATCGACGATGCGGGCACCCGGTTTCAGCAGGCCGAACATCTCGTCCAGTTCGATCAGCTTGAAGGCGGCGCGGGAACGGAACCCCCGGGCCTGGGCCTCGGCGACGTAGGGATCGTTCAATTGCCGTTGCAGCCAAAGCTTCGACGACGTCTTGCGTCCCTTGGCGGTCTTCACGCGGGTATGCATACCGCGCCCGGAGAACCGCGTGGCGGCGGTCTTGCCCGATTTGCCGCCGGTCCCCGTGCGGGACGCGGACTTGGGCTTTCCGGTTCGGCTCGAACCGGATCGTCCTGATCCCGGTTTGCGGCTCATTGAACTTTGGCGTCCTGCATCATGCGGACGAGCAGGCCTTCGCGCACGCCCCGGTCGGCGATGCGCAGGCGCCCGGCCGGCCAGCGTTTGGTGATCGCCTTCAGAATGGCGCAGCCCATGACCATCAGGTCGGCCCGTTCGGGCCCGATACAGGGCAGGCTCTTCCGCGCCTCGCAGGGCATGGCGGAGACCCGGTCGGCCAGTTTCTCCAAGTCGGCGAAATCGATCGTCAGGCCGTCGACCACCGACCGGTCGTAGCGCTGCAATCCCAAATGCATGGCGCCCAGGGTCGTTACCGTGCCCGAGGTGCCCAACATCCGGGCTCCTTCACGGGCGAAGGTTTCGGAAATCCCGAACTCGGCATCGAACGGGGCCAGCAGGGCATCGATCTCGGCGACCAGGCAATCGAAGCCGTCGGCGGTGCAATCGGGCTTGCCGTTCTTTTCCATCAGGTTCACCACCCCGATGGGCAGCGACAGAATCCCGATGGCCCGGGGCTCCGGCGTGGTCAGGTCGATCCAGCTGAGTTCCGTCGAGCCGCCACCGATGTCGAACATCAGGGCCCGCGAATGGCCGCAGCGCAGCAGCGGCATGCAGCCGGTCAGCGTCAGGGTCGCTTCTTCCTCGGCCGGAATGGCTTCCAGCATGATGCCGGTCTCGGCGTGGACCTTTTCGAAGAAGTCCTTGCAGTTGATGGCCTGGCGGCAGGCTTCCGTGGCGATATGTCGGGACTGTACGACGTTGTGGCGCCGGATCTTGCTGGCGCAGACGCGGAGCGCGGAAATCGTCCGTTGGATCGCGTCCTCGCAGAGATTGCCGGAATGGGTCAAACCTTCGCCCAGGCGCACGATCCGCGAGAAACCGTCGATTACCACCGGGCCCTTGTCCGACGGCTTGGCGATCAGCATCCGGCAGTTATGCGTGCCCAGGTCGATGGCCGCAAAGCAGGGGCCGCCGCCCTTGTACCGGCGGCGGTTGCGGAACTGCGAATTTGCGGCGGGCCACTTGGCCATCGAATCTTCCAACGCTTTGGTGCGGGTTTTGTCCCGCTTGACTCTGTAGTTTACGGGACCGCGCCCGGGCATCCAACAAATCAATATAGTTATTAGGGTTATCTGATCGAACGCGAAACCGCGTCTCGTCGGTTGCGTTCCCCGGGGTCAGCCGTTATATAACCGCCCCAGGCACGCGGCGGCCCCCCACAAATAGGGTCCGCCCGGCCGAATTTCCAATGGGGTATGGTGTAACGGTAGCACGCCGGACTCTGACTCCGTCAGTCTTGGTTCAAATCCAGGTACCCCAGCCAAAACGAAAGGCGCCCTCCGATCCGGAGCGGCGCCTTTTTCTTTTCAGGCTCGGTGATGGGGGCGGGCGGTTCAGACGCCGGCGCGCCGTTCCTCGCCGTTGATCGGGTGATCGGCCAGACGGCGGTCGGGGCCGACGTAGGCGGTCGTCGCGACCTGCGGCTTGCGCGCCTGGCTGAGGGCCGTGACGATGCGGCGCATCAGGGCATCGGCCGTCACCGGCTTGATGAGGATTTCGTTCACCCCGGCGCTCATGGCGCGGGAAATCTTGATCCGGTCGACCGAGGACATGGTCATGATGATCGGCAGGTTCGGGGCCGGGCTGCCTTCGGCGCGGCGCAGGAAGGCCGTGAATTCCAGGCCCGGGATCGCGTCCAGGTCCCAATCGATGATTGCCAGATGCGGCTGATGGGTGCGAACCAGGCCCAGGGCCTCGGCGCCGTCACCGGCCAGATGAATGTCACGCACGCCTAATTGCGCCAAGGTCCGCCGCGTCTGGTGCAGGAAAAAATCCTGCCCGTCGCTGACGACCACGGTCAATCGTGCAAACCGGTCACTTTGCGGGCTTCCCGTGCGGGAGCGCGTCGTCGACAAAATACCCATGGGTTCCGTCTCCTGGCCTCGTAACGGCTCCGTTCTGGAGCCATGCGGGGAGAGGATAGGACCCTAGGAATTACCAACCGGTTAAAGAATCTTAAGGTTTGATGCCCGGCCGTACGATTTTTTAAAGCACGCAGTGCTTGGTAAAATCGGCGGCTTCGTTGGCGGACCAATCGCCCTTCGGCTTTTCTTTCATGTCTTCGCACCATTCCTTGCTGCCGACTTCGGGGCTGCAGGCCGCGAGCACGGAGATCGACAGGACCGCGGCCAGGCCGGCGGCGGGAAGGACGCGGAAGGCGGAAAGGATGCGGGGCATGGACAAACTCCTTTGATGAACAAGCCGGTGCGGACCATCGCCGCATCTCTCTTATCCCCTCCACGGCGGGGGAAATCAACGCCCCCGGATCAAGCCATTCGCGGGCGGGCCCACCTCCCTGGTATAGAGAAGCCATGACGGACGAAAACCATAGCCGGGCGCCCGGTATCCTGGGCTCTGCCGATCCGGACTGGCGGGACGGCGCCTTGCGTTCCCGCGTCTTCGGCGACGTTTACTTCTCCGTCGCCGACGGTCTGGGCGAAACGCGGTATGTCTTTCTTGACGGAATCGGCGGGGCCGGAGGCTGGGTCGGGCGGTCGCGGTTCCACCTGGGCGAGTTGGGGTTCGGCACGGGGCTGAACTTCCTGGCGCTGTGGGAATCCTGGCGGCGCACGGCCCCGGCCGACGCCCGCCTGCACGTCGTATCGGTCGAAGGCTTTCCGTTGGGCGTGGACGACCTGGCCAGGGCCCATGCCGCCTTTCCCGAACTGGCGGACCTGGCATCGGCGCTGCGCCAGGCCTGGCCACGCCGGGTGCCGGGGTTTCACCGGCTGCGATTGGACGGCGGGCGGGTCAGCCTGACCCTGCTGTTCGGCCCGGTCCTGCCGATGCTGCGTCAGATGGCGGGGCGGATGGATGCCTGGTTCCTCGACGGCTTCGCGCCCAAGCACAATCCCGATATGTGGACGGACGATGTCTTCGCCGAGGTCGCGCGCCTGTCGGCGCCGGGTGCCCGTCTTGCCACCTTTTCCGCCGCCGGGGCCGTGCGGCGGGGACTGACGGCGCAGGGCTTCGTGATGGAGAAACGTCCCGGTTTCGGGGACAAGAGTGAAAGTCTCATGGGCCGGTATGAGGGGGCCGCCGGAAACAATGACTTCGATTCCTGGTACGCCCCGCCGCCCCCCTTGGCGCCCGGCGCCCATGTCGCGGTGATCGGCGGCGGCATCGCCGGGCGGGCGGCGGCCCGGGCGGCGGCGGACGAAGGGTTCCGCGTGACGCTGCTCGACCCCGCCGACCCCGCGGCCCAGCCCGACCGGGTTCTGGTCTCGCCGCGTCTCGCCGATCCGGCGGAGCCGTACGGGCGGTTCATGGCCCAGGCTTTCGTCCATGCGGATGCCCGCGCCGGTCTGCCGCCCGCCGCCGGGGCGCTGCACCTGCCGGAAGGCGATGCCGGGCGGCTCCTGGATTTTGCCGGGCGGCTCGGTTGGGGCAACGATTTGGTCCAAGCCGTCACAGCGGTGGAGGCATCGGACCTCGGGGGCCTGCCCGTTGCGCGGGGCGGTGTCTGGTTTCCGGCGGCCCGGTTCGCGGCGCCGCCGGGGGTGGCGGCGGCGGAGGTTCGGCAGGCAAGGGTCACGGCCTTGGCGCCGGAGGACGGCGGCTGGGCGGTCTCGCTGGCGGATGGTTCCACCGTGGCGGCGGATGCCGTCGTTGCCGCCGCCGGGCCCTGGTCGGCGCGCCTCTTGCCCGGGTCGGGAATGGACCTGCGCGCCAACCGGGGGCAGTTGTCCTACCTTCCCGCCACGGCCAAATCGGCGCGCCTGCGCCTGCCGGTCAGCTTCGGCGGGCACCTGACGCCGGTGACCGGGTTGGTTGGCGGCGGGGCCGGGCATGTTCTGGGATCGAGTTATGGCCGTTGGGACCTGACCGCCGCACCCGGCGGGTGGGAGCATCTGACGGAACGCGACCGGGCCGTGCCGATGGCCAAGCTGGCCGAGGTCGTGCCGGGTTTGGCCGAGGACTGGGGCGCGGCGCCGCTTACGGGATGGGCAGGGCTCCGCGCGACGACGGCGGATCATCTGCCCCTGGTCGGGCCGGTGGCCGACGCGGCGGGGTATGAGGCGGCCTATGCGGACCTGCATCATGGGCGGCGCGGCGATTGGCCGGCGGCGCCCTATCAGGCGGGGGCGTACGTGCTCAGCGGCCTGGGCTCGCGCGGATACCAGACGGCGTTCCTGGCGGCGGAAATTCTCGCGACGCAGATGTCGGGGGCACCGCTGCCGGTCGACCGGCAGGTCGCGGCGGCATTGCATCCGGGGCGGATGGTGGTGCGGCGGCTGCGTCGTCCGCCTGGCTGACGGCTACCCTTTACACACCTTGTCTGCAAGGCGGGCCATGAAGGCTTCGCCCTTGGCGACCTGATCCAGGGTGATGAATTCGTTCGGCTTGTGGGCTTCGTTGATCGAGCCCGGGCCGACGATCACGCTGGGCACGCCGGCGGTCTGCTGGAACAGGCCCGCTTCCGTGCCGAAGGCGACGGCGGCGTGGTCGTTGCGCCCGGCCAATTGCTTGGCCAGGGTCACGACCTCGTCCGTCGGGTCGGTGTCGAGGGCGGGAATACCCGACAGTTCCTCGACCGTGATGCCGGTTTCCGGCGAGGCGGCCTGCATCTCGGCTTCCAATTCACGGACGTAGGCCATGATCTCGCCTTCCAGCGCGTCCGCGTCGTGCTTCGGCAGGTGGCGGAATTCGAAATCCATGCGGCAATGACCGGGGACGATGTTCAACTGCTCGCCGCCCTTCATCACGCCCGTATGCACGGTGGTGTAGGCGACGTCGTACAATTCGTCGAAGGGGCCTTCGCCGGCGATGCGTTCCGCCATGCCGCGCAGGAAGACCGCCAGCTTGGCCGCGTAATCGACCGCGTTGACGCCCATCGGGGTCAGCGACGAATGGGCTTCCTTGCCCTTGAACTGGGCACGGAAGCTGCGCTTGCCCTTATGGCCGACGCAGACCTGCATGCTGGTCGGCTCGCCGATGATGCCCATGACCGGGCGGATCGGCAGCTCGTTCATCATCTTGATCAGCGACCGCACCCCGATGCAGCCGACTTCCTCGTCATGGCTGAACGCCAGGTGGATCGGTGTCTCAAGCCCGCGTTCCAGGAATTCGGGCACGAAGGCCAGCGCGATGGCGATGAAGCTTTTCATGTCCGACGTGCCGCGGCCGTAGAGCTTGCCGTCCTTTTCGGTCACGACGAACGGGTCCGTCGCCCAGTCCTGGCCGTCCACCGGCACGACATCCGTATGACCGGACAGCATGATGCCGCCCCGGTCCGTCGGGCCCAGGGTGGCGTAAAGGTTCGCCTTGGTCCCCGTGGAATCGTGGACCAGTTGGCTTTCCACGCCATGGCCGGTCAGGTAGTCCTGCACGAAGGCCATGAGTTCCAGGTTGGAATAGTGGCTGGTGGTGTCGAAACCGATGAGCTTTTCGATCAGCGGGCGGCTGCGGAGGTCGGTCATCTGGGCTCTTTGATCTTGTTGTCGGGATGTTGCCGGTCAAAATCGGCGGTTCCGGGCGCGAGGTCAAGAACCCAGAATATGAATTACGTCTCGGGCCGAGGGCCTTATCCGTCGTCGGGCCGGGGGCCTTGGCCGACGCCGGCGACCAGGCGCGGGTACATCACCGCCATGGTGATCCCGCGCATGCCCAGGAACAGGGTGAAGGCCGCCCAGAGACCCTGGTTGCCCCAGGTCGCCGTGGCCCAGGGCAGCAGCACGGCGAAAACGGCGAGCGAGATCGCCATGCCGTTTCGCATCTCCCGCGTCCATGTCGCGCCGATGAACACCCCGTCCAGCAGATAGCTCCAGACCGAAACGACCGGCAGGGCGATCATCCAGACCAGATGGACATAGGCCATTTCCCGCACTTCCGTGACGGTGGAGAGCAGGTTCACGATATGCGTGCCGAAGGCCCAATAGGCCATGGAGAAGACCAGGGCGAACAACACGCCCCAGACCGTGTTCACCTTCACCGCGCGGCGGAACAGGTTCTGATCGTGGGCCCCCACGGCTTCGCCCGCCATGGCTTCGGCCGCATTGGCGAAACCATCCAGGGCGTAGGCCGTGAACATCGTGAACTGCAGCAGCAGCGCATTCGCGGCCAGCACGTCGTCGCCCATGCGGGTCCCGGCCGAGGTGAAGATGACGAAGGCCGCCTGCAGGCAGATCGAACGCATGAAGATGTCGCGGTTGACGCCTAACATGCGGCGGATGCGCGAGGTATCGCGGATGCGGTCCCACCGCCACTGTCCGCCCAGGTGCCCCAGTCGCCGGGCGGCCAGCCAGAATCCCAGCAACACGGCGGAATATTCGGAAATGATGGTCGCCCAGGCGACACCATCGACACCCCAACCCAGGCCGAGCACGAACCAGACGTCGAGCACGATGTTCATCCCGTTCAGGAAAACTTGGGCATAAAGGGCGGAGCGCATGTCCTGCACGCCGAAGAACCAGCCCAGCAGCGCGAAATTGAGAAGCGCCGCCGGCGCCCCCCAGATGCGGATCTGAAAATAGCTTTCGGTCAGCGGCCAGACGGCGTCGCTGGGCGCCATCAGCCAGTGCGAAAGGCTCAGGATCGGGACCTGCAGGGCAACCAGGCCCAGGCCGAGCACGACAGACAGCATGCAGGCCCTGGCCAGCCAGGATCGCATCTGATCGGAATCCCGGGCGCCGAACGATTGCGCCGTCAAGCCCGTGGTCCCCATGCGCAGGAAGTTCAGCGACGCGTATAGAACGTTCATGATCACGGCGGCGATGGCGACCGCGCCCATGTATTCGGCCCCCGGCAGGCGCCCGACCACCGCCGTATCGACCAACCCCAGCAGCGGGATCGTGACGTTGGTCGCCATGATCGGCAGCGCCAGCGCCCAGACGCGCCGGTTGAAGGCGCGCGCGTCGATTGTCGAGGAAGCGGGGGGTGTTTCTATCATTGATAACTTTGGAGGGAAGGGGGGAAGGATGACGCGCCGGGTGCGGCGCCGGTCCTCATCCGCCGGCGGCCGGGCCCGGATCGGCCCGCAGGTTGGTCGCCCGCAGGCGCCGGGACAGATGCATGAACAGGTCCTTGTAGAACCGTCCGTCGAAGCTGGGATCTTTCGTGGCCAAGGAGTCGATGGCGTCGCGCGGAATGGTCAGAACCTCCGTCTCGCCGTCGGCGATCAAGGTCGCGCTCGCCCCCTTGCCGTCGACGAAGGACATCTCGCCGACCACGTCGCCGGGGCCCAGGGGGCCGACGAATTCGCTTAAATGACCGCCTTCGAAAACATGGGTTACACGTAGCATGCCCTTGGAGACGACCATCAGGTTCGCGACGGTATCGCCCTGGTTGATCACCGTCTCGCCGCCCTCGAACGCGGTGCCGATGGCGACACGCATCAAGGCGGCGCGTTCGTCCTCGGTCAGGTTCCTGAACGAATGTTCCAGGGCCATGTTTCGAATCCTTAAATCTGCGGGGCGGTGGGCACCGTCCGGAAAATCTAGCAGATGTTGGCTCGGAAAGGTAAGTCCCGGCGGCCCGGGGCAGCGGCAGCAGCGGCCTAGTTCGCCTGGAAGGCGCCACGAATCCAGGCGGAAAGCGGCATCCCCGTCTCGGCCCCCAGCGCCGAGGCTCTGGAATTGGCGCGGGACAGGACGCCCCGCTCCCATGCCGAGGCCGCATCGCCGATTCGCGCCGAGACATGCGCCACGGCGACCGCCGGAATGCCGCGCGCATCCAGTGCGGGCAGCCGCGTCACCCCGGCCTCGTCGGCGCCGATCCCGGCGTCGTTGAATACGGCGAGCGCCGCCTCCGCCTTCAAGGCCCGTGCGGGATCGCCGCCGACCAGCCCGCCGTGCGATCCGGTGACGACGATCCGCCCGGTGTCTTCCGGTGAGACCAAGGAGGCTGAATCCACCAGTACGATTTCCGGCCCGCCGGGCGCCGCCGCGGACGGCGGCAGGACGCGGCGCGTCTCTTCCATGGCAGGCAGCGTGCCGGTCGGCGCCGGTGCGTCGGCCAGCCTCGCCAGGGCTTCTTCGACGGCCATGCCCAGCGCCAGGCCCAGCCGTTTCGCCCCGTCGTTGACGATGGAAATGCGGCCCCGGACGCGCATGTCTTCGGCGTCGCCGATACGGGCGGTGGCATGACAGACCGCGGCGGCGGCC
>NZRL01000022.1 GCA_002696205.1 Rhodospirillaceae bacterium | reverse complement strand
TTGACCCGGGCCACATAGAGCAGCACGCAATGCAGCAGCCCGGCGGCGAAGGCGGCCAGGATCGGCAGGGGGAAAGGGATCGGCGGGAGCATCACGCCGACGAACAGGACGAAGGGCACCCAGGCCAGGTTGATCACGGCGGCCAGCGCACCGACGGCATCCGACAGCCAATGCAGCCAGCCGGTCACGTAATGGAGTTTCTGATCGCGGGTCAGGGTCTTGGCGCCCGGCAGCATGTGGCGCCAATGTTTGCGGACGATCTGAACGGCACCGTAGGCCCAGCGATGCCGCTGCGTCTTGAAGGCACGGTAGGTGTCCGGTAGCAGGCCCCAGCCATATCGGCGGCGAGTGTATCGGGCGGCAAACCCGGCTTCGTAGAGGCGCAGGCCCAATTCCGTATCCTCGGTAATGGTGTCCGAGGACCAGCCGCCGACAGCCTCGAACGCCGCGCGGCGGACCAGCAACATCGTGCCGTGGGCGATGATCGCGTCGGTCTCATTGCGCTGAACCATGCCGATGTCGAAAAAGCCGGTGTATTCCGCGTTCATGCAGCGGGCCAGGACCGATCCTTCACCGTCGCGATGATCCTGCGGGGCCTGGACCATGGCGACCTTGGGGTCGGCGAACGCTGGGATCAGGTCTGTCAGCCAGTTCGCCGCGACGACATAGTCGGCGTCGATCAGTGCCAGAATTTCCGCATCAGACGCGACATAAGGCATGGCGGCGGTCAGGGCGCCGGCCTTGAAGCCGTCGATTTTTGGGAAGTTGAGGAATTTGAACCGCGCACCCAGTTGGGCGCAACGCGCCTCGACCGGCCGCCAGAGCCGTTCGTCCGGGGTGTTGTTGACGATCACCACCGCTTCGAAATCCGGATAGTCCAAGGCGGCCAGAGAATTCAGCGTCTCAATCAGCATGTCCGGGTTCTCCCGGCAGGCGGGAACCTGGATCGACACCTTGGGCCGGGGGGCGGCTGCGGCCTCGGGATGATCCTCGATCCGCCACAGGCGCACCGGGCGCGGGCCCAGCGTGACCTCGGCGACTTCGTCCAGCTTGCCCAGGGTGACCAGGGTCAGCGGCGCCATCAGCAGCATGCCCAGCCCCCAGGCGAAGGCGGAGCCGAAGTTCAGGTAGTTCTCGAAAGGATAGAGCAGGGCGACGGCGACGGCGGCGGCCAGCGCATTGCCCGCGATCGACATGGCGAGGGCGTGCCCGAATGTCGGCCGCCGGAAGGCGAGCCAGAGGACCGTCATCACGGCGCCCAGGATCAGGGCCAGAATGCCGCGCCGCCATTGTTCGGGCTGGCCGACGGCCCCGGCCAGCGAGAATTTGGGTGTGCCGTCCCGATCGAAAACGCCCCAATAGGGCCCGACGCTTCCTTCCATGGTTTTCCAAGGCTGGTCGAAAGCTTCCATCAGGTTGTAGGAAACCCCTTGGCGCGCCGCCTCGGCGATGAACTCGCGAATGATCGTCGCCTGGGTCATCGGGTCCGGGCCGGCATCGCGATTGCGGTAGCCGCGCGACGGCCAGCCGAATTCGGCGATCATTGCCCGTTTCTCAGGAAAGGTCTCACGGATTTGCCGGAACCGTTCCATGGTGTAGCCGACGGCATTGGCGGCGCCGATGGCTTCCCAGTACGGAAGGACGTGGACCGCGAGAAAATCGACTTCTTCGGCAAGGTCGCGGTGTTTCAGCCAGCGGTCCCAGGTTTCGCCCGTCGTCACCGGCACCGGCACGCGGGTGCGAACCTCGCGGATGATGTCGATCAGCGCGCTCTCGGTCATGTCTTCGCGCAACAGGGTTTCGTTGCCGACGACGACGGCGGAGATATTCGAATACTTGCGGACCAGGTTCACCGCCGTTTCGATTTCCTGTCGGTTGGCGTCCGCGTCACGGCCGAGCCAGAGGCCGAGCATCACGTCGATGCCGCGTTGTTTGGCGAGTGCAGGAACCTGTGCCTGGATGCCGCTGACCGTATAGGTGCGGATGGTATGGGCGACGGGGCGGACGACATCCAACGCATGGGTGACGTCGCGCAGGCTCGCCGGGCGCCCGAACCAGACTTCGCGCGGGGCACCGACGTTGAACGACAGCGATTCAACCTTTCCCGTGATGTCGGGAAGGACCGGTGTCTCCAATGTCCCGAACCAAGCCAGGCCATGCAGAACGGCGGCGATCACCGCCGCCGCGAAGACGTTTTTCATCTTGTTTTAGAACACCCTGGGAGCGGTACTTGGCCGGACCTCATCACGCGGCGCCACCGGGCCGCACGGTTTGAACGACGGAAACTTAAGGGCGCGGAATTCCCCGCGCAAGGGGCGGTACGGCAGCGATGCCGTTGGTCACCAACGGGCGGAGATTGCGCCTGTTCGGCGCCTCTCACAAGAGGAAGATGAGGCCCAGGCGGAATTAATTCGAGCCCCCCGTCGGGTGCGTCAGGCGTCCGATTCCATCAGGCCGACAAGGCCGGGGATATCGTCCACCGTATCGATGCTCATCAGCCCATCGAACAACGGCCGTAGGCGGCCGGCGGGCAGGACGCGGCCGGCGCAATCCTCGAACTTCTCCCACAGGTCGTCGGAGGTCATGGTGTTCTCGCCGCTGCGCCCGATCAGGTTGGACACGGTCTCGGAGATTTTCTGGCCGTCCTGAAGGGTGACGATGACCTCGGCCCCCCAGTTGTCCTTGTCGTCGCCTTCCAGGTCCGGGTGCGGCTGCGCGGTGGTCATTTCCAGCAGGCGGCGCACGGGTTCCTCGCGGAAGGCCTCGTTCTCGAAATCCTTGAGCTTCACCGTGCCGTCCAGCAGCGTCCGCGCGACCACGTATTGGGTCGAGAACTTGGCTTCCAGTTCGCTTTCCGGGAACGGCGTGTTGGTATGCCGCAGGCGACGGATATGGGGCATGATCTCAATCCCGGCGACGGCCTCTGGCGGAATCGTGTGTTTCGCGCGCATGCGCTGCATGGCGGTGATGCATTGATGGGTCGAGCCACAGCAAGGGAACTGCTTGATGGCCAGGTCCTCGGCCTCGGTTGCCCAGGGGCCGTCGTCCCAGTCTTCCAACAGGCGTTCGGCGGCGTAGTTGCCGGCGCCGTTGTACACCTCGAAGAACCCTTGGTGATGTTCCATCGTGTCGGGAGCGGCATCGAACCCTTGTTCCGCCAACAGCACGGCCAGGAGGCCCGAACGGGCGGAATGGCCGACGTGCAGCGGTTTGGTCATCGTGCCGAAGTTGGCTTTCAGGCCGCTCGCCATCGAAGCCGCCATCGCCAGGGCGATGGCTGTCTGGTCGGTGTTCAGGCCGATCAGCCGGGCACACCCCGCCGCGGTGCCGAAGATGCCGAGGGTCGCTGTCGGGTGCCAGCCCTTGTCGTAGTGATGGGGATGGACCGCACGGGCGAGCCGCATTTCAGCCTCAAGTCCCACGGCGTAGGCGGTCAGCAGGTCGTGCCCTGAAAGATTGCGTTCCTCGGCCAGGGCGAACAACGGGGTGACCAGGGGCACGGACTGATGGCCGCCGAAGACGGAGGAGAAATCATCGAAGTCCAGGGCATGCGAGGCAATGCCGTTGATGAAGGTTGCATCCAGCGCGCTGGTCCGCCGGCGCGAACCGAACACCAGAGCCTGGCCCGGCGCCGTCGCGACGCCCGGGGTCTTCAACGGAATCTGGGTCGCGTCCTCGGGCAGGCCGGCGAGCGTCACGCCGATGGTGTCGGTGATCGCCAGTCGCGAGAGGTACAGGCCGCGCTCGGAAATGACGGCGGGGTCGTAAGAGAGAATACGTTCAGCCAGACGCGTCAGGATGGTCCGCTGATCGGCGGTGGAAATGGTGTTCATGGATGCCTCATGCCGTTGCCGCCGGACCTTGAGGGGCCGTGCGTGTTGTCCTTGATTGTATACAATATCAAGGGACGGCGGGCGTCAATCCTTGGCGAGCCTTTGGGCGTTCAGCCTTTTTTGCCGATATCGTCCATATCGAACGGCGTCGTCTGATAGACCATGTTGATCCAGTTGCCGAACAGGATATGCGCATAGGCGCGCCAGTGGTTGACCGGCGTATTGGCGGGATTGTTGTCGGGGTAGTAATTGGCCGGCACCTGGATGTTCTCGCCCTTTTCCGCATCGCGGCGGTATTCCGCGTCAAGCGTGTCGGAATCGTATTCCAGATGATTGAACATATGGACATGGTTGAGCTCATGGTCATGGACCAGGGCGATGCCGGTCTCGGAACTTTCCATGAGAATTTCCAACTGCGGATAGGGCGCCAGGTCCGCCGCATGGTTTTCCGTATGGCGCGACACGGGGATGTACAGCGTGTCGTTGAGACCCCGGCAGAGTTCGGAGGCGTTATTCATCACGCGATGTTCGAACACGCCGAAGGCTTTCTGCGGCAATTGGTATTTCGGGATGCCGTAGAAATGATGCAGCGCCGCCTGAGCGCCCCAGCACAGGTTGAACAGGCTGTGAACGTTGGTCCGCGACCATTCGAAGATGCGGCACATCTCTTTCCAGTATGTCACGTCCTCGAACGGCAATTGTTCGATCGGCGCGCCGGTCACGATCAGGCCGTCGAACTTGCGTTCGGCGATCTCGGTCCAGGGATCGTAGAACTCGTCCATATGTTCTTCGGAAACGGTTTTCGGCGTATGGGTGGTCAGCGCCAGCAGTTCCATTTCGACCTGCAGCGGCGTCGCGCCCAGCACGCGGGCGAGTTGGGTTTCCGTCTTCTGCTTCAACGGCATCAGGTTCAGCACCGCGATACGCAGCGGGCGAATATCCTGAAGCACGGCGTGATCATCGTCGATGATCGGCACGCCTTCTTTCTCAAGAATGGCGCGAGCGGGAAGGTCGGAAGGAATCTTGATGGGCATTTTGCCGTCCAAGAGCGTTGTTTTAATTAAATTTTTCCGCTCCGCGGGCGCGGCACGGAGAGAGGTCAGAAGTCCAGCGCCCGCCGTTCGGCCCGCGCGAGACATGCGTTGACATAGTGGTTTGCGTTGACCGCCGCAACCTCGTTCTCCGCCGCCTGGGTGTTGATGACGTGCAGAATGCGCTCCAAAAGGACCTCGGTGTCGGGCACGATCCGGCCCTGCGGCGGGTCCGCGAACAGGTCCGCCGCGTCGATGGTAAAGCCGTATCTATCGGCCATCGCCTGGTACCGCGGCTTGCGGTCCGCGACCAGGGCCGGAAACAGCGAACGCGCGAAATCCTTGGGCCCGACGCCGGCCCCGTCCTCGGGCTGCCCTTCCAGGTGCCGGGCGATGAAATCGGGGTAATAGAACAACGGTTTGGGATCGGATTCAGCGCGTTCGATGAGGGCTTCCTCATCGGCGCGGCCGGCCCGAATGTAGAGGATCAGCGTTTCCGCGCGCAGGGCGGCGATCACCGGGTCATCGGGGTCGTCGATATCGACGATCTCGCAGAGACTGCCCGAGGCATCGTTGATGAAATCCTTGCAGCGGTAGATTTCCCAGGCCTTGGCGATGAAGTGACTGGCATCCTTCATGGATTCCTGTTCACCCCATTTGTACAGATCCTGACGGCGCAGGAACGTCGCCATGTTCAACCCGCCTTCCGCCGGGTCGCCGTACATGCCCAGGAAGGTCGACACCGGGTCCAGGTTGTCGACCGTGATGTTGTGGTTGATGTAGATCGAGTCCGAGCGCAGCAGGTTGGCCACGAAGGTGTCCTGCATATGCATGATCTTGTACTTGATATTGTCCAGGATGTGTTCGGCCAGGTACCGCGTGCCGATGCGATAATCGGCGGAGAAATGGAACCAGTCGGCATGGCGGCGCAGATGGGTGGACAGCATGGTCTTGCCCACGCCGGACATGCCCAAAAGCGTGATCGCCTGGGGCAGGTGGCGGAACGATTCGACGTCGCTCAAATAGGCTTCCGTGCTCATATTCCTGATTTGGCCCGGACCGGGGCGGTTGTAAAGGAATTTGATGCCGGGCGGCGATCATTCATCAATCGCGAAAAAGTATTTTCAAGACCGGTGGGGCGCGGTGCTAGACTTGCCGCAGAGCCAAACCGAGGCCCGGCGCCGCGATCGGCGGAAATGACCGGGCCCGACCACCAGCAATCAACCGAACGGGAGGGTTTCATGCTGAAAGCCTTGAACATCGATCCGGGCAAGTGCACCGGCTGTCTGCAGTGCGAGCTTGCCTGCTCTTTCGAAAACGAAGGGGTGTTCAATCCCTCCAAATCGCGGATCAAGGTCTTCAACTTCCATGATCAGGGCCGTTTCGTGCCCTATACCTGCACGCAATGCGACGAAGCCTGGTGCATGCACGCCTGTCCCGTTGACGCGATCAAGCTGAACAAGGGAACGGGGGCCAAGGAAGTCGACAGCAACCTCTGCGTTGGTTGCAAGGTCTGCACCATCGCCTGTCCTTTCGGTACGGTGAATTACAATTCCGCCACCGGCAAGGTCATCAAGTGCGATCTTTGCGGCGGCGACCCCGAATGCGCCAAGGCCTGCCCGACCGACGCCATCACCTACGTCGATGCGGACTGGACGGGCCTCGACAAGATGCGGCAATGGGCGGCGAAGACCGACGCCGGCCAGCAAGCGACGCACTGAGCGGGGGGATGATGTCATGGCATGGGCACGGCGGATCCTGCGGGTCGACCTGACCAAGGGCACCTGCACGCACGAACCTCTCAACATGGAGTGGGCCAAGCGCTACCTCGGGCAGCGCGGCCTGGCGACCAAGTACCTGACGGAAGAGATCGATCCCAAGGTCGATCCGTTGGCGCCGGAAAACAAGCTGATCATGGCGACCGGTCCGTTGACCGGCACCTGCGCCTCGACGGCCGGGCGCTATTCGGTGATCACCAAGGGGGCGCTGACCGGCGCCATCGCGTGCTCCAACTCTGGCGGCTTCTTCGGCAACGAAATGAAGAACGCCGGGTTGGACATGATCATCTTCGAAGGCAAGGCCAAGTCGCCGGTCTACCTCTTCATCGATAACGACGACTGCCGACTTCTGGATGCCTCGGATTACTGGGGCACCTCCGTCTGGGATACGGAAGAAGGCATCAAGGAACGCCATGGCGACCCACAAATTCGCGTCGCCTCGATCGGTGTGTCGGGTGAGAAGGGCGTGAAATTCGCCTGTGTCGTCAACGACATGCACCGCGCCGCCGGGCGCTCCGGCGTCGGCACGGTGATGGGTTCGAAGAACCTGAAGGCCGTCGCCCTGCGCGGCACCAAGGGCGTCGCCGTGAATGACATGCCGGCCTTCCTCAAGGCCGTCACCGACGGCAAGAAGGTCCTGGCGGAAAACGCCGTGACCGGGCAGGGGCTGCCGGCCTACGGCACCCAGGTCCTGATGAACGTGATCAACGAAACGGGGGCGCTGCCGACCCGCAACCACCGGGATATTCAATTCGAAGGGGCGTCGAAGATTTCGGCCGAAGCCATGGCCGAGCCGCGGGAATCCGACGGCAAGCCGAACCTGGTGCGCAACGCCGCCTGTTTCGGCTGCACCATTGCCTGCGGGCGGGTGTCGACCATCGACCGCACCCACTACACGGTCGCCGATCGGCCGCAATATCAGATCGCCTCGGGCGGCCTGGAGTACGAAGCCGCCTGGGCGCTGGGGGCCGCCACCGGGGTCGACGATCTGGACGCCCTGACCTTCGCCAACTTCATCTGCAACGAACAGGGGTTCGATCCGATCTCGTTCGGGGCCACGGTCGGCGCTGCGATGGAATTGTTCGAGGACGGCGTCATTACTCCTAAGGAGACCGGCGGGATCGAGCTGAATTTCGGTTCGGCCAAGGCGTTGACGGACCTGGCCGAGCTCTGCGGCAAGGGCGAGGGCTTCGGCGCCGAAATCGGCCTGGGCTCCAAGCTGCTGTGTGAAAAGTACGGACACCCGGAACTGTCCATGTCCGTCAAGGGCCAGGAATTCCCGGCCTACGACAGCCGCGGCATCCAGGGCATGGGCCTGACCTATGCGACGTCCAACCGGGGCGCCTGCCACCTGCGCAGCTACACGGTCGCGTCGGAAGTTCTGGGCATCCCGGAAAAAACCGACCCGCTTGTCACCGATGGCAAGGCCGGTCTGGTCAAGGCGTTCCAGGACGCGACGGCGGCGGTCGACAGTGCCGGCATTTGCGTCTTCACGACCTTCGCCTGGACGCTGGAAGACATCGCACCGCAGATCGACGCCGCCTGTGAAGGCGACTGGTCGGTGGAGAACCTGTTGGAACTGGGCGAGCGGGTCTGGAACCTGGAACGCCGGTTCAACCTGGCCGCCGGGTTCACGGGCAAGGACGACAACCTGCCCAAGCGTCTGGTCAAGGATGCGGCCAAAACCGGCCCGGCCAAGGGGCTGACCAACGGCTTGGACACAATGCTGCCCGAGTATTACGAACTTCGCGGCTGGTCCAAGGACGGCGTGCCGACCAACGAAACGGTCAGCCGGCTGACCCTGTGACGCCAAGGAAGGACGGCAGAACATGACCTACGTCATCATCGGCGCGGGGCCCGCGGGCGTCGTCGCCGCGGAAACGCTCGCCAAGACGGACAAGGGGGCGGAAATCGTGCTGCTGGGCGGAGAAGCCGACCCGCCCTATTCCCGCATGGCGATCCCCTATGTCCTGACCGGCATCATCGACCATGGCGGCACGCACCTTAGGAAGGAGGCCGGGCATTACGACGCCCTCGGCATCACCTACCGCCAGGGCATCGCCAAGGGCCTGGATGTGAAAGGCCGCAAGGTGCTGTTGGACGGCGGTGGGGAGCAGCCTTACGACAAGCTGCTGATCGCCACCGGGGCCAGGCCCATCAAGCCGCCCGTGCCGGGCCTGGACCTGCCGGGCGTGCATCATTGCTGGACCCTCGACGATTGCCGGGCCATCGAAAAGCTGGCCCACGAAGGGGCTTATGTCGTGCTGATGGGCGCGGGCTTCATCGGCTGCATCATCCTGGAGGCCCTGGTCGAACGGGGCGTCAAGCTGACGGTGGTCGAAGCGCTGGATCGCATGGTGCCACGCATGATGGACGCCACGGCCGGCGGCCTGATCAAGGACTGGTGCGTGCAGAAAGGCATCGACGTGAAGACCGGCACCAAGGTGACCAAGGTCGAAAGCCGCGACGTCGGCGGCGAGGACAAGCTTTGCGTCGATCTCGACACCGGCGATCAGATCGCGGCGCATCTCGTCGTTGTCGCGGCGGGCGTGACCTCCAACATCGAATTCCTGGAAGGCACCGGAATCGAGGTCGAGCAGGGCATCCGGATTAACGAATTCCTGGAAACCTCCGTCCCCGGCGTCTATGCGGCCGGTGACTGCGCCCAGGGACCGGACTTCGGCGGCGGCTTCAACGTCCACGCGATCCAACCGACCTCGACCGAGCACGGCCGGATCGCGGCGCTCAACATGGCGGGGCGGGTGACGCCCTATCAGGGGTCGCTGCAGATGAATGTGCTGGATACGGCGGGCCTGATTTCGACCTCGTTCGGCGATTGGGAAGGTGGGCCGGGCACGGAAATGGCCGAGGTGCTGGATGCCGGACATTTCAAATACCTGCGCCTGAATTTCAAGGGCGACGTTCTGGTCGGCGCCCTGTCGTTGGGCCGCACGGACCACATGGGCGTCCTGCGCGGCCTGATCCAGAACCGAACCCATCTGGGCCCGTGGAAGGGCAAGTTGATGGAAGACCCGCACCGCATCATGGAAGCCTATGTCGCCCATGCCTATGCCTGAGGTCGCCGGAGGCGGTGAGGGCCGGGGGCGGCGATGAAGATCACGGTCAAGCTCTACGCCTCGCTCGCCGATCACCTGCCGGCAGGCACCAAGGGCAACGAGGCCGAGATCGAGGTCGCCGACGATGCCACGCCCGCCCAGGTCATCGCGACCCTGGGCCTGCCGGAAAAGATGTGCCACCTGGTCCTGCTGAACGGCATCTATGTCGAACCTTCGGCGCGCCACACGGCGACGTTCGAGGACGGCGACGCGCTCGCCATGTGGCCGCCGGTCGCGGGTGGCTGAAGGGGCGGACGTGACCGATCCGGTCGTCATCGAAAAGGAAATGGCCCTGACGCGGGCCGGTTTTTACCGGGGCGTCGAGAAGGCGTTGGGTTCCGACGCCTACGAGCGGACGCCGTCGGGCATTGTGTTGGCCGCGGAAGGACGGCGTTTCGAAATCACTCTGGGGCCGGAACGCCGCCGGAAAATCGCCCTGATGGAGATCGAAATCATGGACGTGACCCTGGCTTTTTCAGGATACTCGGACCGTGATCGCGCGGCGGCCCTGGTGCGTTTCGACCGGGCGTTTCAGCGGGGCGGGGGATGACAGGGCGGATCGGCCGGGATTATCCCGATCATCTCCGTTGATCCCTGCGGCGTATCCATTATCTTAAATGTCCACAGACGATCTGTATTAAGGAGTTCCCATGTCCAACGAAGGTTACCACGAGCCCGTCGACAAACTGTCCGAAGAGACCATGGACAAGCATCGCGCCATCATCTCCCTGATGGAGGAACTGGAGGCCGTCGATTGGTATCAGCAGCGGGTCGACGCGACCAAGGACCCGGAGCTCAAGGCGATCCTCGAGCACAACCGGGACGAAGAGATCGAGCACGCGGCCATGGTTCTGGAATGGATCCGGCGCAAGATGCCGGCCTTCGACAAGGAACTCCGCGAAAACCTGTTCAAGGAAGGCCCGATCACCGGCCATCACGGCCACGATCACGACGACTAAGGCGCCTGCCTGATCGACGGCGCGGCCCTACCGCTTGGCGGCGTAGGGCCTAGCGCCGGTCGGCATAAGGATTATCGCTCTTGCGGTAGATCAGGCGGATCGGTACGCCGTCCAATCCGAAATCGTCACGCAGGCCGTTGACCAGATAGCGGGTATAGCTGTCCGGCAATTCGACGGCGCGCGTACAGAAAATCACGAAAGTCGGCGGCCGGGTCTTGGCTTGGGTCGCGTAACGCAGGCGGATCCGCTTGCCGCCCTTGCCGATGGGGGGCGGGTGGGCTTCCTGCATGGCGCCGAGCCAGCGGTTGAGGTCGCCCGTGCCGATCCGCGCGTTCCAGGTGTCGTAGGCGTCGTTGACCGTGGGCAGCAGCTTGTCCATGCCCTTGCCGGTCAGCGCCGACAGGGTGATCACCGGAATGCCCCGGACCTGCGGCAGGCTGGTCTGCAACCGGTCGCTCAGCCGTTCGATGGTTTCGTTCCGGTCCTTGGCGGCGTCCCATTTGTTGACGGCGATGATCAGGGCCCGGCCTTCGTCGATGACCCGGCGCGCGATGGTCAGGTCCTGGCGTTCCAGGACCGCGTCGGCGTCCAGCACCAGCACCACGACATGGGCGAAGCGCACGGCCCGCATGGTGTCGCGGGTCGAGAGGTATTCCAGTTTTTCCGTGACCCGCGCCTTGCGCCGCAGTCCCGCCGTATCGATCAGCCGGTAATCGCGGCCGTCATGGTTCCAGGTCACGGAGATCGCGTCGCGGGTGATCCCGGCTTCGGGGCCGGTCAGCATACGGTCTTCGCCCAACAGGCGGTTGATCATCGTCGACTTGCCGACGTTGGGCCGCCCGACGATGGCCAGTTGCAGGGCCTTCGGCTCGGGCAGGTCGGCAATCTCGAGATCGCCGTCCAGATCGAAATCCTCGTCGCCCAGGCCGTCATCGGCCAATTCGGCGAAGTCGTCGTCACCGATCAGGTCTTCGGCGCCGTCGGCGGCGACGGCCTCGGCATAAGGCAGCAGCCGGTCGTGCAGGTCCGACAGGCCGATCCCGTGTTCGGCGGAAAACACCACCGGCTCGTCCAGACCCAGGGAATAGGCTTCCATTAATCCGCCCTGGCTGGCGCGGCCCTCGCATTTGTTGGCGATCAGGATCGCCGGCGTGCCGCGCGAGCGCAGCCATTGCACGAAATATTCGTCCAACGGCGTCACCCCGGCCCGCGCGTCGATCACCATCAAGGCGACGTCGGCTTCGTCCAGGGCGCGTTCCGTCTGGGCCCGCATGCGGGCTTCCAGGCTGTCGTCGGTGACGTCTTCCAGCCCGGCGGTGTCGATGACCCGGAATTTCATGGGGCCGATGTGGCCCTCGCCTTCGCGGCGGTCGCGGGTCACACCGGGCGTATCGTCGACGATGGCCAGGCGGCGGCCGACCAGACGGTTGAACATGGTCGACTTGCCGACGTTGGGGCGGCCGATGATGGCGATGGTGAAGGGCATGGCCTTGGCCAATCAGATTGCGGACCTTGAACGTCCGGCAGATGGGTTAAGTGGGTCGGGTTACTTGTAGACGACCAGTTCGGCGTCGTCGGACAGGAAGATCACGCGGCCGTCGGCGACCACCGGCGGTACGGAAATGCCGTCCGGCAATTCGACTTCGCCGATGAAGCGGCCCGTATAGGGGGACAAGGCCCAGGCCGAACCGTGCGACCCCGCCATGATCAGGCGGTCGGAGGCCAGGATCGGGCCGGTCCAGATGATCAGGTCTTCCTGATCGTCGGGATCTTCGAAGCGCGGCAGCGGGCGGACCCAATAGACGCCGCCCGTATCGCGGCTGACGCAGGCGACTTCGGCGTCGTTGGTCAGGACGTAAATGTATTCGCCGGCGACCCAGGGGCTTTCGACGCCGCCGATGTCGCGCTCCCAAATGCGCCGCCCGGTGCGCAGGTCGTAGGCGGCCATGATTCCGGAGTGGCTGACGGCGATGACGCGTCCCCGGTCGATGACCGGCCGGCCGCGAATATGGGACAGGGCCGAGACGATGTCCGAACGTTTCAGCGAAGCCAGCGAGTCCGACCACAGCAGACGGCCGTTCTCCGTGCGCAACGCCACCAGTTCGCCGGAGGAATAGGGGACGATGACGACGCCCTGATCGACGGCGGGGCTGGCGGCACCCAGCAGCGACGCGGACTCGGTGATGCCCGAATGATCCCACAGCTGTTGGCCGGTTTTTTCATCCAGCGCGAAGGAGCGGTTGTCCAAGGTCACGACGAACACCCGCCCGCCGCGCACGGTCGGCGCGGCGCGCATGGGGCCGGTCAGGACCGTGCGCCACAGTTCCTTGCCCGTCTTGGCGTCCAGCGCGATGACATGGCCGAAACCGGTCGCGGCGAAAACCCGCCCGTTCTCATAGGCGACGCCGCCGGAGATATGGCCGTCGTCTTCTTCTGCCTCAGGTGCTAGGGGAACCTCCCAATAACGCTCCCCGGTCTCCAGATCGACGGAAGACACCTCGGATTCGGAATCCATGGCGTAGACCCGCCCATCCGCGACCACCGGTGATCCCATGAACCGCAATTCATCGTCGTTCCCGGTGCCGATGCTGGTCTCCCAGGCGAGGGAAATGTTCTCCGGCACCTGAATGTGATGCATGGCG
>NZRL01000021.1 GCA_002696205.1 Rhodospirillaceae bacterium | reverse complement strand
CGCTGCGCGAGGCGGTGGGCGCCGTGCATGTCTATACGGTCGCCGGGGCCGTGACCCTGCCGGCCGAGGGGCGCAAGCAACTGGCCCTGTTGGCGCCGGTGACCGTGCCGGTGACGGAAACCCTGATCGCCACGGGCAACCCGCCGGTGTTCGGCCCGCAGCGCGGCGAAATGGCGGCCGAGCATCCCGAGGTGCGCCTCAGTTTCGCCAATACGGCGTTGGTGCCGGGCGGCCTGCCGCTGCCTGCCGGGACGCTCCGCGTCTACCGATTCGGCGGCGAAGGCCCGCCGCTGTTTTCCGGCGCGGATCAGCTGCCCGATACGCCCGACGGCGAGGTCGCCGAGATTTCCCTGGGCCGGGCCTTCGACGTGACCCTGCGCCGCGAACAGACGGCCTTCAAGCGCCTGGACGCCCAGGGCCGCAACGTCGAAGCCGCCTTTCGCATCGAATTGAAGAACGGCCGGGCCGGGCCCGCCCGCGTGCGGCTGGAAGAAAACCTGCCCGGCGACTGGACCGTCGCCGAAGCCTCGCAGCCCCATGCCCGTTCCGGCAGCCGCGCGGTCTGGACCGTCGAGGTTCCGGCCAAGGGATCGAAGGTTCTGACCTACAAGGTCCGCGTCGCCCGCTGATTTTCCAGGGGTGGGGCGGGGCTATCCCAGGACGCCCGCCATCGCCCCGGTCATGCAGGTCGCGAGCGTGCCCGAGATCATGGTCATCGGCGCCAGGCGCGCGATCTCGGCCCGGCGTTCCGGGGCCATGGCGACCAGGCCGCCGATCATGATGCCTAGCGATCCGAAATTGGCGAAGCCCGACATGGCATAGGCCAGGATCATCCGCGACCGGTCGGACAGCAACTCCGGCCCCGTCTTGGCCATTTCCAGGTACGAAAGAAATTCGTTCAGCACCGTCTTGATGCCCATCAGGCTGCCGCCCGTCGCGGCCTCGGCCCAGGGCACGCCCATCAGCCACACGACCGGCGCCATGACCCAGCCCAACAGGCGTTGCAGCGTCAGGGGCGCGCCCGCCACGTCGGGGATCAGGCCCAGCGCCCCGTTGACCAGGCTGACCAGGGCGATCAGGACGATGATCATCGCCGTGATGTTGATCAGCAGTTGCACGCCCTCGCCAGTGCCCCGGGTGATGGCTTCCATGCTGCCGTGGTCGGGCGGCGGGTCCAGGGGGGCGGCGTCCGCCGCCGCGCCGTCGTCGCCCGGCATCATCAGCCGCGCGATCACCACGGCGGCGCAGGCGTTCATCATCGATGCCGTCAAAAGGTGCCCGGCCGGGTTCTCCAACGCGTCCTTCAGCAAGGTCGCGTAGAGCACCAGCATCGTGCCCGCCAGGGTCGCCATGCCGACGGTCATGATCAGGAACAGGTCGGCGGCGGAGAGCCGTTTGAGATAAGGGCGGATCAGCAAGGGCGCTTCGACCATGCCGACGAAGACGTTGGCCGCCGCCGCCACGCCGGCGGCGCCGCTGAGGCCCAGCGTACGGTTCAACGCCCAGGCGAAGGCCCGAACCACGCAGGGCAGAATGCGCCAATAGAACAGCAGGGCGGAAAGGGCGCTGATCACCAGCACCAGGGGCAGGGCCTGAAAGGCCAGGATGAAGCTGGCGCCGGGATAGCTTTCGGCGAAGGGCAGGGCGCCGCCCCCTAGGTAGCCGAACACCACCTTGGTGCCGTCCAGCGTCGCCGCATGCAGGGCTTCGACCACGCCGTTGGCGGCCAGGAACAGGGCGCGGGCCGGTGGAAAATTCAACAGGACCAGGGCGATCGCCGCCTGCAGGCCGAGACCGCCCAGCACGACGCGCAGGGGAAAGGGCCGTTTGAAGCCCCCCTGCCACAGTCCCCCCAGGACCCAGGCCAGGCCGGTGAAGGCGGCCAGGCCGATGACGCTTTGCCAGATCATTACCGACTGAGATTAGCCGCCCTGTGCCCGGCGTCAAAGGCGAATGACGCCCGCAAACCCTTGACCATCCGCGCCCGAGGCCATATCTGGTGGGAATTCCGCGTTATTCATTGAACCGACCCAGAAAACCATGGCCGAATTGGACATCATCGTCGCCCCCGACCCGCGTTTGAAAAAGCGCGCCGAACCCGTCGAAAAAGTCGACGACGAGGTTCGCCGCATCATGGACGACATGCTGGACACGATGTACGCCGCCAACGGCATCGGGCTGGCCGGGCCGCAGGTCGGCATTTCCAAACGCATCATCGTGGTCGACGTGTCGCGCGAAGGCGACGGGCCCAAGCCCATGCAGATGGCCAACCCGGAAGTCATCTGGGAAAGCGAGGACGAACGCGTCTACGAAGAAGGCTGCCTGTCCCTGCCGGAACACTACGCCGAGGTCGTGCGCCCCGAGGCGGTGAAGATCCGCTACCTCGACCGGGAAAACGAAATCCGCACGATCGAGGCGGACGATATCCTGGCGACCTGCATCCAGCACGAGATCGATCATCTGGACGGGGTGCTCTTCGTCGACCATATCTCGTCGCTCAAGCGCAATATGATCATCAAGAAGCTGCAGAAATTCAAAAAGCAGCAGGCCGCCGAGGCCGCGCCCGCCTGATCCCGCCGCGTCTTTACGCCACAGGCCCCGGCCTATACAAACCCTCCATGACCACGCTCGACCTCATCTTCATGGGTTCGCCCGATTTTTCGACGCCGGCCCTGCAGGCCCTGCTGGACGCCGGGCACCGCATCAAATGCGTCTATGCCCAGCCGCCGCGCCCGGCCAATCGGGGACAGAAAGAAACGCCCTGTCCGGTCCATGCCTTCGCCCTGGAAAAGGGGTTGGAGGTCCGCACACCCAAGAGCTTGAAGGATGAAGCGGCGCAGGCGGAGTTCGCGGCCCTGGGCGCCGACGCGGCGGTCGTCGTCGCCTACGGCCTGATCCTGCCGAAGCCGGTATTGGATGCCCCGCGTCTGGGTTGTCTCAACATTCATGCCTCGCTGCTGCCGCGCTGGCGCGGGGCCGCGCCCATCCAACGCGCGATCCAGGCGGGCGATCCCGAGACCGGCGTGACCATCATGCAAATGGACGAAGGGCTGGATACCGGGGCCATGCTGTTGTGCGGCAAACTGCCGATCACCGATACGACGACGGCGGGGGCGCTGCACGACGATCTCTCGGCGCTGGGCGCCAAACTGATCGTCATGGCGCTGGACGGATTGGATGCGGGCACGCTCGACGCGACGCCGCAGCCGGAAGACGGCGTGACCTACGCGGCCAAGCTGGATAAGGGCGAGGGCAAATTGGATTTCAGCCAACCGGCCGACGTTCTGGCCCGCACAGTGCGCGCCTTCGATCCCTGGCCCGGCACCTGGTTCGAGGCAGGCAAGGACCGCATCAAGGTCCTGGCCGCCGAGGCCGTTGCGGGCAGCGGCAATGCCGCGCCCGGCACGGTGATCGACGACGCGGCGACCATTCAATGCGGCGACGGGGCCCTGCGGCCCACGCGCCTGCAACGCCCCGGCAAGGGGCCGATGGCGGCGGCGGATTTCCTGCGCGGCTTCGACCTGCCCAAGGGCACGCGGCTTTAGCCCGCTTTCTTCGCGGCCCCGATCGTCTGCATCAACTGTTCCAGCCCTTCATAGGGCTGCGCGCCGACCAGGCCGTGCAACTGGCCGTCCGGCCCGGCGGCGACGAAGGTCGGCACGCCGGTGACACCGTATTGATGGGACTTGGCCCAATCCTGATCGACGGCGTCCTTGAAGGTTCGCTCTTCGATCACCTTGGCCGCCTCGTCCACGTCCAGGCCCGCGGCCTTGACGATATCCAGGATCACCTCGACGTCGCCGATGTTGCGCTGGTCGACGAAGTAGGCTTCGAAGAACTTGTCGTGAATGCCTTGGCCACCTTCCTGCGTTTCGGCCCATTTGCCGACTTCCTGGGCAAGGCGCGAATTATAGGTATGGCTGCGGTCTTTGAAGGGCAGGCCCTCTTCCTTCATCAGGCCCTGCATGCGGGCGTTCTTCTGGGCGATCTCGCCCGCGCCGACGCCGAACATGTCGGCCAGGGTGCGGCCCTCGGCAGGCGTCTCCGGATGCAGGGGGAAATGCACCAGCTTGATGGTCACATCGTATTCGTCGCGCAGCTTCTTGACCCGGTTGTCCCCCAGGTAGCACCAGGGACAGACGTAATCGGAGAAGACTTCGAGGGTGATCGGTTCGGCCATCGGGGCTATTCCTTGTGTCTCGCGTTCATTCCACAATCTAGGGACGGTCCGCCCGAAATCAAACCATGAATGCCCCCACCTATGACCGCACCTATTGCTACGTCTATGTCCTGGGCACCTGGTCCGGGGGTCGGCCCGCGACCTATGTCGGCTGGTCGACCGACGTCGCGGCGCGGCTGGATGCGCATAATTCAGGCAAAGGGGCCAAGACGACGCGGGGCCGGACCTGGGAAATCCTCTACATGGAACGCTATGGATTGAGGGGCGAGGCGATGTCCCGCGAATGGCATCTGAAGCGCGACCGGACCTTCCGCCGCGCCCTATTGGACGGGGCGGCCTGATCGCGGATGAACTCAGGGCGGGTGGGCGCCGGAGCCGGGAGGCCAGGTTAGACCAGCCGGATGTCGGCCCGGTCGCCGTAGGCGCCTTCGATCAGCGAGGTCGCGTGGCGGACCATGTCCGGGCCCTCGCGGCGTTTGATGAGAAAGGCGTTGCCGCCGGCGGCCGCCGCATGGCGGACGAAGTTGTGCAGTCCGTAGGTCACGAGAAAAGTTTGTTCGGTGGTCATGGTAATTCCTATTGGGTATCGGTCGGCGCGCGGCGCAGGGCGATGGCCCCGGCGCGGGCCGGTATGGATGGTGGCGCATGTGGCGCGGAGGTGCGGGGACGGCGCGGTTCGGCGCCCGGTCCCGGCCCGGGTTATTCGGATGCCGTGTCCCGAGGCGCCTGAGCGTCCGAGGTGGGCTGCTCGGCATTGCCGGACGCGGCGGCCTTTGCGGCCTCCTTCGCGGCGGCGCGCTGGGCCTTTTTCGCGGCTTTCTGGCGCTCGCGTTCCCGGCGTTCGAAATCGTAATTGGGCTTTTGAGCCATCTTAATCTCTCCGGATGAAAACGGTTCGGAAAGTCTTTGTCGGCGGTCGCCGAAACCGGGCGGGAAAGGATCGGCCGAAGCCGACCCCTTCCTGCGATCCGGGGTCGTTCCGATCAATCGGCGAGCGACAGATTTTCGGCGGCGGTCTTGCCGTTCTTTCCGGCGGCCAGGTCGTAGGTGACCTTCTGGCCTTCGGTGAGCGTGCTCAGGCCGGCCTGTTCGACGGCCGAAATATGGACGAAGGCGTCCTTGGAACCGTCTTCCGGTTCGATGAAGCCATAGCCCTTGTCGGTGTTGAAGAATTTAACGGTACCTGTGGTCATGATGGTGTCCTCTAACAGGAGATGGATGCCGTCCGGCGCTTCATGCGCCGGATCGACCGATATAACGCTCGCATTGTCAGGGGATCAGGAAGGTGACCGGCGGACCGGTTGATTCAAATCTCGAAAACAAAATGCAATTCGCTGGAACGCACCATAGAGAGACGCGTGGGCCCTGGCAACGGATAAAAGTAAAACCGTCGAATTGATCCAAAAATTATTGGCATAAAATTTATGATTATCAGGAAGCTGAAAATAATAATCTAAAAATATTTTTATTCATAAAATGCCGGAATTCGGCGTATTTCGGTTATTTTTTGCCTTCTTTTTCACGCTGCGCGGCGGCCAGAAGCTCATAGGACCGTCGCCGGTCCTCCTGATGGTAGGTCCAGGTCAGGACTACGACCTCGTCGACGCCGTAAACCTCCGCCCGGGCCGTCAATTCGTCGACGACCTGTTCGCCCGTGCCGATGATCGCCCGTTCCCGGTATTGCGTGAGCCAGGCTTTTTCCGGCTCGGAATACTCCCAATCGGCGAGGGTCTCCGGGCTTTCCATGGGGCCGCGCCGACCGGTCTCGCGCATCAGCCGGGCATGGGCGCGCGACGTGAACAGGCGTTCGGCCTCTTCTTCCGTTTCCGCCGCCAGCGCCCAGATGCAGACGCTGCCCATGGGTTCGGGATGGCGTTCCGACGGCTGATACCGCTCGCGGTAAAGGGCCAGCGCGCGGTCCGTGCCGTGCCCGTCGGTGATGAAGTGCGCGAAGCAATAGGGCAGGCCGAAATGGGCCGCGACCTGGGCGCCGTAATCGGAGGTGCCGAGCATCCAGACCTCGGGCGAGCCCGGGAACATGGGATGGGCCTCGACCCCGCGAAAGGGATGGCCCTCCATCAATTCCTCGCCGGAGACCCAGGCCATCAGGTCGCGCACGTTGGCGGGGAAATGTTCGGCGTCTTCGCCCGCGTTGGGATTAAGGGCCAACGCCGTCTTGCCGTCCGACCCGGGGGCCCGGCCCAGGCCCAGATCGATGCGGCCGGGGGCGATGGCCTCCAGCACGCGGAACTGTTCGGCGACCTTCAACGGCGCGTAATGGGGCAGCATCACGCCCGCCGATCCGATGCGGATGCGGTCCGTCGATTGCGCGACGGCGGCCATGACGATTTCCGGCGCCGTGCCGACGATGGACGGATGGTCGTGGTGCTCCGACACCCAGAACCGGGCATAGCCCAAATCCTCGCAATGCTTGGCGAGGGCGATGGTGTCACGGATCGCCTGGTCGGGGGCCTGGCCGCGGACGGCGGTGGATTGGTCGAGCACGGAAAAGGTGGGCATGGAATGTCCTTGGACGTTGCCTGAAATTGGCTAGGGCAGCAGAATCAGGCGGATAAGGTAAGCGACCGCGCCGACCGCCGCCACCCCCGCGATCCACAGGACGGCGAACCAAAGCAGCCGTTTGCCCAGGGGCTGCCTTGGGCCCGGGCCGTCGGGTTTCGTATTCGGGGTCGGATCGGGGGTCAGTGATACCCCTCCTTCGGGTCGACCTTGCCGCGGAAAATCCAATAGGCATAGGCCGTGTAGCCCAACACCACGGGCAGCAACACGACCGCGCCGACCAGAAGGAAGCCCAGGCTGGCGTCCGGCCCGGCGGCGTCCCAGATGGTCAGGCTGGGCGGCACCATGTAGGGGTAGAAGCTGATGCCGATGCCGATGAAGCAGAGCACGAACAGCGCCTGCGCCGCGATGAACGGCTGCGCGTCCCTGCCCCGCGCCAGGCCGCGATACAGCGCCCAGACACAGATCAGCACCAGGGCCGGGACGACGATGCTGAACGCCGCCGTCGGCCAGGCGAACCAGCGTTCCAGATAAACCGGGTTGAGCGACGGCGTCAGGGCGCTGACCAGGCCGATCAGCAAGAGCGTCACGGCGCCGGCGCGTCCGGCGATCTCGCGGGCGAAATCGCGGACGGGACCGTCGGTCTTCATCACCAGCCAGGTCGACCCCAACAAGGTATAGCCGACCAGCAGGGCCAGGCCGGTCAGAACGCTGAACGGGGTCAGCCAGTTCCACCAACCGCCCGCATAGGCGCGGTCGACGACGTCGATGCCCTGGACCAGGGCGCCCAGGGCGACGCCCTGGGAAAAGGCGGCGAGGATCGATCCCCCGGCGAACCCCCAATCCCACAGAAACTTGCCGCGTTTCGTCCGCCAGCGGAATTCGAACGACACGCCGCGAAACACCAGACCGATCAGCATGGCGATCAAGGGCGCGTAAAGGGCGGGCAGGATCGTCGCGTAGGCCAGGGGGAAGACGGCGTAGAGCCCGCCGCCGCCCAGGATCAGCCAGGTTTCGTTGCCGTCCCAGACGGGGGCGACCGTGTTCATGGCGAGGTCCCGGTCCTGTTCGGATTTCAGGGCGGGAAACAAAATGCCGACGCCCAGGTCGAAGCCGTCGAGCACGACGTAGGACAGCACGCCGACGGCGATCAAGCCGGCCCAGATGAAGGGAAGATCCAGTTCCATGGCCTCAGTCCCCCTGTTCCGTTGCGGCCCGGCGGCGGCCCGTCGCCGGGCCGGGCATCAACCCGGCCGTGCGGGTCGGGCCGATATCGTCGATCACGCCCGCGTCCGGCGGGTGCGACATCAGGCGCAGGAGATAGAAGGTCCCCGCGCCGAACACGGCGAAATAGACGACGATGAAGGAGATCAACGATGCCCCGATCGCGGCGCCGTCGATGGGGGCGGCGGAATCGACCGTGCGCAACAGGCCGTAGACGGTCCAGGGCTGGCGCCCGACCTCGGTCGTGATCCACCCGGCCAGCACGGCGGCGCGTTGCAGCCAGGGGGCGTCGTAAAGACCGCCCCGCAGGCGTTTCCATCCGCTCCACAATCCCATCGCCGCCATCGCCAGGCCGAGCGCGACCATCACCCGGAACGACCAGAACACGATTTCGGCGGGCGGGCGGTCTTCCTTGGGCCAGGCCTTGAGCCCTTTGACCTCGCCGTCCCATTCGTGGGTCAGGATCAGCGAGCCGAGCTTGGGCACCTCGACGGCGAAGCGCGTTTCCTCGGCGTCGTCGTCGGGAATCCCGAACAGGATCAGCGGCGCCCCCCGGTGGGTGTCGTAATGCCCTTCCATGGCGGCGACCTTGGCGGGCTGGTGTTCCAGGGTGTTGAGGCCGTGGAAATCGCCGGCGACGATCTGCAGGGGGGCGACCAGAAGCGCCATCCACATGGCCATGGAAAACATGATGCGCGCACCCCGGTCGCGGTTGTTTTTCAACAGGTGCCAGGCGCCGATCCCGCCGACCACGAAGGCCGTGGTCAGATAGGCCGCCAGCACCATATGAACCAGGCGATAGGGGAAGGACGGATTGAAGATCACCGCCCACCAATCGTCGGGAACGTATTGGCCGACATCGTTGATGCCGTATCCCGCGGGGGTCTGCATCCAGGAATTGGCCGACAGAATCCAAAAAGACGAAAGCAGCGTGCCCACGGCGACCATCAGGGTCGCGAAGAAGTGCAGGCGCGGGCCGACCCGGTTCATGCCGAACAGCATGATGCCCAGGAATCCGGCCTCCAGAAAGAACGCGGTCAGCACTTCGTAGCCCAGCAACGGGCCGATGACCGGGCCGGTCTTGTCGGCGAAGACGCTCCAGTTGGTGCCGAACTGATAGCTCATGACGATGCCCGAGACGACGCCCATGCCGAAGGTCACCGCGAAGATGACCTTCAGATAATCGAAGACCTTCAGATAGCCTTCGTCCTTGGTCCATAGCCACAGCCCCTCGAGCACGGCGAGATAGCTCGCCAATCCGATGGTGAAGGACGGAAAGATGATATGGGCGGATACGGTGAAGGCGAACTGGAACCGGGCGAGCAGGATGGGGTCGAGAAGGTCGGTCATGGCGGGCCCTTCTTTCAGGCGGGTGAACGGGCGGCGCTGCCCCCATCCCACAGCAAAGATACCTTAGTCCAATCGGCGCCCTGCTTCCACCCCGCGGCGGCGGGCGCGCCCCGGCGGTTGAGCCCTCCGGCGTATCTGGTACTCTGATCGTCATGGACGCCGAGCCGCATTCCACGACCGACCTTCCCCCGCCGCCGACGGCCGTGGGGGCCGGTGGGCTGGCATTGTTCCTGGATGTCGATGGGACCTTGCTGGAAATTTCGGAAACGCCGGACAGCGTGCGGGTTTCCAGCAATCTGACCGGGCTTCTCCGCCGTGCGCACGATGCCCTGGGCGGCGCCCTGGCGTTGGTCAGCGGCCGTTCGGTGGAAGACCTGGACCGCCTGTTCCGGCCCCTGATTTTGCCGGCGGCGGGGCTTCATGGGTTGGAGATCAGGTCCCGCGTGGATGCCCCGGTTACCGGCCACGATCTGGCCGATGACCTGGCCCAGGAGAAAGACCGCCTGATCGCCGAGTTCATCGACGCCCCCGGCATCGTGATCGAGGACAAGGGCCCCTGCCTCGCCCTGCATTACCGCCGCAATCCGGACCTCAAGGCGCCGCTTCAGGCCGCCGCCGAAGAGGCATTGGGCCGGTTGGGCGGCGGGTTCCAGATCATCGCCGGCAACATGGTCTTCGAATTGAAACCCGCCGCCGCCAACAAGGGCAGCGCCGTCCGTGCCTTCATGGCGACGGGGGCCTTTCGCGGCCGGCGGCCGGTCATGATCGGCGACGACGTGACCGACGAGGACGCCTTCGGCGTCGTCAACGACATGGACGGCCTGGCGGTCTGCGTCGGCGGCCGGCGGCCGACGGCGGCGCGTCATGGCCTGGCCGACGTGGGCCGGGTGCACGCCTGGCTGCAAGATATCTGCGGGGCAACGCCGTCCCGTTCTCTCGACTGAACGAAGAAACGCAATCAAGAGGATCGAAAGACATCGAGATGACGGCGAAATCCGTAAACGACCTGAACCTGATCATGATCGGCAACTGTTCCGTCGCGGCGCTGTTGGACAAGAACGCGCGATACGTCTGGGGCTGTCTTCCCGATTTCGCGGGTGATCCGGTGTTCTGCGATCTGCTGGCCGGAAACGAGGAATCGGAGGCCGGTTTCTTCGACATCGTCCTCGACAATCAGGTCGCCAGCAGCCAGCGCTATGCCGGCAACACGGCGGTCGTCGTCACCACCCTGATCGACGATCAGGACAACGCCGTCGAAATCACCGATTTCGTGCCGCGCTTCAAACAGCATGGCCGGACCTTCCGCCCGACCATGTTCGTCCGCCATATCCGGCCCGTCTGCGGGCGGCCGCGCATCCGCGTGCGTCTGCGCCCGGCCAAGGATTGGGGCGGATCGAACGTGGAGACGACCCGGGGATCGAACCATATCCGCTATCTCGGGACGGGCCAGGTCATGCGCTGCACCACGGACCTGCCGATCGGCTATGTCCTGAACGAAACGGCCTTCCTGCTGGACAAGCCGGCGAGCCTGCTGTTCGGCCCCGACGAAACCGTGCCCGAAGGGGCGACGGCCATGTCGCGGGAATTCTACGACCGGACTTGCGATTACTGGCAGGAATGGTGCCGCTATCTTTCGCTGCCCTTCGAATGGCAGGACCAGGTCATCCGCGCCGCCATCACGTTGAAGATGTGCAATTTCGAGGAAACGGGCGCCATCGTCGCGGCGATGACCACCTCGATCCCGGAATCGCCGCCGGAAACGCCCGGTTCGGCGCGCAACTGGGATTACCGGTATTGCTGGCTGCGTGACGGGTATTTCGTGGTCTCGGCCCTGAACCGTTTGGGTGCGACGCGGACCATGGAAGGCTACCTCGGCTACATCACCAACATCATCGCCCAGGCGTCGGACGGGCATCTGAAACCGGTCTACGGCCTGTCCTACGACGACGATCTGGAAGAACGCGAGATCGCGACCCTGCCCGGCTATCGCGACATGGGGCCGGTGCGCTGCGGCAATCAGGCGCACGAGCATATCCAGAACGACGTCTACGGCAGCGTCATCCTGTCGGTGACCCAGGTGTTCTTCGACAAGCGCCTGAAACGCCAGGGCGACGAGACCCTGTTCACCATTCTGGAGCCCTTGGGCGAACGCTGCCTGGCGCTTTACGACAAGCCCGACGCGGGCCTGTGGGAGCTGCGCAATTTCGCCCATGTTCATACCTATTCCAGCGTTCTGTGCTGGGCCGGGGCCGACCGCTTGGCCCGCATCGCCGATCACATCGGGCTCAAGGACCGGGCGGCCTATTGGCGGCGCGCGGCTGACGACATGCGCGACCATATCCTGGCCGAAGGCTTCAACGCCGAACGCAATTCCTTTGTCGATGCCTGGGGCGGCGACGCGGTGGACGGCAGCCTGCTGTTGTTGCTGGAACTCGGCTTCGTCGATGCGGACGACCCGCGCTTCGCCGGGACCGTCGCGGCGATCGAGGAAGATCTGAAATTCGGCGACTACGTCTTCCGCTATGTGAAGGCCGACGATTTCGGCGAACCGGAAAACGCCTTCATCATCTGCACCTTCTGGTACATCGACGCCCTGGTGAAACTGGGCCGCCAGGACGAAGCCCGGGCATTGTTCGAAAACATGCTGGCCAACATGAACCCGGCGGGTCTGCTGTCCGAACATATCAACGTGGAAAGCCACGAGCTCTGGGGCAATTTCCCGCAGACCTATTCCCTGGTCGGACTGATCAATTCGGCGACCGCGCTTTCCAAACGCTGGAAGGACGCGTTCTAAAAACGCGAGGTGATCTCCATGGCGACGAAGCCCACGGATACGAAGAAGACAAAGAAGAAACCGGCCAAGGCGAAGGCCCCGGCGATGACCGACGGGCGGCTGATCGTCGTCTCCAACCGGGTGCCCGACGTCAAGGGCGGCAAGGTCCAGGCGGGCGGCCTCGCCGTCGCCCTGGAAGAAGCCTTGCTGGCGGCGAAGGAAGGGGTCTGGTTCGGCTGGAGCGGCCGCGTCGGATCGAACAGCCATTCCCGCCCCGAGGTCACCGAGGCCGGGCCGATCACCTACATCACCATGGACCTCTCGCGGAAGGCCTATAACGAATACTACAACGGCTTCGCCAACCGGGCGCTCTGGCCGCTGTTCCATTACCGCATCGACCTTGCGACCTTCTCGCGCGAACATCAGGCGCGCTACATGGAGGTCAACACCATGTTCGGGGATGAGCTGTCGCATTATCTCAAACCCGGCGACACGGTCTGGGTCCATGATTATCACCTGATCCCGCTGGGCCAATGCCTGCGCCGCCACGGCCACGATCAGACCATGGGTATCTTCCTGCACACGCCGTTCCCGGCGGCGGAGGTCTTGATCGCGCTGCCGACCCATCGGGAATTGGTTCAGGCCCTCGCGGCGTATGACTTGATCGGGTTCCAGACGGAAAACGACAAACGCGCCTTCGCCGACTACATCCGTTACGAGGCCCGCGGCACGGTCACCAAGGACGGTCGGGTCTCGGCCTTCGGGCGCAAGTTCCGCATCGCCGTGTTCCCCATCGGCATCAATCCGGAACAGTTCGAAGGCCCGGTCGCCAATCCGAAACAGATGAGCTGGGCGCGCGATCTGAAGGAACGCTCCGGCGATGGAAGCTGGCTGATCGGCGTCGACCGGCTGGATTACTCCAAGGGCATCGCGCAGCGCTTCGCCGCCTACGAGCGGATGCTGGAACGCTACCCTGCCTATCGCGGCTGGGTCAGCTATTTCCAGATCACGCCGCCGTCACGCGGCGAGGTCGCGGAATACAAACAGATCCGCCGGGACCTGGAGGCCCAGGCCGGGCATATCAACGGCCGCTTCGCCGACATGGACTGGGTGCCGTTGAACTACATCAACAAAAGCTACTCCCGCGACCGCCTGGCCCTGTTCTACCGGGCCTGCGGCGTCGGGCTGGTCACCCCCTTGCGCGACGGTATGAACCTGGTCGCCAAGGAATACGTCGCGTCGCAGAACCCGTCGGACCCGGGGGTGCTGGTACTGTCGCGTTTCGCCGGGGCGGCCCGTGAATTGACCGATGCGCTGATCGTCAATCCCTACGACGTGAATTCGGTCGCCGACGCCATCGCCCAGGGCATCGAAATGCCCTTGGACGAACGGCGGCGGCGCTGGCAATCGATGATGAAGGTGATCCGCAAGAACGATCTGAACCGTTGGCGCGAAACATATCTCGCGGCACTGGCGGCCTGCGGGGCGGAGCGGTCGGCGGCGTGAGTGCCTGGTCCGGCCTGGTCGCCGATATCGGCGGCACCAACGCGCGCATCGCCCTTGTTGGCGCCGACGGCGGGTTGGCGCGTCCGGGCCGTTACCTTTGCGCCGATTTCCCGAACCTCGCCGCCGCCCTTCGCCGGTATGCCGAAGACCAGGGACTGGACGCCTTGCCGTCCCGCGCCGCCGTCTGCGCCGCCGGGCCGGTCGAGGACGGCCGGGTGCGCATGACCAATCATGCCTGGGAGATCGACGCGGCGGCGACTGCGGACGATCTCGGCATGGATCGCCTCGGTCTGATCAACGACTTCACGGCACAGGCGCTGGCCCTGCCCGCCCTCGGGCCGGGCGACCTGTTTCCCATCGCGCCCGGCCGGGCGATGCCCGGCGCGGCGACGGCGGTGATGGGGCCGGGCACGGGGCTGGGCGTCGCCGGACTGATGCCGGGTGCCGGGATCGGCGACGTCGTGACGTCGGAGGGCGGCCATATGACCGCCGCCCCGCGCGACGCCGACGAGGCCCGTGTCGTCGCGGCCCTGGAAGGGCGGTTCGGGCACGTGTCCTATGAACGCCTGGTCTCCGGGCCGGGCCTGGAGAACATTCACGGTGTGCTCGCCGGAGACGGCGGCACGTTGTCGGCGGCGGAAATCAGCCGCCGCGCGCTCGCCGGATCGGACGACGCCTGTGTCCGTGCGCTTGATCTGTTCTTCTCATTTCTAGGGTCGGCGGCGGCCGATGTCGTTTTGACGTTGGGGGCCCGGGGCGGGCTTTATCTCGCGGGCGGCATCCTGCCGGGGATGACCGGGGCCCTCGCGGCATCTGGGTTTCATGCCCGGTTCTGCGACAAGGGCCGGTTCGCGGATTACCTGGGGGCGGTGCCGGTCCAGGTCGTCGTCCATCCCGCGCCGGCCCAGCTGGGCCTGATGCGCCTGCTTACCGGCGCGGGGGACGATTAATGGACGTGACGGCCTAGAGAACGCCGGCCAGGATTGCCACGCCCGCCGCCGCGATGGCGCCGCCGCCGATGCGGCCGGCCAGCGCGCCTTGGGCCGCCGAGATGCGACCGGCACCCAGACCGGCGGCGATGCCCGCCAGATGCAGCAGCGAGGTCGCCAGCACGAAGCCCAGGCCATAGGCCGCAGCCGAGGCCGTTTGCGGCATTTCGGCGCCATGGGCATAGCCGTGGAACAGGGCGAAGCCGCCGGCGACGGCCATGGCCAGAACCACCGGCAGGCGCGAGGCGAAAGCGGCGCCCAGGCCGATAACGACGACCGACAGGCCGATCATGAACTCGACGCCGGAAAACGCGATGCCCGTGACCCCGGCGATGCCGCCCATCGCCATCATGGCGACGAAGCTGACGGGAACGAGGTACAGCGCCCGCCCGCCCATCGTCGCGGCCAACAGGCCGACGGCGACCATGGCCAGCAGATGGTCCAGCCCGCCGATCGGGTGCATGAAGCCGTGGGCGAAGCCCGACGCCGGACCGACGCCCGTGTGCGCTTGGGCGATGCCCGGGATGATCGATAGGGAAATCAGCAATGCGATGAAACGCATGGAACAGTCCTTTCAGGGCCCTCCGCCCCAGTGAAGCGCCCGGCGGAAAACGCGCGGGCGCGGGTGGTTGTTGTCGGCGGCCGGTCTCCTGGCTCCGGATGTGCCCTGTTCCGCCTTCCCGGTCCCGCTGGGGCCAGTGGCATGAGGAAAGGACCTTGTCCGTCACAGTCGCGGGGGCGGCGCCGGCATTCCACCGGGCTTCCCGTTTCACCCCCGCCTTGCGGCCGGGGGCACCGCCGGGTCGAGTATGTCATTCCCCTGTGCCCGCGGCAACCGGGCCCGGCAGCGGGCGGATAACCGACGGAATGGGGGAGGTGAAGGAGGGCGGAAGCGCGCCGACGCTATTCCAGCGCGGCCAACATGGGGGCCGAATCCTCGATCGTCTGGATACGGTCCATGCCCTGTTTCATTTCGGTCATGATGAATTCGGCGCGGCGGCCCGGGCCGCCGACCTGCATATTGGGGAACAGCGTCGACCAGGCGTCCATCTTGACCGCCAACGCGCAAAGCACGCCGCCGATGGTCGTGTGATAGCCCCGGATCACGGCCTCGACCCGGCGAAAGCGTTCGGCGGAAATGTTGTCCCACATGTGCTTGGTGCCGCGGTCGAAGTTTTCGAACCGGCCGGTGATGGCGGCCATCAGTTCGTTGATGGTGGTCGTCATCATATCCATGGTCTGCATCAGCGACGGGTTGTTCTTCATCGCGTAGTTTTCGCGCAGCAGGTCCATGGTATCGAGGAATTCGGTGATCGTCGGCTCGATATCGTCGAGGATGTTCTTGTAGTAGCTGAGCGACATGAAGATGTCGGCATAGTCCTCGAGGAACTTCGGCAGGTCCTCGATCTTGATGTTCAACTTCTGCGCCATCAGCTTGAGCTTCTCGAGCGCCTTCTTCTTGTCCGGCGAGCGGAACAGCTTGACCACGTCCTGGAAGCTTTTCACGTCGACGTCGTCGCCGCCGTAGATCTGGGAAATCAGCGGGCCCGTGAACTCGCGCATGTATTCGTTCAGTTCGGCGACCTTGGATTCCGACAGCTTCAGGTATTCGACGTTGTTGACCTCGATGCCCAGGTCGCGGAGCGAGATACGCAGGGAATAGACGTCGTAGCTGGGCAGGTCCCCCAGCTTCTTCATCATCACCATGTCGGGATGGCGGAAACCTTCGGCCCAGCCAAATTCGGCGGGCAGGCCGTCGATGTCGACCTGGCCCGATCCGGTGTCCTTGTCGGCGAAAATCTCGACCATGCTTTCGAAGCGCGCATTCTTGATCAGGCGCGCACGGCGCAGCGGCGCCGTCTTCAGCGGCATCATGATCAGCGGCAGAGTATGAAGGGAATCCCGATCCTCGTCCTCGATATCGCTTTCCAGGTCGAGGTCACCGAATGTAAAGCCGTCTTTCTGGGCCAAGGTTTTCTTCCTTCAGATCCCTATTTCGCCCATTCGACCGTTTCGATCTGCGGTGCGTTGGCCTGGATTTCGCGGATCTTGTCGATCCCCTGTTTCATTTCCGACATGATGAATTCGCCGCGCTTGATCGGCCCGCCGACGGTCGGGGAGGGAAACTTAGTCGCGAAAGCGTTCATTTTGACCGTCAACGCGCAAAGGCAGCCGCCGATGGTGGTGTGGTATTCCTCGACGAATTTCTTGACGGTCTTGAAGCGGTCGGCGGTCAGATCGTCCCACATGCCGTTCGTGTAGCGGTCGAAGGTCTCGAACCGGCCCGAGATGGCGGCCATCAACTCGTTGATGGCGCCTTCGATCTGGTCGCAGGTATTCATCATGTTCTGGTTGGTCTTCAACTGGAAATTGTCCCGGATTTCATCCATCGAGGCCATGAATTCATCGATGATCGGCTCCAACGCATCCAGGCATTGGCGGAAGTAGGACAGCGACAGGAAAACGTCGCCGTAATCTTCCAGGAACTTGGGCACGTCGCGCATCTTGATCCGCAATTTCTGTGCCATCTGGTCCAGTTTCTTGCGCACCATTTCGACGTCCGGACTTTCGAACAGTTTCACCATATCGTCGAAGGTCTGAATGTTCAGGTCGTCCTTGCCGTAGATTTCCTGGATCAGCGGCCGGGTAAACTGGGTCATATAGGCCGTCAACTCAGAGACCTTGCTGTCGGACAGCTTCAAATCCTCGATGGAATTGACCTCGATCCCTTCCTGGCGGAACAGGATGCGCAGCGAATAGACGTCGTAGCTGGGCAGGGGCGCCAGCTTGCGCAGCATCACCAGATCGGGGTGGCGCTTGCGGCCCTTGCCGGCCCAACCGTAATCCTTGGCCAACTCCTCGACATCCATCTGGCCGGATCCGATGCCCGAGCCCTGGAACAGTTCGACCACGCTTTGCAGGCGGGCGTTCTTGATCAGGCGCGCACGATGCAGTGACGGCGTCTGGAACGGCAAGATCGACAGCGGCAGGATATGCAAGGCGTCGCGGTCGGAGTCACGTTGCGTCGACGGCTCGCCGGTCGGCATGCCGGGGTCCGGAAAGTCGTCTTCTTTCGCAGCTTCGCTCATGAATGCCTGCCCAGATGCAAGTCGACGGCGTCTTCGGCCTTTGACTTATCGAAGTCGTTAAAATACCTATTCTTATCAGCTTTTATAGCACCAATTTGTCAGCAAGGGCCAACATGCCTTTGCCTGTTCGGCAAAGGCGGGCCACTGGGATGAGGTGGCGGATAGGGCGGCCATGGCGCGATTTCGAATGACCTTGGAATACGACGGGCGCGGCTTCGTCGGATGGCAGCGCCAGGACAACGGTCTGGGTGTTCAGGAAGTCGTTGAAAACGCAGTCCATGCCTTCGCCGGCGAGGATGCCGTGGTGCAGGCCGCCGGGCGCACGGATGCGGGCGTTCATGCCCTTGGTCAAGTCGCCCATGTCGACCTGATCAAGGATTGGCCCGAGGACACGGTGCGCGACGCCCTGAACTTTCATATGAAGGAGTATGCGGTTTCGGTGCTGACGGCCAAGGCCGTTGATGAAGACTTCCACGCCCGGTTTTCCGCCGTTTCGAGGCGATATCTCTACCGCATTCTCAACCGCCGGCCGCCGCCGACGCTGGACGGCGGGATGGTTTGGTGGGTGCCGGCGGCCCTGGACGTGCCCGCCATGGCCGAGGCCGCGCGGGTGCTGATCGGCCATCACGATTTCACGAGTTTCCGTGCAACCCATTGCCAGGCGAAATCGCCGGTCAAGACGCTGGACAGCCTGGACATCACCCAGGTCGGTCAGGAAATTCATTTCGACGTCGGCGCGCGTTCCTTTCTCCACCATCAGGTGCGCAACATGGTCGGCTCCCTGCGCTGGGTCGGCGAGGGCCGTTGGACGGCAAAGGACCTTCAGGCCGCGCTGGATGCCCGCGACCGCGCGGCGGGCGGCCCGACGGCGCCGCCGGACGGCCTTTACCTGACCCATGTGGGCTATCCCGAGGCCTAAGGCCGCAAAACGCCGTCCGCACCGCCCACCATGGCGCGGGGACGCGTTTCGGATTATATTGAAAAGATGGAAAAGCAAATTCCCCTTTCGATGAAGGGCTCGGACCAGAACGGCCCTGATGCGGCCGCCCAGGCGGGTGCGCCGGGCGAGTTTTCGGAGCTCAAGGATTATCCCGTGATCGGCTATCTGGCCGTGATCTGCGGTGTCCTTGCGATCTTCACCTGGGGGATCGTCTTCGTGCCCATGTCCATGGCCTTCGCCATCGCGGCGATGATCGCCGGGCAGGGGGCCTGGGGCTTTTCCGGTCTGGTGCTGGGGATGATCGGGCTGATGACCTCGCCGACCCTGCTGGCGTTGCTGGGTCTGGGCGCCGTCGCGGCGTTTTTCGGGATCGGCTGACGCCGGGCTTTTAGGCGAAGTAGCGCTTCAACACATCCGCATAGATGCGCGCCAGGTCGTGGATTTCCGTGACCAGGGCGTTTTCATCCACCTTGTGGGCGGTCTGATTGATCAGGCCGAATTCGACGACGGCGCAATGGTCCTTGATGAACCGCGCGTCCGACGTGCCGCCGGTGGTGCTCAATTCCGGGTCCAGGCCGGTCACGTCCTTGACCGCGCCCGCGACGACGTCGCTGAGGAACCCCGGCGGGGTCAGGAAACTTTCGCCCGAGACCGAGATGTCCAAATCGTAATCGGCGCCGCCGACGGCGGTCGCGACCTCGGCGCAGCGATCCTCGATCAGCTTGCTCAGGCTGGCGCCCGAATGCATGTCGTTGAAACGGATGTTGATCCGCCCCGACGCCTGGGCCGGGATCAGGTTGGTCGTCGCGTTGCCGACATCGACCGTGGTGATCTCCAGATTGGTTGCCGGGAAATGGTCGTTGCCGTCGTCCAGCGGATCGTCGTTCAGCGCCGCCAGCATCTTCAGCAACTTGGGCACCGGATTGTCGGCCAGATGCGGATAGGCGACATGGCCCTGCGTGCCGCGCACGGTCAGGGTGCAGTTGAGCGAGCCGCGTCGCCCGATCTTCATCATGTCGCCCAGGGTGTCCGGGTTGGTCGGCTCGCCGACCAGGCAGGCGTCGATGACCTGGCCCTGTTCCTTCATCCATCCCAGCACCTTCTTGGTGCCGTTGACGGAGGGGCCTTCCTCGTCGCCGGTGATCAGGAAACTGATCGATCCCGGCGGGTTGGGATGGTCTTCCAGATAGGCCGAGGTGCCCGCGACCATCGCCGCGATGGCGCATTTCATGTCCGACGCCCCACGCCCGTAAAGCCGCCCGTCCCGGATTTCCGGTTTGAACGGATCGGACGCCCAATCGGCCGGATCGCCCGGCGGCACCACGTCCGTGTGCCCGGCGAAGCAGAAATTGGGCTGCGCCGTGCCCAGCCGGGCGTAGAGGTTGTCCACGTCCGGGGTGCCGGCTTCGGAAAACGGCACCCGCCAGCAGGTGAAACCCATGGCTTCCAGCCGGTTCTGCAGCAGGTCGAGCGCCCCGCCCTCGGTCGGGGTGATCGAGGGGCAGCGGATCAGGTCTTCCGATAGCGTCAGGGCGTCGAGCGGCATGGGGGCTGTCCGGGGCTTAGTCGCGCAGCAGGTCGTTGATCGAGGTCTTGGACCGCGTGCCTTCGTCCACGGTTTTCAGGATGACCGCGCAATAGAGCGACGGCGCATGCGCGTTGTCGGACACGCTGCCCGGCTTGGGCGGCAACGATCCGGGCACGACCACGGAATAGGGCGGGATCTTGCCGTAGATGATTTCGCCTGACTGGCGGTCGACGATCTTGGTCGACTGGCCGATGAACACGCCCATGGAAATGACCGAGCCTTCGCCGACCATCACGCCTTCGACGATTTCCGACCGGGCGCCGATGAAGCAGTTGTCTTCGACGATGACGGGATCGGCCTGCAGCGGTTCGAGCACGCCGCCGATGCCGGCGCCGCCCGAGATATGGCAGTTCTTCCCGATCTGCGCGCAGGAGCCAACGGTGGCCCAGGTATCGACCATGGTGCCTTCATCGACATAGGCGCCCAGGTTGACGAAGCTGGGCATCAGAACCGCACCCGGCGCGATATAGGCCGAGCGGCGGACGACGCAGTTCGGCACGGCGCGGAAACCGGCGGCCTTGAAATCGTCGGCCGACATGCCTTCGAACTTGCTGGGCACCTTGTCCCACCAGGTCGAGCCGCCGGGGCCGCCGGAAATCGGGGCCATGTCGCTGAGGCGGAAGGACAGCAGCACCGCCTTCTTCAACCACTGATGAACGGTCCACTCGCCGTCGATCTTTTCGGCGACGCGGGCTTCGCCCTTGTCCATCAGGTCCAGCGCCGCCTCGATGGCGTCGCGGGTTTCGCCCGTCGTCTGGGCGTTGATGGCGTCGCGGCCCTCCCAGGCGGCGTCGATGGCGGCTTGCAGGTCATTGCTCATGTAAGGAACCCCGGTTCTTCTGGATTGATCGTTTTGAAAGGCACCGGAAGATGAAACGCCGGAGGGCGGGTGTCAAGGCGAAGCGGGCGGATGCGCGCCGTTTACGGCACGGCGCCGGTGATCTCTTCCAGCCAGTCGATCAGATCGTCGACCACATGGTGGATATGGCCGCCGTCGGAGCCCTCGTGCGCCCAGGTCACGCCCGAGGAGCCTTCGGGCCGGACCCAGACCGTCGTCATGCCCAGCGCATGGGCCGGGGCCAAGTTGCGGGCCATGTCCTCGACCATCACGGCCTTGGCCGGGTTTACCCCGTGCAGATCGACCATCTTGTCATAGACATGCGGGGCGGGCTTGGGATCGAAGTCGGAGGCGACGATGTCGAACACGGCCTCGAAATGATGACGGATGCCCAGTTTTTCCGTGACCCGTTCGGCATGAGGTACGTCGCCGTTGGTGAAAATGATCTTGCGCCCCGGCAGTTTGGACAGCGCCGCGTCCAGGCGCGGCGAGGCGTCGACGGGCGTCAGGTCGATGTCGTGCACGGCGTCCATGAATTCCACGGGATCGACGTTGTGCAGAGTCATCAGGCCGCGCATGGTCGTGCCGTGTTCGCGGAAATAGGTCTTCTGCAGGGCCCGCGCCTGTTCCAGCGGCAGGTCGAACAGCCCCGCCACGTAGCGGGTGATGTTCCAATCGACCTGATCGAACAGGCGGCAGGACGCGGGATAGAGCGTATTGTCCAGATCGAAGACCCAGCAATCGGCGCCGGCGGGATCGGCGAGCGGCGCGGGTGCGGGAATGTCGGTTGCGGTCGTCATGATCCTATATAGGGGCGCGCGGGCCGGGGCGCGCAAGGCCCTTTTTGCGCTTTCCGGCGCTTTCATGCCCTGGGTGTGACGTAGGCCGCTTGGCTCAGCCGCCGGGTTGAGTAATATTCCCTGCCATCCCGGAGGAGGACCCCTGTGACGACCGATTACGGCAAGGACGCGATACTGGCGCAGAAAGGCAAGCTCGAAGAGCGCCGGCGCCTGGCCGCGTCCATGACCACCAAGCCGGAAATTCTTTATTACATGGCCAAGGACGGCGATCCCGACGTCCGCAAGGCCCTGGCCGCCAATCCGGCGACGCCGAACCAGGCCGATATGATCCTGGCCAAGGACCCGGACGAAGGCGTGCGCGCGTCGCTGACCCAGAAGATCGCGCAGATGATGCCGGACCTGACGGAAAAGCAGACCACCAAGGTCCGCGCCTGGGCCGCCGACACGCTGGAGGACATGGCCCGCGACCAGGCGTTCCGGGTCCGCCACGTCCTGGCCGATACCTTGAAGGACATGACCTCGGCGCCGCCGGCGGTCCTGCGCCAGCTTGTCCGCGACACGGATTCCATGGTCGCCAACCCGGTCATCGAGTTCTCGCCCGTGCTGACCGACAAGGACCTTGTCACGGTCATCGCCGAGGGCGCCAATACGGCGCGGCTCAAGTCCATTGCCCGGCGCAAGACGGTGTCGGAGAAAGTCTCCGACGCCATCGTCGAAACCGGCGACACGGAAGCCACGGCGGAACTGCTGCGCAACCCCGGGGCGCATATTTCCGAGGGCACGTTGGACAAGATCGTCGATCAGGCCGAGGACAAACCGGAACTGCACGAACCCCTGGTCGCCCGGCCGGGCCTGTCGGACAAGGCGGCCAAACGCCTGGCCGAATACGTCGCCGACAGCTTGGTGGATACCTTGCTGGCGCGAAACGACCTTTCACCCGAAGTGGCGGAACAAGTCCGGGCAGAGGTCATGAAGCGCCTCGCCGCCGGGGCCGGTCCGGCGGCCGGCGCGGTCAACGCAGAAGGCGGCGACGGCCGGGGGGCGGTCGGCAATGCGTTGGAGCCGGAACCGGACCGCCTGACCCGCGACGAGGCCCTGGAACTGGCCCGCGAGATGAACAAGAAGGGCCAGTTGACCGAAGGCGTGATCTACGATGCCATCGGCCGCAAGGACCGCAACATGGCGATGGCGGCCCTGGCCGTGATGTCGGACACCAAGATGCCCGCCGTGGTCAAAGCCTTCGCCACCAATTCGGCCAAGGGCATCGTCGCCCTGGTCTGGGAGGCGGGGTGTTCGCCGAAGCTGTCGGTCGATCTGCAACAGGGGCTCGGCAACGTGGCCCCGGTCGAGATCATCCGCCCGTCGTCGCGGGCATCCTACGGCCTGTCGGAAGACGAGATGATCTGGCAGCTCGATTTCCTGCGCGACATGGGCTGAAAAAATTAAATTTGAAGGGAAGATTCATCATGGACAGCCAAAGCAACGAAACCTACGACCCCAAGACGTTCCGCGGGCTGACCTGGCACGACGCCACCCCGGCCTTTCGCGACGGCACGGACACGCCGCGCGATTATCTGGAACGCTGTATCGAGACCGTCCATGCCCGCGAACCCGTCGTCCGCGCTTTCCCCGCCGTGAACGAATCCGGTGCGCGCGACGCCGCCGACGCATCGACCGCCCGCTGGCGTGACGGCAAGCCGCTGTCGCCGATCGACGGCATGCCGGTGGCGATCAAGGACTTGCTGGAAACCAAGGACATGCCGACGCAGATGGGCTGCGCCGCCTTCGACGGGAATTTCCCGAAACGCGACAACGCCGCCGTCTGGGCCCTGCGCCAGGCGGGGGCGGTGATCCTGGCGAAATCGGTGACGGCGGAACTGGGCGGCACCCATCCGGGGCCGACGACCCATCCGTTCGACCCGGCGCGCACGCCGGGGGGGTCGTCGTCCGGTTCGGCGGCGGCGGTCGCCGCCCGCATGGTCCCGGCGGCCATCGGCACGCAGGTCGGCGGCTCGATCATCCGCCCGGCGGCCTATTGCGGGAACGTGGCGCTCAAGCCGTCCCAGGGGGCGATCAACCGGGGCGAACGCCTGGGCACCAGCATGTCGACCCACGGCCCCCATGCCACCTGCATTCAGGACATGTGGCAGGTCGCCATCGAGATCGCCAAGCGGGCCGGCGGCGACCGCGATTACAAGGCGCTGTCGGGGCCGGACGAGGCGCCCGCGGCGGCCCGCCCGGCGCGTCTGATGGTGCTGGAAACGGTGGGATGGGAGCGCACGGACGATGCGACCAAATCGGTTTTCGCCGCGTTTCTGGAGAATCTCAAATCGGCGGGCATCGAATTGATCGACCGGCGTTCCCATGCCGGGGTCGAGGCGTTCGAGGCCGTCATCCAGGATGCCGAGGAAATCGCCACGGACATCACGCTGTGGGAGAACCGCTGGACCTGGCGCAACATGGTCGACCAATTCGGCGACAAAATCAGCCACCGCCTGCGCAAGGGCCTGGAAAAGGCCGAGGCCATGTCCCCGGCACAGTACGAAGCGCTGCTCGACCGCCGCGCCGCTGCCCAGGCCGCCCACGGCGAGGCCGCGCGCCTGGCCGATGCGGCGATTACCCTGGCTTGTCCCGGCCCGGCGCCTTTGTGGGACGCCACGGCGCCCGACGCCGATCAGGTCCGCCGCCCGACGGGTGACGCGATCTTCAATTATCCGTCGTCGATGTTGTTCGCGCCCGTGGTCACCGTGCCGATGATGGCCGTCGCGGGCATGCCCGTCGGCCTGCAGGTCATGGGGCGGCCGGGCGACGACGCCAAGGTCACGGCCCTGGCGCGCTGGATATTGGAAACGGTTGCGCCTGTCTCCGCCGGTTAGGGGGTTTCCGCCGCAGGGCGTTAATCGGGAAGGATGATCGTCCCGGCCCCGTGCTCGGTGAACAGTTCGACCAGCACGGCATGCGGCACCCGGCCGTCGGAAATGACGGCGCCGCCGACGCCCTGTTCGACGGCCTCGATGCAGGTTTCGACCTTGGGGATCATGCCGCCCGAGATGACGCCGGACTTGATCGCCTTGCGGGCGTCCGAGACTTTCAGTTCCGGGATCAGGTTGCCGTCGCCGTCCAGCACGCCCGACACGTCGGTCAGCATGATCAGGCGCTTGGCATGGGTCGCGCCGGCGATGGCGCCGGCCGCCGTATCGGCGTTGATGTTCAGGGTCTCGCCCTTCGGCCCGACCCCGATGGGGGCGATGACGGGCGTGATGTCCGATTCCTCGAAGGCTTCCAGGATATGCGGATTGACCTCTTTCGGCTCGCCGACCAGGCCCAGGTCCAGGATACGCTCTATATTGCTTTCCGGGTCCTTCTTGGTGCGGCGCAGCTTGTCGGCCTGGATCAGGTTGCCGTCCTTGCCGCAAAGCCCCGCCGCCATGCCGCCGGCGGCGTTGATCAGGCCGACGATTTCCTTGTTGATCGACCCGGCCAGAACCATTTCCACGACCTTCACCGTGTCTTCGTCGGTGACGCGCAGGCCGTCGATGAATTTGCTCTCGATCGCCAGGCGCTGCAGCATGGCGCCGATCTGCGGGCCGCCGCCGTGCACCACGACCGGGTTGCCGCCGACCTGACGCAGCAGGACCACGTCCCGCGCGAACAGATTGGCCATTTCCTGATCGCCCATGGCATGGCCGCCGTATTTGATGACCACGGTCTGCCCGGCGTAGCGGCGCATGAAGGGCAGGGCTTCGGACAGGACACGGGCCTGGTCCTGCCATTTGTCGGCGATGGTGGGTTTCTTGTCGGTCATGGCCAGGGAACCTAATTCATTGTCCTGAATATTAGAAGTATTTCGAACGGTTTAGCCCGTTTACGCCGGCAGCGCCAGGGCCGCCAGTTCGGCGCGCAATTCCTCGATGCCCTGGGACTTGAAGGAACTGGTCCGCATGATCACCGGATGGGCCGCCGTATGCTTGGCCAGTTCAGCCGAGGTGCGTTCGATCAGTTTGTCCAAATCGGCGGCTTTGATCTTGTCGCATTTGGTCAGCACGATCTGATAGGCCTGGGCCGCCGCATCCAGCATTTTCATGATCTCGCGGTCGGTCTCCTTGAGGCCGTGCCGCGCGTCGATCAGCACACAGGTCCGGCGCAGCTCCTGACGTCCCCGCAGGTAGGAATTGACCAGCCGCGTCCAGTTCATGACCTGGCCCTTGGGCGCCTTGGCGTAGCCGTAACCGGGCAGGTCCGCCAGCATCAGGCGTTCGCCCAGGTCGAAGAAGTTGATCTGCTGTGTGCGGCCCGGCGTGTTGGACGTGCGGGCCAGGTCCTTGCGGCCCGTCAGCGCATTGATCAGCGACGACTTGCCGACGTTGGACCGGCCCGCGAAGGCGACCTCGGGCAAGGGGCCGTCGGGCACCTGGCTCAGACTGGCGGCGCCCAGCAGGAAGGTCGCTTCCTTGGCGAACAGCAGACGGCCGTTCTCCAACAGGGTTTCCTGGGAGTCCGCGCCGGCATCCGTGCCGGGAGTGATGTCGCCCGGCTGGTTCATGTCAGGACTTCTCCGGGGGTGCTCAGGCCTTGACGCCCATGCGTCGCATGATGACCCATTGCTGGGCGATCGACAGCAGGTTGTTCCAGGTCCAGTAGATCACCAGACCGGCCGGGAACTTGGCCAGCAGGAAGGTGAACAGCACCGGCAGGAACATCATCACCTTGGCCTGCATGGGGTCCGTCGGCTGCGGGTTCAATTTCTGCTGCAGGAACATGGAAATGCCCATCAGCAACGGCCAGACGCCGAGATGCATGATATCCGGCGCCGGCCAGGGAACCAGGCCGAACAGGGTGAACAGGTTGGTCGGATCGGCCGCCGAAAGGTCGTGGATCCAGCCGTAGAACGGCGCGTGGCGCATCTCGATGGTCACGAACAGCACCTTGTAGAGCGCGAAGAACACCGGGATCTGAACCAGGATCGGAAGGCAGCCCGACGCCGGGTTGGCGCCCTCGCGTTTGTACAGCGACATCATTTCTTCGTTCAGCTTGACCTTGTCGTCGCCATACCGCTCGCGCAGCTTGGTCATCTCCGGCTGCAGCTTCTTCATCTTGCTCATGCTCTCGTACGACTTGTTGGCGAGCGGGAAGAAGGCGAGCTTGATGCCCACGGTCAGCAGCAGGATCGCCAGACCCAGGTTGCCGAAGTGAACTTCCAGCCAGAGCAGACCGTAGAAGATCGGCCGCGTCAGGAAGTAGAACCAGCCCCAGTCGATGGCCAGGTCGAAGCGTTCGATGCCGAGCGATTCCTCGTAAGCGTCCAGCACCTTGACCTGCTTGGCACCCGCGAACAGGCGGTTTTCCGCCGCACCCGAAGCGCCCGGCGCGACCTTCACGCCGGCGCCCAGGAAGTCGACCTGATAGGTATCGACGACGCCGGCTTTGCGATAGACGTAGCGCTTGGTGACTTCCGTGTCCTTGCCCGGGATCAGGGCGGTCAGCCAGTATTTGTCGGTGATGCCGATCCAGCCGCCGGTGCCGGTGCTGGTTTCCTGCTTGGTTTCCTGCAGGTCGTCGTAATCGACTTCCTTCAGCTCACCGTTGTTCACGCCCAGAAGGCCCTCGTGCAGGATGTAGAAGCCCGAAGTTTCCGGCGTGCCCTGGCGCGACACCAGGCCGTAGGGGAACAATTCGACCGCATCCGAGCCCGCGTTCTCGACCGTCTGCGCGACGGTGAACATGAAGTTCTCGTCGATGGTATAGGTCCGCTTGAACACCTGGCCCTGGCCGTTGTCCCAGCTCAGGGTCACCGGCGTGCCGGGGGCGAGCGTCTTGGACGAAGGCGTCCAGACCGTATCCGCGTCCGGCACCTTGACGGCGGGCTTGCCGTCGGCGCCCGCGGGCGAGATCCAGCCGAATTCGGCGAAATAGGCGTCCTTGACGCCGCGCGGGCTCAACAGGGTGATCGGGTCGCTGTCGGGTTCGAGCGTTTCGCGGTAGTCGGCGAGGATCAGATCGTCGATCCGCCCGCCCTTCAGCGAGATGGAGCCGGTCAGGCGCGGCGTTTCGATCCGCACGCGCGGCGTTTCGGCCAGAACCTCGGTCCGCGTGGCCTGCGGCGCGGGGCCGCCCGGAACGGCGGGCGCACCCGGGGCCTGCGGCAGGGCGGCGCCGGAACTCGGCGCGCCGGGCAGGGCGCTGGGCGATTGGCCGGGCTGGCCGGGCTGGCCCGTTTCCGCCGTCTGCTGCGGCGCGGGGGTGGTGTTCTTGAAATACAGCTCAAAGCCCAACAACACGGCCACCGACAGGACCACGGCCAGGATCAGGTTCTTGTTCTCAATCATTGTTCTTTAGGACCCGTGCGGTTGGGGTTGGGAAGAAACGGCGTGATCGTGCCCGTGCTTATGGGCATGGGCGGTGCCGTGCGAATGCCCGGAACAGGCGGGCGGCACCGGATCGAGGCCGCCCCGGTTCCAGGGATTGCAGCGCAGGATGCGCCAAATCGAAAGGCCCAGGCCGCGCAGAAGGCCGTGTTCGGCCAATGCGTCCCGGGCATATTCGGAACAGGTGGGATGGAACCGGCAGGACGCCGGAAAAATCGGAGACAGGAACAGCTGGTAGCCCCGGATCAGACCGCGGGCGAACAGGGCCGGAAGGTCGCGGACGGAAAAATTGCGGGCGGAGAGATTCCGGGCGGCAAGGCGGGCGCCGGTGCGGGCCGTCGTCTGCTGCGCCATGGTCTCAAGCCTCCGCATTATTTCGGCGGGGTCGGGCGTCCTTGCCCTTGCCGCCCCCTTTGCGCCGGGTTTCGACCCGGTCCAGCGCCGTCTTCAGATCGCCGACCAGGTCCGGAAAGGTCCGGGTCAGGGTGCCTTGACGGCCGATCAGGACGTAGTCGCGCCCCGGTTTGCCCCAGTCGGGCAGTATTTGTTCGGCGGCGGCCTTCAATCGGCGGCGGGCGCGGTTGCGCGCCACGGCGTTGCCGACCTTGCGGCTGACCGTAAATCCCGCGCGCATGTCCGGCGCATCGCCGTCCCGGCTCATGGCCTGCAAAACAAGCCCCGGGGCCGCCCATTTGCGGCCCTGACGCGCCACTTTAAGAAATTCGGCGCGGCGTTTCAGCCTTGGCACCGTCGGTGGCATGGCGGGGTCTGATCCGGCACTCGTCGGGACAGGGGGGCGCTTAAGCGGACAGGCGCTTGCGGCCCTTGGCGCGCCGCGCCGCCAGTACACGCCGGCCGCCGGCCGTCGCCATGCGGCTACGGAAACCGTGGCGGCGCTTGCGGACAAGCTTGCTGGGCTGATAGGTGCGTTTCACGCGACGTCTCCTTAGGAAAAATGAGCCCGCTTTTTAGTGCCTTGGTCCGATGAAGTCAACGGCCCGCGACCGAATCCTGCGAATCGCCGAAATCCGGCGGATTTCCGCCACCTCACCGCGTCTTCACGGGCAATTGACCCGGGCGTGAGGCGCATTCTCTTGTCCCTTTGCCCGGCCAAGGGATAGAAACCGGAAGGCATCGGCGCTTTCCCGCCGGTTTCCGGGACAAGGTGAGACCCCATGAACGACCCCTTCGGTAAGGCGCTTTCGGACGGCGAGACGGCTTCGGGTGAGAGCGGCAAAAGCGGCTTTTCCGTCAAACGCCTGCTGCCGCTGGCGGTCCTGGCGGCGGCCATGGTGCTGTTCTTCGTCTTCGACCTTCATACCTATATATCGTTCGAGGCGTTGAAGACCCACCGCATGGCGGTGCTGGATTATTACGCGGCCCATCAATTGCTGACGGTCCTGATGTTCGGCGCGGCCTATACGGTGGTCGTTGCGCTGTCGATCCCGGGCGCGATCTGGATGACCTTGCTGGCGGGGTTCGTGTTCGGCACGTCCCTGGGGGCGGTGATCGTCGTCCTCGCGGCGACGCTGGGGTCGCTGATCGTGTTCCTGGCGGCGCGCTATGCCATCGGCGACCTTCTTTATAAGAAGGCCGGGCCCTTCGTTCGCCGGATGGAGGAAGGCTTCCGCAAGAACGCCTTCTCCTACCTGATGTTCCTGCGCCTGGTGCCGCTGTTTCCCTTCTGGCTGGTCAATCTGGTGCCGGCCTTCTTGAACGTCAGCGCGACCGCCTTCGTCGTCGCCACGGTTCTCGGCATCGCGCCGGCGACGGTGGTCTTCGCCAGCGTCGGCAACGGGCTCGGCGCCGTGCTCGACCGGGGCGGCTCGCCGGACCTGACCATCGTGTTCGAACCGCATATCATGGGGCCGCTGCTGGGCCTGGCGCTGTTGGCCCTGGTGCCGGTGGCGCTGCGCAAGTTCAAGGAACGGCGGACGGGAGACGCGAACGATGGCTGAGGCCGACATGCCGCCCGCGACGATCGAAACCGACATCTGCGTCATCGGCGCCGGGTCCGGCGGCCTGTCCGTCGCGGCGGGCGCGTCGCAGATGGGGGCCCGCGTCGTCCTGATCGAAAAGGGCGAGATGGGCGGCGATTGCCTGAACACCGGCTGCGTGCCGTCCAAGGCATTGCTCGCCGCCGGTCATGCGGCACGGGCCGTGCGGACCGCCGGGCGCTTCGGCGTCGAGGCGACGTTGGACGGCATCGACGGCAAGGCCGTCTACGACCATGTCGAAGGCGTGATCGACGCGATCCGCCCGATGGATTCCCCGGAACGGTTCGAAGGCCTGGGCGTCACCGTGATCCAGGAGCACGGCCGCTTCACCGGGCCGACGACGGTGCAGGCGGGACCGACAGAAATCCGCGCCAAGCGCGTCGTGGTCGCGACCGGCTCGTCGGCCGGGGGGCCGCCGATCCCGGG
>NZRL01000020.1 GCA_002696205.1 Rhodospirillaceae bacterium | reverse complement strand
GTCGCGGATCGCCGACACCTGCCCCGCCGTGCGGGTCGGATGATAAACCGCCAGCAGTTTCGGCACCGGCAGGCCCATGCCCGACGCCGTCGCCTGAAAGATCAGCTTGTCATGGGCCAGCATGTACCAGGTTGATGGATTGCAGGCATGATGCAGCGCCGTCTGCGTCCGCTTGCCGACGAACCGCGCCTTGGCGGCGGCATCCAGGGCCGGGTCCCACAGCCGGTAATACATGTATTCCGGCGGGCTGATGCGCCCGGGGCCGCGGGCCATCCGCCAGATATCGGTCAATAAGGCCATCTGCTTGCGGCCGCCCGCCTTGACGGCTTGGGCCATTTCCTCGGCCATGTTGACCGACGGAATCCCATCGAGACGGCGGGCCAGCGCCGTTTCGGCCTGAAAGGCGGCATCGGTGAAGGGGTGGCCGGAAGCGTCGGATTGGCCGCACAGAAAGGACGGCAAGGCTTTCGGCGCGCCGTTTGGGCCCGTCTCAACGTCAGACGAGGCATCCGGTCGCGGGTCCGCACCGCGCGAAGCGGCACGCATAGGCTTGATGGCGGTCATGGTGTTTCTCCCGACCGCCCGACGATCTCCGGGGAAGAGTCTATGCGCCGCCCACACCGGCGGCTGTGCGGCGCATCACACCGGCGTGGCTAGACCAGGATATCGACACCTTCCTTCGAGACCGGCATATGTGCCAACCGGCGCACCACGGCGACGCCCAGATAGATGAAGGGCGTGTCGGCCAGCGCCAGGACCACCTTCGCGATGTAGCTGGCGACGATGATCTTGCCGACGACCTCCCAGGACAGACCGAGCCCCCAGCCCAGGAAGATCGAATTGACGATGATCGTATCGACCAGTTGGCTGGTCATGGTCGAGGCGTTGTTGCGCAGCCAGAGATGCTTGCCCCGGGTCACCCGTTTCCAGAAATGGAACAGCTTCACATCCAGCAGCTGTGCCGCCAGATAGGCGGTCATGGAGCCCAGCAGCAGCATACCCGGCAGGGTGAACACGCTTTCATAGGCTTGCTGGATTTGCGCCACGGTGTCGTAGTTGGGATTTCCGGCGGGCCAGACCGGCGAGCCGGGAACGACCAGGGCGATCTGAACGATGCCCAGCATCAGAATGCTCAGGAAGAAGCCGGTCACGACCATCAGGTTGGCCCGGCGCTGTCCATAGACCTCGCAGACCACGTCGGTCAGAAGAAACGTCAGCGGATAGGTGATCAGCCCGGCGGTCAAGGTGACCGCTTCGCCGAAGATGCCGTCGGGAAACGTCTCGGGGAAGGCCAGGAACAGCTTTCCGGCGATGACGTTGGTCAACACCAGGATGACGACGAAGGCCGCCATCATGATGCTGAATACGACTTCCGACCGATCCCCCATGGCCCCCCCTAATGCTGGCTCCGATCCGGTTCCGGCGCGAAGCGCGCCCAAGACCGCGAGTTTAGCCTTTAGCCTTGCCGGCGAGGAAGCCCCCGAGCATTTCCTGCGGCTCACCGGTTTCGAAGCTGTCGCCGAAGATCGGGATCGTCTCGGCGATGGCCTCGGCGGGCTCCAGCCGTTCCCAGGACCGGACCAGCATCTTCTGGGTCCGGATCGCATGGGGCCCCGAGGCGACGATGGCCTGAACCGACCGGTCGAGCACGGCGTCCAATTCCTCGGGCGTGGTCAGGAATTCGACAAAGCCCCAGTCGTGGGCCGTCTTGGCATCGATCATTTCACCGGTCATCAGCAGCCAGCGGGTGCGGCCCCAACCGACCAGATGCGGCAGCAACACGGCCTCGATCACGCTGGGCAGGCCGACGCGAACTTCCGGCATGCCGAATTTGGCGTTGTCGGCGCAGATACGGAAATCGCAGGCCGCCGCCAGTTCCATGCCGCCGCCCAGGCAGTAACCGTTGATCCGCGCGATCACCGGCACCGGCAAATCGCGGATCGCCGCCATGACGCCGTGCAATCGGGTGATGAAGGCGCGCGCCGACGTCGGGTTGAGCGCCGCCATCTCGCCGATGTCGGCACCGCCGACGAAAGACCGGTCGCCCGCCCCTGTGATCACCACGGCGCGCAACGACTGATCGTCGGCAAGCGCCCGCAGGCGATTCGACAAATCCGTCATCAGACCGCTGTTGAGAACGTTCAGCTTATTCGGCCGGCTGACGGTCAGCCAGGTCACGCCCCCCTTGTCTTCCTGCAGGATGGTTGCGTTCGGGTCGGTCTTTTCGGGGGTCGTCACGGTCTGGTCTCCTCGGGAAATGCGTTTCACCGGCGGCTCGAATGATGCGTTCCGTTGTTCCTCCGGCAAGGGTCACGTATAACGGCGGAAAGGCTCTTGCAAAAGGACCGTCTCGCTCAAGGAGGATTCCAAGACATGATTATCGACCACCGCACCTATACCGTTCAGCATGGTATGTCCAAGGAGTACATGGCTCTGTTCGAGGCCGAAGGTCTTCCCGTACAGCTTCGCCACCTCAATCTGGTCGGGTTTTTCCAATCGACCGTGGGGCCGCTGAACCAGATCATCCACCTGTGGCGCTATGACGATTTCGCCGATATGGAAAAACGCCGCGCCGCGCGGGACGCCGACCCGGATTGGACGGCCTACCTGAAGAAAAGCAAAGGCATGATTCTCATGCAGGAAAACAAGATCATCACCCCCACCGGCTTCTCGCCCATAAAATAAATGAAGCTGATCACCGATAACGACGAACTGAAAGCCTTCTGCGCGCCGCTCGCCTCGGCGGAATTCGTCACCGTCGATACGGAATTCATCCGCGAGCGGACCTATTGGCCCGTGCTCTGCCTGTTGCAGATCGGCGGCCCGGACGATGCCGCCGCGGTCGACGCCCTGGCGCCCGGCATCGACTTGACGCCGGTCTTCGACCTGCTGGCCAACCGCGACGTGCTGAAGGTCTTCCATGCCGCCCGCCAGGACATGGAAATTTTCTGCCGCGCCATGGACGATTGCCCCGCCCCGGTGTTCGATACCCAGGTCGCGGCGATGGTCTGCGGCTTCGGCGATTCCGTGGGCTACGAGACCCTGGTCTCGAAGCTGTGCAAGGCGTCGATCGACAAAAGCTCGCGTTTCACCGATTGGTCGGCCCGGCCGTTGTCGGAAAAGCAGATCAAATACGCCCTGTCGGATGTGACCTACCTGCGCACGGTCTATGAAAAGCTCCAGGCCAAGTTGGAGCGGAACAACCGCACGCCCTGGGTCGCTTCGGAGATGGAGGCCCTGCAGGACCGCAGCTTCTACATGACCGACCCCCAGGAAGCCTATCAGCGGCTCAAGACACGCCGCCCGACGCCCCGCCTGCTGGCGATCCTGCGCGAAATCGCGGCCTGGCGCGAGACCGAGGCGCAGCGCGCCGACGTGCCGCGCAACCGTATCCTGCGTGATGAATCCCTGGTCGAAATCGCCCACCACCCGCCAAAATCCGTCGAGAACCTGGCCCGCATCCGCGGCCTGTCGCAAAAGATGGCCGAAGGCTGGCAAGGCCGCCAGATCATGGAAGCGGTCGAACGCGGCCGTGCCCTGCCCGATGCCGACTGCCCGAAACCGGTCGAGAAACCGCAACTGCCGCGCGGCATCGGCCCGGTCGCGGACCTGTTGAAGGTGTTCCTCAAGATGTGCGCCGAGGAATCCGAGGTCGCGCAGCGCCTGATCGCCAATTCGGAAGACATCGACAACCTGGCCGCGTTCGGCGAGGACGCGAATATTCCGGCCCTGTCGGGATGGCGGCGGGAACTGTTCGGGGATGCCGCGTTGAAGGTCCGCGACGGGCGCATGGCGCTCGCCATCAAGGACCGCAGCGTCACCGTGATCGACCTGCCCACTTAAGACGTCATGCCCAACCAAGAGGCCTAGTTCAGGAGCCCGCCCCATGCATCGCCTTGTCGGCCAATACGACTCCCCATTCCTGCGGCGCGTCGCCGTGACCATGCACTACTACGGCATTCCCTATGAGCGCGACGTGCTGTCGGTGTTTGGAAACGCCGACCAGGTCGCCGAACTCAATCCCCTGATCAAGGTGCCGGTGCTGATCCTGCCGGACGGGGAGAAGGTCTTCGACAGCCAGATGATCCTGGATTACCTGGACGAAGAAGCCGGGCCGGAGAAATCCCTGACCCCGGCCAAGGGGGCCGAGCGGCGGGCCGTCCTGCGGGCCGTCACCATCGGCTGGGGATTGGCGGAGAAAAGCGTGGCCCTCTCCATCGACAAGAACATGCACGCCAACGCCCCGTCGCTGCAGTGGCGGCACCGGGTGCGCCTGCAGATCAAGCTTTGCCTGGAATGGCTGGAAAACGCCGCCGACGCCGACGGCCCCTGGTTCTTCGGCGACAAGATGACCCAGGCCGACATCACCGTCGCGGCGGCGTTGGACCATGTCGGGTTCCGTCACGAACGGGAACTGGATTGGGACAACCATCCGAAGTTGAAGGCGATCTACGACCGTGCCACGGCGCTCGATTGCTTCAAGGCCGTGCCGTTGATGGAGGGCTGACGCCCCCGCCTGCGCCCGTCAGTCGTCCCGGTCGGGTAGCTTGCCGAAGCCGGAGCCCTCGAACCCAAGGACCGACGCCAGGGTCTTCAGCCGCCTCTCGACGGCGTCCCCCGCGAACACGGACCGGTCCCGCGTCGGCAGACGCAGCAGCAACTTGCCGCCCGACGGCTTCAATTCCGTACGACTGATCAGCCCCGGGGCCGACCCTGAAATCGTATGGGCCAGGCGCAAGGCCAGGCCGACCGCGTTGGCGGCGCGGTGGTCGCTTTCTTCCATCAGATGCAGAACCGGGGCGGCGAAGGAGGCTTCCGGATCGCCGTTGTAGCGAACGAAGACGGCCATCGCCAAAAAGGCCCGGTCCATATGCGTCATCCCCGCATAGGGCAGGCGCAACACCCGATAGAAAGCATGTTCGGCCCGGTAATCCGGGTGCTCGGTCCAGCCGATATCAGACAGCAGGCAGGCGGCGTAGCGCAGGCGGGCATATCGGGCATTTTCCTCGGCGAACAGCGGCGACATCCAGTCCCGCATTTCCGTCCCCGACAAGGTGAAGCGGCCCGTCTTCTCGGCCAGCGTCTCACAACCGGCGATCAGCGGGTCCTGGGTGCGGATTTCTTTCGGCAGGCCCTTGATCATCTGGCCTTCGCGCATGCCGAAGCCGGAGAACACGATCTTTTCCGGGCGCGCGATGTTCAACAACTTGTCCATGGTCAGGGCCGCGAACGGCAGGGTTTCCATGCGCCGCCGCGGCACCGGCATCTGGTGCAGGGATTCCTTGCCCAGGCCCGACAGCACCTGACAGAGATGGCGCAGGTCCGAATAGCCCATCGTGAAGCCGTCGATGATGTGAATCGGGTAATGGGTCTGTTCGATGAAGATGCGGGCGAGCGTCCGCCAGGAGCCGCCGACCGCGAACAACGTCCGGCCCCGAATATCCTTGAGCCATTCATGATGGGCGAACTGTTCCTCGACCAGGGGCCCCGCCTTCTGGATATCACCGCCCACCGCATCGGGAAGGCGCAGGTGGCCCAGCGGCAGAGTACCGTTGGCCCCGAACTGTCCCTTGTCCAAGGTGATCAGGTCGAGCGAGCCGCCGCCCAGGTCGCCCAGCAAGCCATCGGCCTTGGGCACGCCGATCAGCAGACCCAGTGCCGACAGCCGCGCTTCCTCTGCACCGGACGGGATCTGCACCTCGACCTTGAAGGTGTTCTCGATGTCCTCGACGAAATGCAGGCCGTCGGCGGCGTCGCGCACGGCCGCCGTGGCGACCAGTTCCAGGCGCTCCACCCCCATGACCTTGGCCAACCGGATGAACCGGGCGAGCGCTGCCTGGGCCCTGACCACGCCTTTCTTGTTCAGCTTGCCGGTCTTGGCAAGGCCGCGAACCAGGCCGCAATCGGCCTTTTCGTTGAAGATGGGAACAGGCAAACGTGCCGGTGTGTCGTAGACGACGAGACGCACGGAGGACGAGCCGATATCGACCACGGCGACGCGGCCATGGGCCTGATCGCCGGTGAGCAAGGCGGACTTGGACGCGCCGTCCCCCGCGCCGGTGTCTCTCAGAAGGCTCATGTTATTCCGATGTTCTCTCGGGGTGATCCGGTTATGCCGGCACCTATTTGCCGTTCTGCCCCTTCTTCCCCGCCTTCTTGTCCAGAGCGCTTCCGCGGCCCGACAGGGAGGGGTTGGTCATGAAGTAATTATGCGCGGAAAAGCCGTCTGAATCCAACCGCGAGAACCCGCCCTCGCCGTCCAGTACCCAGCTTTGCGCCGTGTCCTTGAGGTTGGCGCCCATGATTTCGTCCAGGACCTGCGCGTGTACGGTCTCGTTCTCGATGGGGACCAGGGTTTCGATTCGGCGGTAGAGATTTCGCGGCATCCAGTCGGCCGAGGAAATGTAAACCTTGGCCTGACGCGACGGCAGCTCGGCGCCGTTGCCGAAGCAGACGATGCGCGAATGTTCCAGAAACCGGCCGACGATGCTTTTGACCCGGATGTTCTCCGACAAGCCCGCGACCCCCGGGCGCAGGCAGCAGATGCCGCGCACGATCAATTCGATCTTCACGCCCGCTTGCGATGCCTTGTACAGCGCCTCGATCATCACCGGGTCGACGACGGAATTCATCTTGGCCCAGATTCCCGCCGGCTTGCCGGCCTTGGCGTTGGCGGCTTCGGCCTCGATCAGATCAACCAGCCGGTCCCGCAAGGTCAGCGGCGAGAACGCCAGTTTCTGCATCGCCGTCGGCTTGGCATAGCCGGTCATGTAGTTGAACAGCTTGGACGCATCCTGCGCCAACAGCGGATCGCAGGTGAAGAAGCTGAGGTCCGTATAAATCTTGGCCGTGATCGGATGGTAGTTGCCGGTCCCGAAATGGCAGTACGGGCGCAAGTCCGATCCTTCGCGGCGGACGATCATGTTGACCTTGGCATGGGTCTTCATATCGACGAAGCCGTAGACCACCTGCACCCCGGCGCGTTCCAGATCGCGCGCCCAGCGGATGTTGGCTTCCTCGTCGAACCGCGCCTTCAATTCGACCAACGCGGTAACGGACTTGCCCGCCTCCGCCGCCTCGATCAGGGCCGCGACGATCGGAGAGTCGTTGGACGTGCGATACAGGGTCTGCTTGATCGCCACGACATTCGGGTCGCGCGCCGCCTGGCGGACGAACTGCACCACCACATCGAAACTTTCATAGGGGTGGTGGACGATGATGTCCTTCTGGCGGATCGCCGCGAAGATATCGCCGCCGAAATCCCGGATGCGTTCGGGGAACCGGGCGTTGAACGGCGTGAACAACAGATCCGGCCGTTCGGACAGAATCAGTTGCTTGGTATCGACCAGGCCGAGCAGGCCCGGGTTCGGCATCACGTCCTCGGGCGAGGCATCGGTTTCGGCGATCACGAAGTCGCGCAGTTCGGCCGGGGCGTCGGCGTTGAAGGTCAGGCGGATAACGGTGCCGCGGCGGCGGCGCTTGAGCGCGGATTCAAACGTCCGCACCAGGTCTTCGGCCTCTTCGTCGATTTCCATTTCGCTGTCGCGGATGACGCGGAAGGTCGCCTTCTGCAGAACCTCGAAATTGGGGAACCAGAGATCCAGGAACAACGCGATGACGTCTTCCAATGGAATGAACCGCGTCGCGTCGCCGGGCAGGCGGATGAAGCGCTCCAGCTGGTTGGGCACGGGCAGGAGCGCGCGCAGCGGCTCCTCCATCCCCGGCTGGGTCAGAGACAGGACCAGTGAGAAGCCCATGTTGGGCATGAACGGGAACGGGTGCGCCGGATCGATGGCAAGCGGCGTCAACACCGGCATGATGCCGTCCACGTATTTGCGCAGCCAGGCTTTCTCGCGCTGGGTCAACTCGTCGGGGCGGACGACGGCGATGCCCTCGCCCCGCAGTTCCTGAACCAGGTTGCTCCAACACGAATGCTGCGCCTGCATCAGGCGGCCGACGTCCTGGTGGATCGCCTGTAATTGTTCGGCGGGCGTCTGTCCGTCTTCCGACGGCGTGCCGACACCGGCCCGCACCTGGCCCTTCAGGCCGGCAACGCGGACCATATAGAACTCATCCAGGTTGGAAGCCGAGATCGACAGGAACCGCAGGCGTTCCAGCAAAGGATGGTTCGGGTTATTGGCTTCTTCCAGAACACGGAAGTTGAAGGCCAGCCAGGAAATTTCCCGGTTGATATAGCGTTCGCGCAGCTGTTGCGTGCGCGCGCGGCGTTGCGGAGCACGCGGCGTCTTGCCGTTGCCCTTCCCGTTTTCCTCGGCCTTGCCCGAGCCGTTTACGAACACGTCATCCATGGCGCGAATCATATCCTTCCCACCCGGCGAAGTCATCGGGGGCGATTGTTACTCTACCATGACAGTCTTTATGGCGAGTTAAGGGCGCCGAGGCCGTCAGTCAGCCACCGGACGCTCCTCCCAACACCGTGTCCACCGCCGACAGCAGATCCGTCGGGCTGAACGGTTTCAACAGGCTCTGCACGGCGCCGAAGGCTTCCATGGAGTCCGCATAAGGCTGTGCGACACCGGTGAACCCGCCGGTCACCGCGATCACCGGCACGTCCGGAAATTCCCGCCGCAGGCCGGACAGGAATTCGATCCCGTCCGTCCCCGGCATGAATACATCGCTGATGATCAGATCGAACGGTGGGTCGGTCCGCCGTCGAACGGCGGCCATGCCTTCATCCCCATTCTCGGCGAGCGCGACTTCGTGGCCCGCGCGCGTCAAGGTCATGGAGATGAAATCTCGGACATCTTCGTCGTCGTCCAGCACCAGAATGGCCGCCATGGCAAGTCTCCCGCCTTACCGACCTCACCCCCGATCTAATTACAATGTCCCAGGATAGGACCCGCCGTCCATGAGGAAATTCTGCCCCGTCATGAACCCGGCCTGGTCAGAGCAGATGAAGGCGCACATTTCGCCGAACTCATGGGCCGTGCCGAACCGGCCGGCCGGATTTTCCGCGGCCCGCTTGGCGAACATTTCCTCGACGCTGATGCCCGCCTGATCGGCCTTCACCTTCATGTTGGAATGCAGGCGGTCCGTGTCGAACGGCCCCGGCAGCAGGTTGTTGATCGTGACGTTGTGACGCACGGTTTTGCGCGACAACCCGGCGATGAACCCGGTCAACCCGGCGCGGGCACCATTGGACAGGCCCAGGATTTCGATCGGCGCCTTGACCGCGGCCGAGGTGATGTTGACCACACGGCCGAACTTGCGTTCGATCATGCCGTCGACGGTCGCCTTGATCAGGAAGATCGGCGTCAACATATTGGCGTCCAGCGCCTTGATCCAATCGTCACGGTCCCAATCGCGGAAATCGCCCGGGGGCGGGCCGCCCGCGTTGTTGACCAGAATGTCAGGCTCGGGACAGGCGGCGAGCGCCATGTTGCGGCCTTCCTCGGTCGAAATGTCGCAGGCGACCGTGTTCACGGTCACACCCGTTTCCTTGCGAATCTCTTCCGCCGTCGCCTCCAACGGGCCCGGCGTGCGGGCCAGAATGGTCACGTCGACGCCTTCGCGCGCCAACGAGAAGGCACAACCCCGGCCCAGTCCCTTGGACGCAGCACAAACCAGCGCCTTTTTACCGGCGATCCCTAAATCCATGTGATGTCTCCTTTTTTCGCTCGCGGCGGCATGTAGCCGCCGATCATTGCCCGCCATAGGACAAGGGAATGGCCCCGTCGGTCAAGAGGCCACGGACCAGCATTCCTGTCACCAGAACGTCACTTTACTTCCACAGGACCGGAACCCAGAAGAAACCGTTTGAAACGGGCCGTAAGGAGCCGTCACGTGACCCGATCCGCAATGCGCATCTCGGTCGTCACCGATGCCTGGTACCCGCAACCGAACGGCGTCGTCCGTGTCATGAGCACGGTGGTCGACCGCCTGAAGGCCCAGGGACACGAGGTCCAGGTGATCTCGCCCAACCTGTTCACCACCCTGCCCTGCCCGACCTATCCGGAAATCCGCCTGTCGTTGATGCCGGGCCGGACGGTGGCAAGGATGTTGACCGAATTCGCCCCCGACGCGATCCATATCGCGACCGAGGGGCCGCTGGGCGCCGCCGCCCGGCGATATTGCCGGTCGCGCGGCCTGCCGTTCACCACGGCCTATCATTCCAAGTTCCCGGAATACATCCACGCCCGCGCACCCGTGGTGCCGCTCAGCCTGCTGTACCGCTGGATCAGGGGATTTCACGCACCCTCGGCGCGCGTCATGGTGCCGTCCCATTCCGTCCATGACGAACTGGTCGACAAAGGCTTCACCAACGTGCGGCCCTGGTCGCACGGCGTCGATACGGAAATCTTCAAACCGGGCCCCAAGGATTACCTCGACCATCTGGACCTGCCCCGCCCCGTCCATATGTTCCTCGGCCGGGTGACGGTGGAAAAGAACCTGCCGGCGTTCCTCAATCTCGACCTGCCGGGGTCCAAGGTCGTGATCGGCAGCGGCCCGGCCCGCGAGGGCCTGATGGCGCGCTATCCCGACGTGCCGTTCTTCATCGCCGACGGCGACCGGGAACTGGTGAAGTACTACAACGCCGCCGACGTCTTCGTGTTTCCGTCGCTGACCGATACCTTCGGGCTGGTGATGCTGGAGGCGCTGGCCTGCGGCATACCCGTCGCGGCTTTCCCGGTGACGGGACCGAAGGACGTGATCGGCAATTCCGGCGTCGGCATCCTGGACATGAACCTCGCCGCCGCCGCGGTGAAGGCCCGCGGCATCGACCCCGTGGCCTGCCGGGAGCATGCCCTGAAATTCTCCTGGGACGCCGTGGTCAGCGAATTTCTGGACTACCTGGAGCCGTTCAGCCCCGTTCAAGAACCGCCCGTGCAAGCGGCACAGTAACCCCCCGCTTGAGGGCCAGGGCCTCGGCGTCGATCGCCGCCACCAGATCGGCGGCGGCCCGGAAGGTGCGGTCCATGCGCGGCACCAGATAGGCGACGACCTCGGCGTCGACCTTCATCTGCCGATCAGAGAAATGCTTGACCAACAGGGCCGCCAGCAAGGCGTCGTCGGGCGCCGTGATCTCCGCCACCGGCGATCCTTTCAGCCGCGAGGCCAGATCGGCGAGACCGATATTCCAGCGGGCCGGCGGGGTCCGTGCCGTCACCAATACATGCCCGCCCGCCGACTTGAGGCCGT
>NZRL01000019.1 GCA_002696205.1 Rhodospirillaceae bacterium | reverse complement strand
CGGACCTGCGCAACTACGGCGGCTTGGCGGGCATTCCCGCCTGCCGCGAATTGTTCGGCGAATACCTGGGCGTGCCCGCCGATCAGGTCGTGATCGGCGGCAATTCGTCGTTGCAGTTGATGTACGGCACCCTGGCCCGCTGCATGACCTTCGGCGTCGTCGGCGGCGAAGGGCCGTGGCGGGGGCAGAACCCGACCGTGATCTGCCCCGTGCCGGGATACGACCGCCATTTCGCGGTTTGTGACGAACTCGGCTACAAGATGGTCACCGTCGGCATGACCGGCGAGGGGCCGGACATGGACGCGGTCGAGGACTTGGTCGCCAATGATCCGTCTATCAAGGCGATCTGGTGTGTGCCGAAATATTCCAACCCGACAGGCGAAACCTATTCTGACGAGACCGTCGACCGTTTGGCCAAGATGAAGACGGCGGCGCCCGATTTCCGCATTCTCTGGGACAACGCCTACGCCGTGCACCACCTGGGCGAGGGCCTGGACGAGGTCAAGGACATCCTGGCCGCCTGCGAGGCCGCCTGTTGCCCCGACCGGCCGTTCATTTTCGGATCGACGTCCAAGATCACCTATGCCGGGGCGGGCATCGCCGTATTCGCGGGCTCGCCCGCCAACGTCAAGGACACGCTGGATCATCTGTTCTTTGAAACCATCGGCCCGGACAAGATCAACCAGCTTCGCCAGGTGAAGTTCTTCGGCGACATGAAGGGCCTGTTGGCCCATATGGACGAACACGCGGCCCTGATCGGGCCCAAGTTCAAGGCCGTCGACGAGGCCCTGACCAAGCATCTGGCGGGCAAGGGCATCGCAACCTGGACCAAGCCGAAGGGCGGGTATTTCGTCTCGCTTGACGTGCTGGACGGCTGCGCCAAGGAAGTCATCCGTCTGGCCGACGAAGCGGGGGTCAAGCTGACGCCCGCCGGGTCCTGTTATCCCTACGGCGACGACCCCAACGACCGCAACATCCGGCTGGCGCCGACCTTGCCGCCGCTGGACGAGGTCAAACAGGCGATGGACGTCGTCTGCGCCTGCGTCGAGCTGGCCTGCCTGAACAAACTGGCCGAAGACGCAGGCTGACGCGTCTTTCCTGATATCGCGTAGATTTGTGGCCCGCGCCCGGCAGGATCCCGGCGCGGGCCGATTTCGTCAGGACGCCTTGGTGAACAGGTCGCGGTCCTGCGCCGTGTCGCGGTAGGCCGCCACCAGATCCCGAATATGGGCTTCCGCCAGATCGCGGGCAGCCACCGCGTCGCCGTTCTCCATGGCCACCAGAATCTGTTCGTGTTCCGAGACGGATCGCGGCGGCAGGTGGGGGATGTTGGCCATCACCGTCTGATACCGGCGGAACCGCGCCTTCACCCGGTCGTAGGCATCGCGCAGCAGGCCGTTGCCCGCCGCCGTGACGATGGCGCCGTGAAATGTGTTGGCGACATTGTTGTAGGCGTCGATGTCGCCGGCGGCGATGCAGTCCTCCATCTCGGCGTTCAGGCGGTGAAGCGGCGACAAGTCGGGGCGGGGGTTCAACGAGGCCACGGCGGCGGCGGCGAAGCCTTCCAACGCCAGGCGCAGGCCGAACAGATCGTTCAATTCGTCTTCCGAAAGCGGCGTGACGACAGCCCCCCGGTGCGGCTCGATGGTCAGCAGCCCCCGGCCCGCGACGATGCGAAGTGCTTCGCGCAGGGGCACCCGGCTGACGTTGCAACGTTTCGACAGGCTCTGTTCCACCAGGCGTTCGCCCGGCGCGAACCGTCCGGAAACGATCTCGTCCGTGATCCAATCGGCCAGCCGTTCCGGCAGCAGGTCGGGGCGGGGGAATTCGGTCGGGCCGGTATCGGCGGTCATGGGCGTATTCCTTCTTGTCACGCGGAAACATCAAAGGTCCGCGCGGGAGGAAAGGAGCGGTGTCGTCCGCCTGTTCCATCCCTTATACGAATTTAAATTGACTAATTGTATAAAAATATACAAATCTGTCCGGCGCCGGATAAAAAACCAACCGGCGGCAACGACGACGGCAACGACCGTAACGATGACGCCATCGGCGACGGTATCGGCGATGGCGCCGGTCTCCAGCGGACGGCGCTGTTCCCGGCGTTTGCCGACAACGATATTGGGAGGACTTCATGACGCTGCCCCTGGAGGGAATTCGCGTACTCGATCTGACGCGGGCCCTGTCCGGCCCCTTCTGCACGATGATTCTGGGCGACCTGGGTGCCGATGTGCTGAAGGCGGAACCGGTGGGCGAGGGCGACATGTGCCGGGCCTGGGGGCCGTTCGACAAGGGCATCGGCTGTTTCTTCCTGTCCGTGAACCGGAACAAACGTTCGCTCGCCGTCGATTTCCGCAGTGCCGAGGGCCAGGAGACCCTGCGCGACCTGGCGCTGCAGGCCGACGTCCTGGTCGAGAACTTCAAGCCCGGCACCATCGAAAAACTGGGCCTGGACTACGAGACCTTGAAGAAAAACAATCCGCGCCTGATCCACGCGACGATCACAGGGTTCGGATCCGACGGGCCTTACGGCACCTGGCCCGGGTTCGATCAGATTGCCCAGGGCATGTCGGGCATGATGAGCCTGTCGGGCGAACCCGACGGTCCGCCGACGCGCCTGGGCGTGCCGCTGGCCGATCTGGTTTCGGGCATGTGGCTGTCCACGGGCATCACCGCCGCGATCCATCAGCGCACGGCGACGGGCCAGGGGCAGAAGGTCGATACCTCGCTGCTGGCCGCCGTCGTCGGCATGCTCTGCGTTCAGGGCCAGCGGTACCTGAGCCTGGGCGACGTGCCGGCGCGGGCGGGCAACGAACACCCCGTGATCTATCCCTACGGCGCGTTCCAGGCATCCGACGCCCTGGTCAACATTGCCGCCGCCAATCAGACGCAGTGGAAGAAACTTTGCGACACCCTGGGATTGTCCGAATTGCCCGACGATCCCGATTTCGCCGACAACACGCTCCGCGACAAGAACCGCGCGCGGCTGCGCGGCCTGCTGAACGAAAAGCTGGCCGCCAAGACCGCCATCGAATGGTCGAAGGAATTGATGGAGGCGGGCATCCCCGCCGGACCCGTCTACGACCTGGGCCAGATGTTCAACGACCCGCAGGTCCAACACCAGGGCATGGTCGAAACGATCACCCATCCGGTGATCGGCGATCTCGCCCAGTTGTCGAACCCGCTGCGCCTGGGCGAGGTCGGACCTAAGACCGTGCGCATTCCGCCCCCGGCCCTGGGCGAACACAGTGCCCAGGTGTTGGCCGATTGGGGCGTTGCGGCAGACCGCATCGATGCCTTGATCGCCGCCGGCCATGTGCAAGGCGCGAAATGACCGGGGATGGTCGCCAGACCCGATGAATGACGGAAGCAGGAGGAATTTGAAATGAGCCAATCCTTGAACCCGGCGCCCGACACGGCGCCCAAACTGTCCTATGTCGCCCTGGTGTCGCGCGACCCGTCGGCCGCCGATAAGGTGCTGGGCGGTCTGCTCGGCCTGACGGCGACGGATTGCGCGCTGCCCACGGGCGGCACCGCACCGGCCTATGCGGTCGGCGAGTCCGCCCTGTTGATCTGCGAGCCGGGCGATCCCTTCGTCGATGAGACGGACCGCACGGGCGTCCATCACATCGGTCTCTATTACGCTGATATGGACGCCACGGCCGTCCGCCTTGGCGCCGCCGGGATCGGCGTCAAGGACGCCGGGGCGGGTCTGAACGGCGGGCGCCGCATGGCGCTGGAGGCCGGGGACACGGTCGGCGTGCGCACCTATCTGGTCGATCCGTTGGATATCGACCGCTCAAAGTCGGACCGGATTGAACGCATCGATCACTTGGGCGTCGCCAGTGCCGATAACCGGCAGGCGATTTCCGTCTTCACCGATACCCTGGGCCTGCCCATCGAAAGCCAGCAGACGGACATGGAGGTCGAGACCGTGGTCGAAAGCTTCACCTCCGACAAATATGGCGTCGTCTATCATACCCGGGCGCCGCGTCCCGTCGGCGGCCTGCGCGTCGCCTTCCTGACCGCGGGCGATTGCGAGCTGGAATTCCTGCAGAACTTCGACCCGAACCACGGGGCGGAACTCAGCCATGGGGCCTCGGGCACGACACGCCAGGATCAGGGGGCCGTTACCAAGTACATCGAAAGCCGGGGGGCGGGCCTGCACCATGTTGCCCTGAAGTCGCCGGACATCAACGCGACCCTGGCGGCCCTGGAAGACGCGGGCTGCGTGATGATCGACACGGTCGGTCGACCCGGTTCGCGGCGCGCCTTGATCGGCTTTATCCATCCCAAGAGCATGGGGGGCCTGTTGTTCCATGTCGTCCAACGTGATTGATCGACCGGTTGCGGCGTCGGAACGGGACGGCGTCCTGATTCTGACCATCGACCGCGACGGGATGGGAAATTCCATCTGCCGCGATACGGCCCAGGCCATGCGGGACGCCCTGGATGCGACCGCCGGGCGTACGGACCTGCGGGGGACCGTCGTGACCGGGGCGGGGACCCGGTTCTTCTGCACCGGCGGCGACCTGAAAGCCTACCGGGCGATCTCGACGCCGACGGAACTGGCGGAAACCTTCGCCGTGGTACGGGGCCTGCTGGATGCGTTGGAAGCTCACCCGCTTCCGGTGATCGCCGCGATCAACGGCTATGCCCTGGGCGGCGGGGCCGAATTGGCGCTGGCCTGCGACCTGCGGTTCGCGACGGCGGCGGCGAAAATCGGTCTGCCTCAGGCGAAACTGGGCATCATTCCCGGGTGGAACGGGGCGGCGCGCCTGATGCGGGCTGTCGGCTATGCCAAGGCCATGCGCATGCTGCTGTCCTGCGAGCAGATGTCGGCGGCGGATGCGCTCGCCGACGGGTTGCTGGATGGGATGACGGACGGCGACGTCGTCGACCATGCCGTGGCCTTCCTGGCGGGGCTGCCGGCGGCACCCTTGGCGGTCTCGGCGACCAAGCGGGCTTTGCGCGCGGCGGCCGACGGCGACGGCAAGGCGGCGGGCGAAGCCATTCTGGAAGAGCTGTGGTTTTCCGAGGATCACCGGGAGGCCGAGAAGGCTTTTGCGGAAAAACGCGCACCGGTCTTTCACGGCCGTTAGGGGTACAAGCCGCAGGGCAAACAAAAAGGGGGGCCGAAAGCCCCCCTTTTCAATTCTAATCGGATCGCAGCCTTAGTGCGTTTCCGAGCCGTTATCGACCGGCGGCCAGGACGGCGTCGGCGCCGGGGCGGGCTCGCTGGCCGGGGCCGGCTGGGCAAAGGGATCGACCGGGGGCTCCGAATCCGACGGCGGCGCCGGCGGCGCGAATGGGTCGGCCGGAGTGTCCGTGTCCATCGCGGGCGGGGCCGCGGGGGCCATCGACTGCACGCCGTCGCCGGACGGCTGTGCCGCCGGGGCATGGACCGTACCGGCCCGCGCGCGGGCCACGGCGATGACCTTTTCCAGATCGTCCGAGGAGCACAGACCCAGACCCACCGGGTTCTGAGGCTTGATGTTCGCCGTGTTCCAGTGCGAACGGTCGCGCACCGACGTGATGGTCGGCTTGGTCGTGCCGATCAGCTTGGAAATCTGGCCGTCGGACATTTCCGGATAGTTCTTGAGCAGCCAGGCGATGGCATCGGGCCGGTCCTGGCGCTTGGCGACCGGGGTATAACGGGCACCCTTGGTCTTGGCCTTGGGCTGCGGCAGGGTCGGCTTGGCGGCCTTCAGGGTTGCCGTGGGGTCGCCCTCGCAGCGCTCGAGTTCCTCTTGGGACAGTTCGCCTGCCTGCACGGGGTCGAGCCCCTGCATGCCGACGGCGACTTCGTCGTCGGCGATGGCCTGAACTTCCAGTTCATGCAGGCCGCAGAACTCGGCGATCTGCCTGAACGTGAGGGCCGTGTTTTCCACAAGCCAGACGGCTGTGGCCTTCGGCATCAAAGGACGCGCCATAATTACCTTCCCATTCGGAGTTGGATTTCGGGATTGTCTTTTCATAAAGACCAGCACGCCCCCGCGCGTACGGGGGACGCACCGGAACTGCGACGTTATATAGTCATTTCGGGCGCCGGGGTCAAAGAATCAGATGGGGATCCCAACCTATTCCGCAACCTGAAAAACGATCTTTCCGATGTGTTTGTTGGATTCCATCAGCTCGTGCGCCTCTTTCGCCTGGTCCAGGGAAAAGCTCTTGTAGATCACGGGCTTGACCTTGCCGGCTTCGATCAGCGGCCAGACGGTCGTTTTCACGGAATTGGCGATGGCGGCCTTGGCGGCGACCGATTGCGCGCGCAGGGTCGAGCCGGTGATGGTCTGGCGTTTCAGCATCAAAGGCATGAAATTGACCTCGATCTTGGCGCCCTGCATGAAGGCGATGTTGACCAAACGGCCATCGCGGTTGAGCGCCTTGAGATTGCGCGGCAGGTAATCGCCGCCGACCATATCCAGGATCACGTCGGCGCCCTTGCCGCCGGTGAATTCCTTGGCCGCCTCGACGAAGTCCTGTTCCCGGTAGTTGATCGCCAGATCCGCACCCAGGTCGCGGCAGGCTTGGCATTTTTCTTCGGACCCGGCGGTGGCGATGACCTTGGCGCCCATCTGGTGGGCCAGCTGGATCGCCGTGGTGCCGATGCCGGACGTGCCGCCATGGACCATGAAGGTCTCGCCCGGCTGCAGGCGCCCGCGGTCGAACACGTTGGTCCAGACGGTGAAGAAGGTTTCCGGCAGAGCGGCCGCCTCGATCATCGACAGGCCCTTGGGCACGGGCAGGCATTGTTCCACGGGGGCCGTGACGTATTCGCCGTAGCCGCCGCCCGCGACCAAAGCGCAGAGCGCGTCGCCCACGGCCCAGTCCGTGACGCCGTCGCCCAGCGCCGCGACCGTGCCGGATACTTCCAGGCCGGGAATATCGGTGACGCCCTCGGGCGGCGCGTAATGGCCCAGGCGCTGCACGACGTCGGGCCGGTTGACCCCGGCGGCGGCGACCTTGATCAAGACCTCGCCCTTGGCCGGGGCGGGGACCGGGCGCGTCGTGGTGCACAGTTGTTCCGGGCCGCCGGGTTCGGCGATTTCGACGCAGGTCATTTCCGTGGGCAGGGGCATAGGTGTTTCCGTCTCTCTTGTGGGTTTCCGTGAGGCCCCTTCACCTAGTAGATTAGCGGCCCCATTGGCAAGGGAGGAACGCGAGATGGACGCCGACGATCTGGATCCGCAGAAGAAAAAGCCGGAGTTGAAGAACCTGGAGATTCTGTCGATCGAGGCGCTTCACGACTATATCGGCGAATTGGAGGCCGAAATCCTGCGCGTCCGAGATGCGATCAAGGGCAAGGAAGCCGCGCGGGCGAGCGCCGACAGCGTTTTCAAGTCCTAGGGCGCGTCTCTTTCCTTTTCCCTGACGGCATTGGACTGCGTGGTCCGGCCTGCCGTCAGGGCGCGTTTCTTGCGCCGCGAACCCATGAACATCAGCCAGCCGATGGGCCCCAGGAACAACACGATGACGATCCAGCCCATGCGCGGGCTGAACGGGCAGGTTCCACCATCGGCGCCGGGCTTCGACGGGCCGATATCCTTCGACAGCGCGACATGAATCAGCGGCAGGGCGAAGCCGACGATCAACACGGTCCAGGCGGCGGCAGGGGACATGAGGAAGCTCCGGTTGCGGGTAGGGAAACCTTAACACCCCGCCGCTAGGCTGCAAGCAGGACACGAGGCGAAAGTGTCCGGACTTTACTGCTTCCATGAATGATCGACGGCCGCCCTCCCAACCCGGGGGCGGCCGTCGTCATGTTCGGGGGAACGAGTGGAGGTCGCCCGCGTCTGCGGCAACTTGTGCCATCTTGTCAACGGACCTTTGCAGTTGACCGGGGTAATGGCGCTGGCTACGCTGTGCCAGTCAATCAGGCGAGTTTGACAGGTTTGAGGCAAACAAAATAATTAAAGGGCCGCAGGGGCAAAACCCGCGGCCCTTTATCATTTCCGGGGGCCGACAGGGGCCCTTGAAGGTTTCGCCCACAGAAAAGAAAAAGCGACGTCCGCCGCCATGCCGCAAGACAACAAGCCGTCCGATCCCAGCCCAACCCGCGCGGATTACCCGCACATCGCCGCGATCCAGACCCGCTGGGCCGATAACGACATCTACGGCCACGTCAACAACGTGACCTATTACGCCTATTTCGACACGGTGGTGAACTGCTACCTGATCGACGAGGGCGGATTGGATATCCAGGACGGCACCGTCGTCGGGTTCGCGGTCGAGACGACCTGCCGGTTCTTCAAGCCGGTGGCCTATCCCGAGAAACTGTCGGCGGGCCTGCGCGTCGCCCGGCTGGGCAATTCATCCGTGCAGTACGAGATCGCGATCTTCAAGGAAGGCGAGGACGAAGCCGCCGCCGCGGGGCATTTTGTCCACGTCTTCGTGGACCGGACCACGGATAAGCCGACGCCTATTCCGGCGAAAATCCGCGCGGCGCTGGAGAAGTTACTGGTCGGGGGCGCAGGATGACCGGCCCGGCCGAGGACGATCCGCGCAAGGTGCCGCTCGCGGCCTATCCTTATCGGTTCAAGATTCCGACCCGCTTCGGCGACAACGACATGCTGGGCCACGCCAACAACGTCGCCTACAGCCGCTACATCGAAACGGTGGTCAGCTATTTCCAGATCTGCGAGGCCGGGGTCGATTGGGCCGCCGATCGCATCGCCCCCGTGGCGGTGGAAGCACTATGCCGGTTTCACCGCTCCCTGAGCTTTCCCGAAGTGGTGCACGCGGGATTGCGCGTTGGCCGGATCGGCAATTCCAGCATTACCTTCCAGATCGGCCTGTTTGGTGAGAGCGATCCGGAAGTGCCGGCGGCGACGGGTCATTTCATCCAGGCATTTTCCGATCGCGCGGCGGCGAAATCGGTCGCCATTCCGGCGGACAAGCGGGCTGTCTACGAGCGTTTCCTCTAGGCGTCGCGAGTGATCGCGGGGTGACAAAGGAAAAGAAAAGGCGCGCCCGGTCTCCCGGACGCGCCCCTTCCGTCTGACGTATTCAGAAAATCCGCGTTACGCGGCCTTGCTTTCGACCAATTTCTGGCCGCCGGCGATCGCGATCTTGCGGGGTTTCTTTTCTTCCGGGATGACCCGCTCAAGCTCGATATGAAGCAGGCCGTTCTCAAGGACACCGTCCTTGACCTCGATATGATCGGCAAGCTGGAAACGGCGTTCGAACGCGCGCCCGGCGATACCGCGATGGACGTAGACGACGTCTTCGTCCTTGTCGCCTTCGTGCTTGCCGGTGACGGTCAGGGTGCCGTCGTTGACGGTCACATCCAGGTCTTCCTCGGCGAAGCCTGCGACGGCCATGGAAATCCGGTATTTGTCATCGCCCACCTGCTCGATGTTGTAGGGCGGATAGGAATTGCCGTCGTCCAGACGCATGGCGCTGTCGAGCATGCGCTCAAGGCGGTCGAAGCCGACGGAATGACGGAACAGGGGAGTGAAATCGATGGTACGCATAACCAAGTCCTCCTTAACGAAGCGATATGGTGCCCGTCTGCGCGGTCGTTTGTTCAGGCCGCCGTATTGGCCGACCCTATGATCCGCGCGGGGCGGGCGGTTCACGACACCGGGCCCCGTCATGGGCACCCGCCGTCAAACCAGAGATAGGCAGCCGGAAAAATCCGCGCAAGCCTTGCCAGTCAAAAAAATTTCAGGAAAAAAGACGGCCTTGTCAGTGGCTTAGGAGGCCTTGGCGGCGTTACCCGATTGCCACATGACCTCGTAGAGATTGACGTCTCCATCGAAGCCCTTCATGGCGTATCCGCCTGCGGATTTGAAGGAGACACCCTTGCCGGTGCAGATGCCCTTGACCGTTTCCGAGACGAAAATCTGGTCGGCCTGGGCCTTGTCGACGATGCGTGCCGCCAACTGCACCGTGGTGCCGAACAGATCGTTGTCTTCGGCGATGGGCTCGCCCGCGTTGATGCCGATCTTCAATTTCAACGGTAACTGTGGGTTGGAGGCCCGCAGCTGGATGGTTTCCTTTTGAATCTCGATCGACGCCTCGACCGCATTGGTCGGCTGATCGAAGGAACACATCATGCCGTCGCCCGTGTGCTTGACCTCGCGGCCCTTGAAGCGGGTCAGGTTCTCGCGGACGATCTTGTTGTGCGCGCGGACGACTTCCTGCGCCCCGGCGTCGCCCAGTTCCTGGGTCAGGGCGGTGGAGCCCGCGATGTCGGTGAACAGTACCGCGACGACCCGCGACTGCGCTTCCTTCGGCTTCGGCTGGTTCCATTCCTCCAGCGCCGTTTTCAGGTGCGTCGGGCCCGAGGCATTGTCCGTCAGGTGGTTGGCCATGGCGTTGCGCCCGGCCTGGAACATGCTCATGTAGCGCGCATCCTGCAGCAGGTATTCCTCATACCGGTCGGCAAACGACGCCGCATGGGATTTCTTGAAGCCCATGACCTGCACGCTGTCGGACAGGATACGGGCCCGCGTCGAGGCATCCAGGTCGCGCTTCGAGGCGATTGATTCACAGGCACCCGCCAGGAACAGGTTGATCCCGAACTTGGTGAAGTTATCGAGCTTCTTCTTGTCCTGGCCGGTGACTTCGAGAAGCTGGCCCAGGAACTTCATCATATAGGCTTTCTGCTTTTCGCCGGCGGCGTCCAGCATGGGGGCCTGGTCCTGGCCGCCGTATTTATCGGCTTCCAGGGTCACGCCGCGCTTGCCGTCTTCGCCGCCGTCGGAATTGCCGATTTCCTCGCGCAGGCGGTCGTTGGCGGCGGAATCGCTATCGGCCGTATCGCCGCCGCCTTCCGCTTTGGCCTGCTCGCGCCAATCGCTGATCGTGCCTTCTTTTTGCTCCGTATCGACTTCCATCGTGTTGGCCGGCGGCTGGCCGAGCGCCGCGGCGGCCTTGTCGAGCACGGAATTGACGGCGCCTCCCCCGG
>NZRL01000018.1 GCA_002696205.1 Rhodospirillaceae bacterium | reverse complement strand
CGACGATCAAGCGTTCCAGCCACCAGCGCAGGGTCTTGGCGAAGGCATCGAATTCGGCTTCCTTGCCGGCCCCGCCGACCCGCACCGCGAAGGCATGAAGGTCCTTGACCGGCAGGCCGTCGGGCAGTTTCGCGAACAAGCCGGAAATCTCGTCCAACATGGCGAGACCGCCCTGCTCCGCCAGCTCCAGGGCGTATCCGATGCTGCCCTCGGCGACTTCGGCCAGGCGCGCGGCCTCGGCCGGGGCCAGGTCCGGGCACCGCTTGGCGAGAATTTCCGCCACTGCCTCGGTCGACGGCGGGCGCAAGGTCAGGCGCCGGCAGCGCGACCGGATGGTCGGTAGCAGGCTACCAGGGTTGTGCGAGACCAGGAGAACCAGCGCCTGTGGCGGCGGTTCCTCCAGAACTTTCAGAAGCGCGTTGGCTGCATTCCGGTTCATGTCGTCGGCGCAATCGATGATCACGACGCGCCAAGCCCCTTCGCCCGCGGTCAGGCTGAGGAAGGATTTCACGGCGCGGATGGCATCCACGGTGATCTGCCCCTTGAGGCGGCCGGTTTTCTCGTCGACAGCGCGCTGAATGACCATCAGGTCGGCGTGGCTACCAGCCAGGGTGCGATGAAACACGGGATGGGCGGGGTCCAGGTACAACCCCTCCCCCTCGCCCGGCTCCGCAATCGGTTCCGGCGCCGGTAGCTCCTCGCCGAACAGGCCGGGACCGGCGGCTTCCTGGGCCGCGCGTGCGGCCACGATTTCCGCACCATGGGCCAGGACGTAACGCGCGAACCGGTGCGCCAGGGTCGCCTTGCCGATGCCCTTGGGCCCGGTAATCAGCCAGGCATGGGCCAGACGCCCCGCCTCCAGGGCGCCACGAAGGTTTTCCTCGGCCGCGAGATGACCGATCAGGTCCGGGTTTGAGCGGGGATTTGGTCCGCCGTCGGGATCGGCCTCGTCGCTCACTGCTCGGTCTCCCGGCCCGTCGCCTTGAGATCGGCGCCCAGCCGATGAGAAACCTCGGCGCAGATATCGCGCTGTACGTCGTCGACGCCGCCGGTCGCGTCGATAATGGCGCAGCGGTTGGGTTCTTCTTCGCCGATCGCCAGGAAAGTCGCGCGGATGCGCTCATGAAAGCCCAGGTCCATGCGCTCGTAACGGTCTTCCGCCCCGGCGCGGCCGAAGGCGCGGGCCAGACCTTCCTCGACCGGCAGATCGAGGATCAGGGTCAGGTCCGGGCGGAAGTTGCCGAGGATCTGATGATGCAGTTCCCGGATACGGTCGAACCCAAGGCCATGCCCGCCGCCCTGATAGGCCATGGTGGAATCGGTGAAACGGTCGCAAAGCACCCAGGCGCCGGTTTCCAGGGCCGGCTGAATGACCTTTTCGACATGATCGATGCGGGCCGCGAAATGCAGCAGAACCTCGGCCAAGGGCGCCCAACGGTCGGTGGTGCCGCGTACCAATAGATCGCGGATTTCCTCCGCGCCCGAGGTGCCGCCCGGTTCGCGCGTCGTCACCACTTCGATCCCGGCGTCTTCCAGAACCTTGGCCAGCAATGCCAACTGGGTCGACTTGCCGCCGCCCTCGCCGCCTTCGAAAGTGATGAATTTGCCCGTCGTCACGGTGCCTGTCCCGAAATGGTTGTCTCTTTACCGGGGCGGACGGAAACCTCCGCCCGCCGGAAGTTTCTTAGCCGGAAACGCCCAGGATGATAGACCGGACCGCGCTCATCACCCTACCGAAAAGGCCCAGGCGTTCGGCGCCGTCGCCGGCAATCAAGGGAACCTCGATTGCGTCGCGCTCGGGGAACGTCAGGGTCAGCGTCCCCATACGGTCGCCCGCCTTGACCGGCGCCGGGACCGGGGTGCTGTATTCAACGGTCGCCTTCATGCCCGCGCGCTCCTTGCGCGGCAGGGTCAGGACCATTTCGTCGGTCACGATCAGCGGCACTTCGGCCTTATCGCCCAGCCAGATTCCGATCTTGTCGATCTCTTCCCCCGCCTTGAACAGGGGGTAGTTCTTGAATTCGCGGAAGCCCCATTCCAGCAGGCGTTGCGGCTCGATCCGGCGCGCCTTCTTGTCGGGCAGTCCGTTGACCACCAGGATCAGGCGGCGGTCGCGGCGCTCGGCCGAAGCCGTCAGACCGTAACCGGCGTTTTCCGTATGCCCGGTCTTTAGGCCGTCGACCCCCAATCCCTTACCCAGCAAGGCATTTCGGTTGTATTGGGTATGATCGTTGTAGGTGAATTTGCGCTCGGAGTAATAGTGATAGAACTCGGGGAAATCGTTGATTGTCCGTTTCGCCAGGATCGCCAGATCATGGGCCGTCATCCGGTGTTCCGGATGGGGCCAGCCCGAGGCGTTGCGGAAGGTGCTGTTCTTGAGGCCGATTTCCTTGGCTTTCTCTGTCATCAACTCGGCGAAGGCGTCTTCCGACCCGGCCATGGCCTCAGCGACGACGACACAGGCGTCGTTGCCCGACTGCACGATGATCCCTTGAAGCAAATCCTCGACCCGCACCCGCTGGCCGGGCTCGAGGAACATCGTGGAGCCGCCGGACGCCCAGTTTCCCTTGCGCCAGGCGTTTTCGCTGACCACGAATTCGTCATCAAGGGACAAGCTGCCTTCCTTAAGCCGCTCGAACACCATGTAGACGGTCATCAGCTTGCTCATCGACGCCGGCGGCATCAGGTTGTCGGCATCCTTGTTGAACAGGACCGCGCCGGTCTGAGCGTCCATCAGGATCGCTTCCCGGGCGATGGTGTCCATCGCCTCGGCCCGCGGCGCCATAGCCAGCGTGATCCCGGCCAAGGCCAGGGCGGCGAGAACACCTTGCGACCGGCGGGACCGTAAATGGCGGGAGAAAACTGCGGCTGTCGTCATGATCAATCGCGCCCGAACGGGGCGCCCTTCTGATTACTGGTCGTTTGTGCGTCTCGCGGAGGGCAGTTCGCCACGCCCGCGATCTGGGCGATCAAATGAGGCAGAAATCGGGTCAGGACCCCGCCCCTTTGCCGTCGACGATGATCTGCGCCCCTGGATACCCCATGGCCTGGACCTGCTCAAGGGCGCGGTCGGCATCCGAGACCGAGGCCAGCGGCCCCACCCGCACCCGGTAGAAATCCCGGTTGTTCACCAGGACATGAGAAATCGTCGCGGGTGATATACGGCTGATCTTGATCCGCGTGCGCATGGCATTCTGATAATCGGTAAACGCCCCGGCCTGGACGAAGATATTGGTGGGGCCGACCGCAACCTGGGTGACTTCCTGTTCCGGCATCGTCCCAGGCGAGACCTGGTTCGCTGGCGGAACCTGTTCAACGACCGCCTCGGATACGGGCTCCGGCGATTCAACGGTCTGAGGTGCCGCTTCGGCACCCGGCGGCGGCGGCAAGGATTCGGCGCTGACCTGGGCTTTTGGCAACTTATCGACCTGAATCGGGCTGCCGTGTTCGGCGATGGTTTCCTCGCCCAGCATCTGTGCCTTGATGGCACGCGAGCGGTCGGCCAGCAATTGCACGCGGACCCGCGCCGTTCCCTGGTCCTTGAAACCGAGCAATTGCGCGCCACGCCGCGATACGTCGATGATCCGGCCCTTCGCGAACGGCCCGCGGTCGTTGACCCGCAAGACGATGGACCGCCCATTTTCCAGGTTCACGACCCGCACGAACGATGGCATCGGCAACGTGCGGTGCGCCGCGGTCAATTCGTTCTGATCATAAGGCTCGCCATTGGCGGTGGTCTTGCCGTGAAAGCCGGGGCCGTACCAGGACGCGATCCCCGTTTCGTCGTAATCCCATTCCTCGGCCGGGTAATACCACGTGCCCTGAATTTGATAGGGATTGCCGACCTTGTAATAACCGGAGGTGCCTGCAGCCCCCTGCAGCCGCTTGGTTCCCGAAATCAGGAATTGGGTTTCGGCGCACCCGCTGACCAGAACCGCGAAGCCTAATAGGATCAGCCAGTTAACCTTAAAACGCCGACCCATGGCGCAGCCCCCTCAGCACGAAAATATAGTATGAATTTCAGAAATCCGAACCTGTATGTAGTGTAGCCAAGTCGATGGACCCGGGCAACAAAACCCGTTACCGGCCGCCGCCCCGCAAATGATCGAGAAGCCGGGAATCCGGATGCCCGTCGGCGGCCATCCCGTTGGACTGTTGATATGCTTTGATCGCGCGCCGGGTCATCGACCCCGCGATCCCGTCCGGCGTACCGGCATCGAAGCCCTTCTCACCCAGAAGGCGCTGGATATTCTTCATGTCGGCGCGGGATAACGCTTTGTCATTAATGGGCTTTTTCGCCACGAACGGTGGCGCGCCGATCAAACGGTCGGCCAAGTGCCCGACCGCCAGCGCATAAAGGATCGACCGGTTCCAAACCAGGATGGTGCGGTAGTTCTGATAGACCAGGAAGGCCGGTCCGTCGGCCCCCGCCGGCAGAACCAGCGAGGCGTCGAAGTCCGCCACGGGTAAATCGCGACCGTCGGCCCGGCGCACGCCCATGGACTGCCATTCCTTTAATTTCAATTTCTTATCAAGACCGTTTAAACCATAATCGAAACCTTTGGGCAGGCGAACTTCACGCCCCCAGGTCTCTTCCTTCCGCCATCCGGCCCGTGACAGGTAATTGGCGGATGAGGCGAAGACGTCGGGCAGCGAGCGCCAGAGATCGCGCCGGCCGTCGCCGTCGAAATCGATTGCGTAAGCCCGGTAGGTCGTTGGGATGAATTGCGTGTTGCCCATGGCACCGGCCCAGGATGATTTCACATCCGGGGCGATATCCCCCCGGTCGATCACCTCAAGCGCCGCCAGAAGTTGTTCCGTGAAGAATTTCGACCGCCGGGCATCGAAGGCCAATGTCGCCAAGGAGCCGATCAGGGAGAAGCTGCCGGTATAGTCGCCGAAATTGCTTTCAAGCCCCCAGAAGGCGACCAGGAAGCGGGGCGGCACACCGAACTTGTCCTCGACCTGCTTGAGCAGCTTGGCGTGCGTCTTCAGCATTTCGCGGCCGCGCGCGATCCGCTTATCGGAGATCGTCTTTCCGATGTATTGCCAGAACGTCATGGTGAATTCAGGCTGACGGCGGTCCAGCTCGATCACGCGTTTGATGAAGGACGTGCCGGTAAACGCTTTGTCGAGCGTCACCTGGGATATCCCCTTGCTCTTGGCTGTCGCTTTGAAGGCGTTCAGCCAGGCCTGGAATTCCTCGGTGCTGGGCGGGGTCACAGGGACAGGGTCGGCGGCCGCGGCAATCGCGGGCGCTCCGAACCAGAGGGCGCACGCCAACGGCGCCGCGAGCCGGAAAGTTCGTTTAAGCATCAACCTCGAAACCGGATGGCCCTCTGATCAGGGGCCGAAACACGCTCTTGGCGCCTTGTGCCATAGGGATTGTGGCATCGCAAGCCCCGTCGGAGGCCCGTCGGTCAAAGGTGCGAGAGCAGCGGAACGAGCCCCCGTGAGCGGAGCGCCCACGGGCGGGGAGCGATCAATCCCCGGCCGGCGCCGGATAGAGGCTGTCGGATCGATCGAGGAGATAAGCCACGGCCATGCCGACGAATTCATGAACCGCCGCGTCGAGCATCGACTGCCCCCCTAGATATTCCAGTGTCGGGGCCCAGCCTTTCTCAGGCAGCGTGATGAAATCCACCGGGTAAGGAATGATCGGCCAGCCTTGCTTGCGGAATAGTCCGACCGACCGGGGCATATGCCGGGCGGAGGTAATCAACACCCATGGCTTATCCGGCGTCACGGTTGCCAACTTCTTGCTGAAGGCCGCGTTCTCCATGGTATTCCGCGATTCCGTTTCCAACGTCACGCGCGACATGTCGAGGCCGACCAAACCCGCCAGATTCTCGAGGTAATGGGCTTCCTTGGCCGATTGGTCGAAGAGATGGCCGGACCCGCCAGTGAAGATCAACGGGACATCGGGCCGCGCATCCGCCAGCATGGCAAAGAACAATAGCCGTTCCGTACTGCCATCGACGGCGATCTGCCCGCGCCCACGCGACAGCACGGGGTCTATGACTCCGCCAAGCGCAATAATCCCACCAATGTTTTCCGGCAGGATTTCCTGCTTTGGAAAGCGTTCCTCGAGGTGGCGAACCATCATTTCGCCCATTGGAATTACACTGACGGCCCAAAGCGATAGCAACGTCACGCCGACAAGGGCGAACCCCGTCCGTCGCCGTTGTGCGAGGATCAATATGAATCCCAGCGTCATGCCCAAAAACAAGAGCATGGAGGGCTTCATCACGAACCACAGAGCTTTGGAGAGAAAAAAGTACATGCCGGGCTTTTACCCCAGGGGCACCGAAAGTGCACGAGAATCCAGGGCTTTCAAGCATTGTGCCGTTCGAACCGTCCATGCCTGCCAAGAAACATCGATCGCACCGCCGTCAAGGGGGCTTAGATCCAACGGGGTGTTCCGCCATAAAAAAAGACCCCATCAGGGCCTCGGACATAACAACCAGGAACGCCGCGTCATCACGGTAAATCAGACTGTAATATCGAGAGCCTTTCCCGCCACGCCTTTGAAATCCGGGGATTTGAACTCGCTTTCAGCGGGCTCCACACGAAGCGCTTCCGTCTCGGATTTCTTATCTTTATTGCTCTCGATAACGGCGCCGACCGTCGCATTGCGCGTGCGGTTGTTCTCGGCCGTTTGAAGAACGGCCTGAGTAGCATCTTCGCGTCGCTCGGAAATTTGCTCGGCTGCGCGCTCAAACACAGCCTGCCGCACGACCGCCATATTAAGGGCAGTAAGTGCGGCGCTTGAAACCGGCGCTTTCTGTGCCGAACCGATCATCGTTAGGCGGTCCTTTCTGAACCCACTCCACGCGTGAGTAAAACACTCTACACGCATTACACTCGTATAATAGCAAGGGTCGCAAATTTACACAAGTCCTACATTGACATTTTTTCAGTTTTATGGAGCCCCTGGGTTTTTGCCGGTTTTCAGGCTTTTCCCGGCCATGAACACAGGCTTCCCGGGGGCTGGGAAGCGCCTTCCAGATCCCTGCCCCTGTTTTTTTAGGTTTTGTGATTGTCGTCACTGAATTGCGCACCTGCATTAGCGATGATGAATATGCAGGGTGTCATTCGGACGAACACCGCGAGACAGGAGGTCTCATTATGATCACTCACCGCTCCACAAAGCTGATCGGCAGTACGCTGGGTTTTGTTACCGGAGGCGCGATTGCCGCCGTCGGATTTATCTATTTGATCCAAAACAGTCTTTTGAAGCTGTTATAATCACTCCATCCCCACCCCATTTCCAGGTGATATGAGGCGTCGATGCGCCCGTGCGGTGTCGATCTTCGTCGCTATTCGCCGCCGCTAAACCAAAGCGAAATCTACGCCAGACCGCTGTTATCCCTCTACCGCGCCCCTCTACGGCTTGACAGAGGAAGAGGAACGGGAGAGACAGAAGCCGCATCCGCACAAGAAGCGGCGGACAAGGATGGGTGGCCGAGTGGTTGAAGGCACTGGTCTTGAAAACCAGCAAGGATGAAAGTCCTTCGTGGGTTCGAATCCCACCCCATCCGCCATTTTTCAATGGCTTAGACATGCATCGTCACCGTTTTAATGATGTCCCCTATTTTTGTTCAGGGACAATTCGGTTCATACATTGACGATGTGTGGTGAAGTTGAATCATGGCGACATTCAAAAAAGAGGCTTTGGCCTTTGGCCCGTGTGCCGGTGAGGATTTCCAATTCCAGCAAAAATTTCAAGTCAAAAGCAGAAGCACGAGTCGAGCGCGGCGATCAAGGGTGCGCCCTAGCCTCCCACACTTTTGTTGGAGAGGCCGCTGGAATCAGCTAACACAGCATCCTACCTGGCGGCGGCCAACGTTGCCCTGAACCGGGTCAGAGCGAAGGCAAAGAACGCCATGCCAATGCCGGCCGTCGTCAGCAATTCCGGCCAGACGATCTCGATCCCGGCCCCGCGATACAAAACCGCCTGCGCGAACTTGATGAAATGGGTCGAGGGCAATACTTGCACCGCGTTCTGCAACGCCACTGGCATGCTTTCCAGCGGCGTTACCCCACCCGACAGCAGGTTCATCACAACAAACACCGGAATGGACAGCAGCCCGAACTGGGGCATCGTTGTCGCGACAGTGGATAGCGTGATCCCCATCGCGGTGACCGCGAAAAGATAGACAGCGGACCCAAGCGCAAACAGGACGATTGATCCGACAATGGGAACCCCAAGCAATCCTTGAACGATAAATTGCAGCGACAGCACCGCCGCCAGAACGATAATCAATCCATTCGCCCAGATCTTGGCCAGCATGATTTCCGCTGACGTCACCGGCATCACCAGCAGATGTTCCAGGGTTCCATGTTCGCGTTCCCGGATGACAGCTGCGCCGCTGAGCACGATCGCTAGGATCGTCAGGTTGTTGATGATCTGCATCACTGCCATGAACCACGAAGAGTTCAGATTGGGATTGTATTTCGCCCGTATCTGCAGATCGACGGGCAGTGCCGCGACACCGCTGGCGCGGCTGACGAATTTCAGGAGTTCAGCATTGATGATGCTTGAGATGTAGGTCGCGCCATTTCCCGCAATCGTCATCGCCGTTGCATCGACATTGAGTTGGATCACCGGGTGACGTCCGGCCAGGACATCGGCCTCGAATCCCGGCGGGATATCCAGCACGAAAGTGTACAGGCCCGCATCCATGCCCGCATCAACCGCATGCAGATCTATCAGCGTGGGTTCTTTGAAGTAAGGAGGCAGGAATGCGCCTGAAATCCGATTTGACAGGCCCGTGCGATCCTCGTCGACGATGGCGATGGAGGCATTATGCAATTCCGTCTGCACGCCATTGGCAACGGTGTAGATGGCGAAGGTGAAGGTATAAAAGATCAGCCCCATCAGGACCGGGTCGCGCAACAGGCTGAACAGTTCCTTCACGCCCAGCCGATAGATGTTGGAAACCGTCCCCATGTTTCAGGCCTCCTGCTTGCGCAGCAATGCCGTCGCAATCCCCAGGAAGAGGACGCAGAACCCGGCCAGGATCAAGTGGTTGGGATATAAGACCGTAAAATTGAGCCCCTTGTTGAAAACACCGGCACTGATTTGCTGAAAATAAAGCGCCGGAAAAACCTTTCCCGTGATCGCAGCCGCACCTTCCAACGTGGAAACCGGATACATCATCCCGGAAAAATTGACCGTTGGGATCATCACGATGATCGCCGTCGCGAAGATCGCCGCGATCTGCGAGCGAACGAAGGTCGAGACGACGAGACCGAATGCCGTGGCCGCCATCGCGTAAAGAAGCGCCCCCAACACCAGGGCAAGAACGCTCCCCGGCACACCGATACCGAACACCGTCAGCATCAGCGTGACAAGACAGACGAAACTGACCATTGCAACGCCGACATAGGGAAGCTGCTTGCCAAGCAGAAATTCGATTTTCCGGGCCGGGGCCGCATAGAGATTGAGGATCGACCCCATCTCTTTTTCCCGCACCACCCCAAGCGCCGTCAGCATGGCGGGGATCATGATCAGCAGCATCATCAGCACGCCGGGGGGGATCGCGTATTGCGAACGGAAGGCCTGATTGTAGCGAAAGCGTGGGGTAACCGTTGCCGGATAGATGCTGGGAGCCACTGCGGTTTCCCGCATCGACATGTCGGCCAGATGCGCATACAGCACACCCTGCACATAGCCGCGCCCCGTTTCGGCCCGCGTGGTGTTCGATCCGTCCAGCCAGGCACCTATTTGCGGCGTGCGGTCCGCCAGGAGATCGCGGCCATACTCGGGAGGAATGACGACGGCGAGCGAGATGTCGCCCGTCTTCATACGGCGGTCCAATTCAGCAAAATCGGCAATCGGGGGGCGCTCGTCGAAATAGCGTGAACTCGACATCGCGTCGAGGAACATGCGGCTTTCGCGGGACTGGTCCTGATCCAGGGCAGCATAGGACAAATTCTCGACATCGAAGGTAATGCCGAACCCCATCGCCAGCATCAGGACAATCGGCCCGACCAGGGCAAAGGCCAAGCGAATTGGGTCGCGCAGGATTTCCATTGCCTCGCGCCGCGTGAACGCCCAGACACGGGCGGCCGAGATCCAACTGGATTGCGCGCCGTGCGGCGCCGCCACGGCCGGAAGGGTCAGCTTGCGCTCAGCAGAGACATCTTCCGCGCCGGCATCCTCCAGAAAATCGATGAACGCCGCCTCAAGCGATGAGGCCCCCCGCTGTGCGCGCAGTTCGTCAGGCGAGCCTTGCGCCAGAACCTTGCCAGCGTGCATCAGCGAAATTCGATCGCAGCGTTCCGCTTCGTTCATGAAATGGGTGGAAATGAAGATCGTCACCCCGTCCTTGCGCGACAGATCAATCAACAAATTCCAGAAAGCGTCGCGCGCGATCGGGTCGACGCCTGAGGTCGGCTCGTCAAGGATCAACATTTCGGGTTCATGCAGCACCGCGACGGCCAGTTGCAGGCGTTGGCGAACTCCCAGCGGCAGGTTTCCGGGCGTCGCATCGGCGACGTCGCGCAAATCGAACCGATCGATCAGGTCCTCGACCCGGGCCTGGCGGCGCGCGCCTTTGATGTGGAACAGGTCCGCATGCAGGAACAGGTTCTGGCGCACCGAAAGCTCGGAATAGAGCGAAAACGATTGCGACATATACCCAACACGCCGCCGCATCGTCATGCCGTCGCTGCCGACGGGTTTTCCAAACAGCCGGGCCTCACCTTCGGTCGCCGTCAACAGACCGGTCAGCATCTTCATGGTCGTGGTCTTGCCGCAGCCGTTCGATCCGAGAAATCCGAAAATTTCTCCAGGTTCAATTCTGAAACTGACGTTGTCGACAGCCGTAAAATTACCGAAGCGCATGGTCAGGTCTTGCGCCTCGATGGCGAGCGGGCCGTCCTGGGGAGTCCACGGCGGCAGGATGATCGCCTGATGGGCGCGCCGGTCTTCTTCCGGCAGAAGCGCGATGAACGCGGCTTCCAATGTATCCGCACCGGCTTGCGCCCTCACGGCGTCTGGCGTTCCTTCGGCAAGAACCCTGCCGGCGTTCATGGCGATGAGATGCTCGAACCGTTCTGCTTCCGACATATAGGCGGTCGCCGTTATCACGCTCATGCCCGGGCGGCGCGCACGGATGCGGTCAATCAGTTTCCAGAATTGCTGGCGCGACAACGGATCGACCCCGGTTGTCGGTTCATCAAGGATCAGCAGGTCGGGGTCGTGGATCAGCGCGCAACACAGGGACAGTTTCTGTTTCATGCCACCGGATAACTTGCCAGCGGGGCGGTCCGAGAACGGATCGAGTCCCGTGCTTTGAAGCAGATCGGCGATGCGTGTACGGCGCTCATGTTCCGACTGGCCATAAAGCCGGCCGAAGAAGTCGATGTTTTCAAAGACCGAAAGCGTCGGGTAAAGATTTCGGCCAAGCCCCTGTGGCATGTAGGCGATGCGCGCGCAGACCCGGTCGCGGTGCCGCCAGTCACCCATTGCCCCTCCAAGCGACTCGACACTGCCCGTTTGCAGGCGACGCACCCCGGCGATTAGTCCCAGAAACGTGGACTTGCCGACACCGTCCGGTCCGATCAACCCGACCATCCGACCCGCGGGGATCGAAACCGAGACATCATCAAGTGCCACCATTCCCCCATAGCGATGGGTAACGCCGCTCAGGACCGCGACCGGATCGGCAGGCATCGCCATCAAGGGAGCTTCACGACCAATGTACTCGGCCATTCGGCCTCCGGCGAAACCCGGACAATTGCCGTTCCGGGGACACCGGTTTTCACGACATCCTGATACTTGCTGAGAACCTCCGCCGGGATCTGCAGCTTCACGCGAAACGTCAGCTTCTCGCGCTCGCTTTTAGTCTCGACGTATTTGGGCGTGAACTGTGCCTCAGACGCGATGAAGTTTACCGTTGCCGGAATCACGTATTGTGGGGCCGCATCAAGGATAAGCCGTGCTTCGGCACCAAACCGCAGGCGGCCCGCGTCATCGGTCGGCAGATAGACATCCATATAGACGTCCGTCAGGTCGAGCAAGGTAATGACCTTCCCCCCGGCCGCCAGGATTTCTCCGGGCTCCGCCAGGCGGTATTGGACCCGCCCACTGCGTGGCGCGATCAGGGTGTAATCGGCGAGATTAGCCTTCAGGGCGGCGGTCTGCGCCTCCGATGCTTCGATCGCCGCCTGTGCCGAGACGATTTGCGCGCGGGCGGTATTGAGGGCGGCAGCGGCGGTGATTTCCTGAGACCGGCGCCGGTCGAGCGTTTCACCCGTCGCAAATCCACGTTTGGAAAGCAGTTCCGTCCGCTTCAGTTCGGATTTGGCGAGGGCCAGTTCCCCTTCCCGTTGGGCGAACAATGCCTTGGCCTGTGCCAGTTCCTGAACCGCCTGCCGGGTTGCCGCCTCGGCGGCGCGAACCTGTGCTTCAAGCTCGGTGGCGTCGATCCGCGCGACCACGGCCCCTGCGGCAACCATCTGCCCTTCTTCGACCAGAACCTCGGCGATCCGTCCCCCGAATTTCAGCGCGACGTCGACCCGCTTCGCCTCGATCCGCCCATTGGCGCGGCTGAACCCTTCAGGCAGTTCGGTTCGGTGCTGTTGCCACCAGAAGAAACCACCGCCAATTGCGAGGGCAATGACCCCCACGCCGGCTATCAGGATCGCTCTAGAATTCATTCTGACTCACTCTTTTCCTGCTTACCCTCGGCCCCCAACGCAACCCTTGGCAGAGATGCCTTTGCCTAGGCGAGGATATGATACCCGCCATCGACATATATGGTCTCACCGGTGATCAGTTTCGCATAGTCCGTGGCCAGATATGCCGTAGCCATCCCGACATCTTCAATACCGACCAGTTTATGGCTTGGTGCACGTGCGGCGGCCTTCTCCATCAACGCGTCGAAATGATCAATGCCGGACGCAGCGCGCGTCCTGACTGGGCCGGGAGAGATCGCGTGCACCCGGATTTCCTTGGGGCCGAGTTCGACGGCGATATAACGCACCACCGCCTCAAGCGCGCTCTTCACCGGACCCATGATATTATAGTGCTCAACGACTTTTTCCGCGCCGTAATAGCTCATGGTGAACAGTGTGCCGCCGTCCTTCATCAGCGGTTCGGCCAGATGCGCCATGCGGATGAAGGAATGGCAGGAAACATCCATGGCCAAGGCGAAGCCATCACGCGAGCAGTCGACGACGCGCCCGTGCAAATCCGCCTTCGGCGCATAGGCGATTGAATGAAGCGCGAAATCGAGCCGCCCCCAGGTCTTTTCGACCGCGGCGAAAACGTCCTCCAACTGTCCGTCTTCGCTAACGTCACAGGGTAGGAACAACGCCGCGTCCAGCTCCTTTGCCAGAGGCTCGCTGTAAGGTTTCGCTTTTTCGTTCAGGTAGGTGATCGCCAAATCCGCGCCAAGCGCGCGAAAAGCCTGTGCACAGCCGTAGGCGATTGAATGCTCGTTGGCGATGCCGAGGATCAGACCCTTTTTCCCGGCCAGGGGATATTTTGCGATTTCAATCATGGCTTCCGTTCCTTTGTCGTTGTTGGCGGACGGACGCGAGTGCATGCAGCGCGACCATGCGCTCCTCATTGGTCGGAATGACCCAGGCGGAAACGGGGCTTTCAGCGGTCGTGATGCGCGGACCGCCAGCTTGATTTGCACCTGGGTTCAGGTCAATCCCCAACCATCGTGCCGCGTCGCAAACACGCGCCCGGATTTCCGGCGCGTTCTCGCCGATGCCGGCGGTGAAGACGAGACCGTCAATCCCGCCCATGGCGGCCGCGAGAGCGCCCAGCTCACGAACGATCCGAAACACGAACAGGTCGACCGCTAGCTGCGCCTTCGGATCGGGGCTTGCCAACAGGTCTCGCATGTCACTGCTAAGGCCTGACACGCCGAGCATCCCGGAATGGTGATAGAGCAGATCCTCGATGGCTTCGGTCGTCATGCCCCGTTCGCGGATCAGGTACAAGACCACGCCAGGGTCCAGGGCGCCGCAGCGCGTCCCCATCGGCAAACCATCCAGGGCGGTAAAGCCCATGGTGTTGTCAATGCTGCGACCGTTGTGGATGGCGCACATGCTGGCGCCGCTGCCGAGATGGGCAACGATCACCCGCCCCTCGGCGATTTCAGGAGCAATCTCGTTCAAGGTACGCGCGATGTATTCGTAGGAAAGGCCATGGAACCCGTAACGCCGCACGCCGAGGTCATAAAGATTGCCTGGCAGGGCGAACCGGTCGGCAACGGCCGAATGCCCCTGGTGGAAGGCCGTGTCGAAGCAGGCGACCTGGGGCAGATCGGGGTGATCGTCCGCGACGGCACGAATGGCCGCAAGGTTATGCGGCTGATGCAGGGGGGCAAGCGGACTGAGGGCTTCCAAGGCACCTAGGACGTCGTCATCAATACGGACCGGTGCGGTAAACCGGGTTCCGCCATGGACGACGCGATGGCCGACGACTTCCAGCTTGGCCCCTTCAAGGTAACTTTCGATCCAGTCGCCCAGATAACCGAAGAACTGCTCATGCTGGACGGTCCTATCCTTTGGCCAGTGGTGCTCCGCCAGCACATTTCCCTGGATATCCTTGACGATGAAATGGGGAGTGCCGCCGATCCCTTCGATCCGCCCCCTGGCGGACAGTTCAACCTGCCCGTCGTCGCGCGCGTCGTGGACGGAAAACTTGAGGCTTGAAGAACCTGCGTTAATCACCAGAACTGTTTGGGTCATCGGCCCTACTCCGCCAGAACGGCCGGCGTTTCGGGCTGACGTTGCGCGTTGGCAATCAGGGCCGCGACCGCGCAGGACGCTAGACGCGTGCGAAGGTTGTCGGCGCGGCTGGTCAGAATGATCGGCACACGGGCGCCGAGCACAATGCCGGCCGCATCGGCCTTGGCCAGGAAGGTAAGTTGTTTCGCCAGCATGTTGCCGGCTTCCAGGTCGGGCACGACCAGGATGTTGGCGCGGCCCGCGACCGGCGACTCGATGCCCTTGGTCCGGGCAGCTTCTTCGCTGATCGCATTGTCGAACGCCAGGGGGCCGTCCAGGGGGGCGCCGGTGATCTGCCCGCGTTGCGCCATCTTGCACAGGGCCGCGGCCTCGATGGTCGAGGCGATCTTGGGGTTGATCGTTTCCACCGCCGAAAGGATCGCGACCCGCGGTTCCGGGAACGTCAGGATATGCGCCAGGTCGATGGCGTTCTGACAGATGTCCCGCTTGTCATCGAGGCTGGGATAGATATTGATCGCGGCGTCGGTGACGATCAGGGGGTGGGCGTGCCCCGGCACGTCCATGACGAAGGCATGGCTGATGCGGCGACCGGTCCGCAGCCCGGTTTCCCGGCTGGTCACTTCACGGATCAATTCATCGGTATGAAGGCTGCCCTTCATCAAGGCTTCGATCTTGCCCGCGCGAACCAGGGCAACGGCCTGCTTGGCAGCGGCATGGCTGTGCGGCACATCGACAAGACGGTAAGGCGACAGATCGAGCCCCACCGCATCGGCCAGGGTGCGGATTTTGCCTTCCGGGCCAACCAGCGTCGGATCGATCAGTCCGGCCTCGGCGGCCTCCACCGCCGCCCGCAGGGCTCCCTCGCTGCAGGGATGTACGACTGCCGTTGCGATCGCCGGCAAATCATCGCACCGGGCGATCAATTGTTGATAACGGTCGTGGTTCTGGAGCACGAATTCCGGAGCCTCGACCCTGTCCCGGCTGACTTTCTCCGCCGGGGCGATGACCTCCGCGGTGCCGGAGATGACGTCCTTGCCGTCCTGATTGATGCAGTGGCAGTCGAAGATCACGATCTTCTTTTCCGACCGCTTTTCCTTGGCCGTGACCGAGACCGTCACCGTATCGCCGATCCGCACCGGACGGCGAAACCGCAAATCCTGGCCCAGATAGATCGTGCCCGGCCCTGGCAGCAGGGTGCCCAGGACCGTCGACACCAGCGCTCCGCCCCACATGCCGTGGGCAATCACGCCGTGGAAGATGTCGTCCTTGGCATAGCCTTCGTCCATATGCGCCGGATTGACGTCGCCGGACATCGCGGCAAAAAGCTCGATATCTTCTTTCGACAGGGTGCGCGACAGGCTCGCCGTTTCGCCGACGGCGATTTCATCGAAGGTCCGGTTTTCGATTTTCTGGGCCGTCCCGGCATTGTGATTTTTGTTTTTCATAGGGGCCTCGGCTTAAGCGGTTTGTCAGGGCTGATGAACGTAACTGCCGGGGGCATCCATAAGCGGGGCATCGCCCGATTTCGGCGCCTTCAGGGCCGGCGGCGCAGACTTCTTCCCGGACCGTTCCGCCAACCAGGCCTGCCATTCGGGCCACCACGAACCGTCCTTGGTCGGCGTCGATTCCTGCCAAGTGTCCGGGTCGACATAGGTGTCTCCGGCTTTCTTGGTCGACGTCTGATAGGTTCGGTGCGGATGGCCCGGCTCACTCACGATCCCCGCGTTGTGACCGCCGCTGGTCAGCAGGAAGGTCACATCGGTGGCCGGATGGGTCGTGATTTTGTAGACGGACCGCCAGGGCGCGACATGATCGCGGACCGTCCCCACGGCGAAGATCGGCACGCGAATATCCGCCAGACTGATCGGCCGACCCTCAACTTGATAGCGTCCCCGGGCGAGAGCATTCTCGAGGAACAGGTCGTGCAGATATTCAGAATGCATCCTGTAGGGCATCCGTGTTGCATCCGCATTCCAGGCCATGAGATCGGTCATCTTCTGGCGTTGGCCGAGCAGATAACTGCGCAGCCGGAGCGACCAGATTAGATCGTTCGACCGCAGCAGTTGGAATGCACCCGCCATCTGTTTCGTATCGAGATAGCCCTGTTCCCACATGGTGTCTTCAAGGAACTGAATCTGGCTTTCGTCGATAAACAGCGTCAACTCACCGGCGTCCGTGAAGTCGACCTGGGCGGCGAATAGCGTAAGCGATTTGAGACGTTCGTCCTTGTCGCGCGCCATTGCCGCCGCCGCGGTTGACAGCAAGGTTCCGCCCAAACAATAGCCGACACCATGAATTTTCTGGTTCGGCACGATCGCGGAAACTACGTCCAACGCATCCATCACACCCAGGCGCCGGTAATCCTCCATGCCCAGATCGCGATCATCGGCATCCGGATTCATCCACGAAATCATGAACACCGTGTGACCGTGATCTACTAGGTATTTGACCAGGGAATTCTCCGGCGAAAGATCAAGAATGTAATATTTCATGATCCAGGCCGGGACGATCAGCACCGGTTCGTCGTGGACGGTTTCCGTGGTCGGCGCGTACTGAATGAGTTCAATCAGCTTATTTCGGAAGACGACCTTGCCGGGGGTTATGGCCACCGTTTCTCCGGGTCGAAAGTTTTCCGTTCCGGCCGGTGGCTTGCCGGCGATCATCCGTTGCCAATCTTCGAGAAGATTTGTCAAACCGTTCACCAGATTGCCGCCCCCCTGTTGCACGGTCGCGGCGAGAACCTCAGGATTGGTTTGGATAAAATTCGACGGCGAAAACATATCAAGAATTTGTCTGGTCGCGAATGACACAACCTCTTCATGGTGCTTCGAGACGCCGGAAATATCCGTGGTCGCGTTATGCCACCACTGCTGATTAAGGAGAAATGACTGGTACATCAGCTTGAAGGGCCACGTCTGCCATTCCTTGCCGACGAAGCGCTTGTCCTGCGGCAAAGGGTCAATGCAGGGGGCCGTTTTCGCCGTACAATGAGCCGCATGCAGCCAAAGGCGGATCGCCTTACGGACCGCTTTTTGCACGAGTGTCGCCTGTTTGCCCGGGGATGCCGCCAGATGCATCGCCCAGTCGCTATAAGCTTCTATAAGCGAGGCCGGTGAAAGCCCAAACGTTAAGCGCGCGAGTGCGGCGTGAACTTGGCGGTCAATGGTATTTTCATTGTATCCGCCCCACAGAAGCTCCGGCGGTTCCGCATCAGGGATCGCATTTGAAGCCACGGCAGGAACAACCGGGATATTCTTCATCCGGGTGTTCGACGTCCCGTTCCCGGTGCCGGTGCCGCGCCGCTCTAAGGCCTTGTGCTCTTTTTTGACTGTGCGTCCAACGTTGGCGTG
>NZRL01000017.1 GCA_002696205.1 Rhodospirillaceae bacterium | reverse complement strand
GGGGGGGCTGTGCCATGGTGCTGACACCCCGCCTCGATCAACGCCAAAGCCAGTCCCTGGTGATGACGCCGCAACTGCAGCAGGCGATCAAGCTGTTGCAGTTGTCGAACCTGGAACTGGCCGAGTTCGTCGAACAGGAACTCGAACAGAACCCGATGCTGGAACGGGACGAGACCGACAACCGCGCCGACGATGCGGATCGCGGCGACGGGCCGGACGGCGATGGCGATGGCGACGCGGGCGCCGATGCCGAGATGGCCGACGGCGGCACGGGCGACGACGGTGATTTCGACGGCGACGGCGACGGCTCGGACGGTGGAGAGCTGTCCATGGATTTCGGCGACGACGGCGACGGCGGCCCGGCCGACGGCGACATGGATGTCGCCTTGGACGATCTTTATACCCAGGACGGACAGGCCGACGCGGTCCAGGCCGCCCCCGACGCCGGGTACGAGCCGACCCTGCCGTCTTCCGTCAGCGGCGGGTACGACGACGACCTGCCCGGTTTCGATCAGACCCTGTCGTCCGAGGTATCGCTCCGCGATCATCTGATGGAACAATTGGGCATGGACATGGACGATCAGGTCGACCGGATGATCGGCGCCTATATGATCGATTCCCTGGACGAAACGGGATATCTGTCGGTCGATCTAGACACTGTCGCCGACGCGCTGAACTGCGATATCGCGCGGGTCGAGGCCGTTCTCACCCGTCTGCAGCAGTTCGATCCGCCGGGCCTGTTCGCCCGCGATCTCAAGGAATGCCTGGCTTTGCAATTGGCCGATCGGGACCGCCTGGACCCGGCCATGGCGGCCTTCATCGAAAATCTGGACCTGGTCGCGAAACGCGATTTCAAGGCGCTGGCGCGGGTCTGCGGCGTCGATGCGGAAGACATCGCCGACATGGTGGCGGAATTGAAGTCCCTGGACCCGAAACCGGCGTTGGCCTTCGACGGCGAGGTCGCGCAGCCGGTCATCCCCGACGTTCTGATGCGCGCCCGCCCGGCCGGCGGATGGCATATCGAATTGAACCCGGACACCCTGCCGCGCGTGCTGGTCAACAACCAGTACTATGCCGAGATCAATACCAAGGCCGCGTCGAAGACCGACCGCCAGTACATTACCGAGCAGTACCAGTCGGCCAACTGGCTGGTGAAGTCCCTGCATCAGCGGGCGACGACGATCCTGAAGGTCGCCAAGGAAATCGTCCGCCAGCAGGACGCCTTCTTCCTGAAAGGCGTGCAGCATCTGAAGCCGTTGGTCCTGCGCGATATCGCCGACGTCATCGATATGCACGAAAGCACCGTCAGCCGGGTGACGGCCAACAAGTACATGGCCTCGCCGCGCGGCATTTTCGAATTGAAGTATTTCTTCACCTCGTCGATCTCGCGCGCCGACGGCGGCGAGGCGTTCTCCGCCGAGGCGATCAAACACCGCATCCGCGCGATGATCGACGGCGAGCCCCCGGCCCAGATTCTGTCCGACGACAAGATCGTCGATATCCTGCGGGCCGACGGCGTCGATATCGCACGCCGGACGGTCGCCAAATACCGCGAAGCCATGGGCATCCCGTCCTCGGTGCAGCGCCGCCGGCAGAAAAGCGTCGCCAGCTGAACCGGGCGTTTCCGGCGGGGATCGCAGGTTGCCGCCAAGGGGTGGGGAATACCCGCGACGGCATGATTTTAAGGAAGGTTAACCGCTTTCCATCTAGGCCAATGGGGTGGTTGACAGCGGCGGGTCACGGAACTACTTTCCGGGCCTCCGTCGAGGCGGGTCGGCTCTCCCGGAATGGCCGGGGACCCGAAGACGTCCTCGGGGCCGCCGACTTTCAGGCATCACACCCGAGGCAGGGTGACCCTGGATTGGCCCTAAGTTGCCGCAAGGCAAGATACGACCCCAAGACGCGACCACAGGAAGAAGAAACGGCTAAGACCGGGACATGAATATCACCGTTAAGGGAAAGAACCTGGACGTGGGCGACGCGCTGCGGACCCATGCCGAGGACCAGTTGATCGACGCCGTGACGAAATATTTCGACAAGGCGTTGGAAGCCGCCGTCGTGATGTCGAAGGCGGGTCATACGTTCAACGCCGAAATCTCCGTCCATCCCATGGGCGGCGTGACCGTGCACGGGCGCGGCGCCCATGACGATGCCTATGCCGCCTTCGATCAGGCGGTCGAACGCATCGCCAAGCAGCTGCGCCGATATCACCGGCGTCTGACCAACCACCACGAAAACATGGTCGCCCATGAAACCATGCGGGCCCAGCATTTCGTGGTGCAGGCGGAGCCGGATCACGAGGAACTGCCCGAAGAGGGGCAGCCGACCATCATCGCCGAACTGCCGACGGAGATTCCCACCCTTTCCGTCAGTGCCGCGGTGATGCGTATGGACCTTGCCGATGCCCGTGTTCAGATGTTCCGCGACAGCGGTTCCGGGCGGCTCAACGTGGTTTACCGCCGCGATGACGGCAACATCGGCTGGATCGATCCGGCCGCCGAAGCCTGAGGCAAGCGGGCCGCCCGTCTGGGCGCCCGATTTGGTAAAAGGACTGGTTATGGAAATCAGCGACCTTCTCGATGAAGATTCCGTGATCGCGGATCTCAAGGCGACGAGCAAGAAGCAGGCGCTTCAGAAACTCGCCGAAGAGGTTCATCGCGTCGCCGGTCTGGACGAGCGCGCCGTGTTCGACGTGCTGATGGAACGGGAAAAGCTGGGCACCACCGGCGTCGGCAACGGCATCGCCATTCCGCACGGCAAGCTGCCGGGCCTGGATCGGCTGTACGGGATGTTCGCGCGCGTCACGCCGGCCATCGATTTTCAGGCCATCGACGGCAACCCGGTCGATCTGATTTTCCTGCTGCTGGCGCCGGAATCGGCGGGGGCGGACCACCTGAAGGCATTGGCCCGGGTGTCGCGTCTGCTGCGCGACAAGACGACCTGCGAAAAGTTGCGGGGCACCGACGAGGCGGCCGCGCTTTATGGTCTTTTGACCAACTCGACGGACGTCCAGGCGGCCTGATCTGCCATTCTGAATTTATTTGGAAAGACGGGGCCCGAGGGCCCCGTTTTCTTTTGCGGGATTAGTGCAGGGCCGCGACGGCGAAATCGTTTTTGAAGGCGGTGGCTTCGGCCAGCTCGAAGCTGGCGGCCTGGCCCAGTTCCTCGCCCGAAGCGGAAAACACGCCGTAGGCGGTCGTGCCGTCGGCGTTGACCGGCTTCACGAAAACGATTTTGTCCGCGCCGAGGGCCAGGAAGTCCGGCTTTGAAATGCGCCGCATGGCCATGGCTTTGTAGTTCCCAGGTGTTCTTTCCGTCATCCGTCGTCTCCCGACAGGCGCCGTCCCTTTTCCTCCACGCTTCTATGGAACCCGTAATGGGCTTTTCCGGGGCCCGTTCTCGGGCCCGAGGGGCATCGCATATGCTGCGCAGTATGGGCAAAAACGGTTAACCGATCGTTTAACGCAAACCGCCCGCCGCCGCCTTTCGGCGGAGCGGGCGGAGGTGCCGCGACGACGGGCGTCAATGGACGGAATAGGGCTCCAGATCGTTCTGGCGCACGGTCGCTTGGGCGACGGCGAAGGTCTCCGCATAGCCCAACGGATGGCCGAGCGCGGAAAAGATGCCGTAGGCGGGTTTGCCTTCGATCTCGACGGCCTTGACGAAGGCCGTGGTTTCGGCGCCCAGGGCCAGGAAATCCTCGGCCGTCAGATTGGCGGCCAGGTCGTGGGCGGAAACGTCGGGCGGGCGGCCCGTGTGGTTGTCGGAATTGTCCGGCGGATTGGCGTTCATGATCGAAACTCCTTTATGGCGCCGCGCCCCGTTTTCCGGGCACGCGGGCACTGGATTTCATGCTGCGCCGCCTATCTGCATGCCCAGGGCCGGGGGGCCTTTGGGCCGATCCTTGGCATCCGGACGGTGCGGACGGATGCCGCGGATATGAACGATGATGGCCGGGCCGGCGCCCGGGCCCGGGATCAATCCTCGGGTGCGACGTCGATGGTCTTGGCGGCCTTGGCCTTGGCGCCGGATCGCTCGATGGCGATGGTCTTCACCTCGGGTTCCGGGACGTGCCGCTCAAGGTCGATGTGCAACAGGCCGTTGTCCAGATGGGCGCGGACGATTTCGATGCCTTCAGCCAGGACGAAGCTGCGCTGGAACTGGCGCGCCGCGATGCCGCGATGCAGGAAGACCCGCTCGGTTCCGTCGTCTTGCTGGCGGCCGCGGATGACCAATTGGTTTTCCTCGACCGTGACGGCGAGATCGTCGTCGGTGAACCCGGCGACGGCCAGCGTGATGCGCAGGCGGTTATCGGCGACCTGTTCGATATTGTAGGGGGGATAGCCCTCGCCCGAGACCTTGGCGGCCTGGTCGAGCATGCGTTCGAAATGTTCGAAGCCCAACAAAAGGGGGCTGTTGAAGGCGCCGAGCCTGGACATGGGCGTTCTCCTCTGAATCCCTGAGCGAAAACGGCGGGAGGACCCGATAGAAGCGGCGCCCTCCGTCATCTCTTAATTTGGCAGGAAAAGGCGCCCTGTCAATGGCATGGCCGTGGGATTCGGGTGGCGCGGCACCGCACCCGGCGGTCAGCCGATGACACGGCCGAGCCGCACCGCCGTCGCCCCTTTGTTCAGGCGCCGGGACGGCATGATCAGCACGCAATCGTCATGCGGCGTGACGACCGGGCGGTCGCCGTCGTGACCCAACAGGCTTCCCGCCTCGGCGATCACTTCCATGCCCCGGAAGTCCTGGGCGAACCGGAAGTCGTCGGTTTCGATGGTCACCGGCTGCGTGATCTCGACGATTTTCTGCTTGGGCGGTGTCGGGCCCAGGTGAGGTCCGGCGAACTCCATGTCGACCGCCCCCGTATACAAAAGGAACCGCAGCGCCGTTTCCTTGGCCAGCGTCTCCGACGATTTTTCCCAATGCTGGCCGCATTCGACCAGAAGGGCGTCCTTGGGGCTGGCGGCATCCCGGAAATCGGCGTAATCGCGCATGCGCCGGCCGGCCGCGTGGCCTTCGTCCATCACGACCAATTCCGGCACACCCACGCCCTCGGCCAGTTTGCGGCCCTTGTCCAGGGGACCTGCCAGCATCAAGGCCCCCGTCGCGTGCTGCATGGAATGGATATCGAGCAGCCGGTCGACCGTATCGATGAAGGGCCGGACCTCGCGCGCCCGGCGCAACTCGATGCTGTCACGGGGGCCGTCCAGGGTCGCGGTGTCCCACAGGCGGTTGAAATCCTCATCGACGAAGCGCGACGCCGTCGGCATCGCCGGGTCGAACCGGGAATAGGCGGCGACGTTCATGAAGCCGAGCGACAGGCGCCCCTGTTTCGGACGCACGCCCAGCTTCATCAGCCAGTCCAGCGTGATGGCGCCGCAGACCTCGTTGCCGTGAACCACGGCGGTGATCGCGACATGGGGGCCGGCCTGGCCTGAATCGAAGGTCGTGATGTAATCGATGCCCGTGTTGCCCGCCTTGTAGGGGGCGATGTCCGGCGCCGTCAGTTCGATGGGGTAATCGTCGGTCGTCGGGACGGCGGGCGGTGTCATGGCGGAGCTCCGGATGGGTGGCGCCGAACGGGGTGTCGGCGGCATTGAAAAGGGGCCACATCGAACGATCAAACCCCGTTCAGGTCAAGTGCCGGATGTGTGCGCCGGCATACTCCCGTTCTGCTTGCCGGGTGCATTCCTTTGTTGCAACATGAAGTCTCAAGCACCTGGCAACAAGCCCGGGCCAAGCAGGGAGTCTTCATGACGATGTTTTTCCGTAAATCAACGATTGCGGTGGCCTTCGCCGCCGGCCTGACGGCGGCGGCCTCCGCCGCACAGGCACAGTCCATCACCATCGGCCTGGGCACCGAGCCGACCTCGATCGACCCGCACTATCACAACCTCGGTCCCAACAACCAGATTTCGCAGCACCTGTTTTCGCGCCTGATGGAACAGGACGACAAACAGCGCCTGTTCCCGGGGCTGGCGACCGAATGGAAGGCCATCGACGATACGACTTGGGAATTCAAGCTGCGCAAGGGCGTGAAGTTCCATGACGGTTCCGACTTCAACGTCGACGACGTGATCTTCACGATGAAGCGTGCGGCCGCCCACCCCAACGCCCGTTCCAGCTTCAAGGTCTTCACCGACGGCGGCGGCAAGGAATACGTCCGCGTCGACGATTACACCCTGCACGTCAAGACGCCGAAGCCCTATCCTCTGATGGCTGTCGATCTGTCGACCGTTCATATCGTGTCCGACAAATCCGAAGGCCATTGGGAAGGCGATTTCAACAACGGTAGCCAGGCCATCGGCACCGGCCCCTATAAATTCGTCAAATGGGTAAAGGGCGAAGTCCTGGAGTTCGAACGGAACGACGACTATTGGGGCAAGAAACCGCATTGGAAGAACGTCATCATCAAGCCGATCAAATCCGCACCTTCTCGTTTGGCGGCGTTGCTGGCCGGTGACGTGGATTTCATCGATCAGGTCCCGACGATCGACGTCAAGAACCTGAAGAAGAACGACAAGATCACGCTCAGCCAGGGGATCTCCAACCGCGTGATCTACCTGCACCTGGACCAGTACCGGGACGTCACGCCCTTCGCCAAGGGGCCGAACGGCGAGGAGATCAAGAACCCGTTCAAGGACGTGCGCGTGCGCAAGGCGATCTCCATGGCGATCAACCGTGACCTGATCATCGAACGGGTCATGGAAGGTATCGCGGTCAAGGCCGGACAGCTTTTGCCCGACGGTTTCTTCGGCGTGTCGGACAAGCTGAAACCCGAGGAATACGACCCCGCCGGCGCCAAGAAGCTGCTGGCCGAGGCCGGGTTCCCGAACGGATTCCAGGCCACCCTGCACGGCCCGAACAACCGCTACATCAACGATGCCAAGATCGTCGAGGCGGTCGCCCAGATGTTGTCGCGCATCGGCATCAAGACCACGCCGGATACCATGCCGAAAAGCGTGTTCTTCAAACGCGGCAAGAACCGCGGCCCGGAAAACCCGCCGGAATTTTCGTTCCTGCTTGTCGGCTGGGGCTCGGGCACGGGCGAGGCGTCTTCGCCGCTGCGTTCGCTGCTGGCGACCTATTCCAAGGAAAAAGGATGGGGGTCGTCCAACCGTGGCCTGCATTCCAACCCGAAGATGGATGCGGTGCTTGAGGAAGCCCTCGCCACGGTCGACGACACCAAGCGCGCCGCCCTCCTGGCCAAGGCCACGGAGATCGGCGTCGGCGAGGACATGGGTCTGATCCCGCTTCACTATCAGGTCAACACCTGGGCGGCGAAAAAGGGCCTGAAGTACCTGGCGCGCACCGACGAGCGCACGGTCGCCTACGACATTCGGCCGGAGTAAGCGGACGACCCGCATCGCGGGACCGAACACGGAATCCGGGGGTGGCTGCCTGTCGCCCCCGGACTTTCCGGACCGTTCCGTGATCCAGCCGACATGACCTTCGATTCGACTTTCGTGCCGTTCTCCGACCGATCCAGGCGAGGCCCATGACCGTCTTTATCATCCGCCGGCTTATCCAAAGCATCGCCGTCGTCCTGGTGATGTCCTTCATCGTTTTCGTCGGCGTCAATATCGTCGGCGACCCGGTGGAAATGATGGTCTCCGACGAAGCCGACCAGGCCGAACGCGAGAAAGTCATCAAGTCCATGGGCCTGGACAAGCCCTGGTACATTCAATACGCGCGATTCATCGGCGGTGCCGTCCAGGGCGATCTGGGCAAGTCCTTCGTCTATGGTGAATCGGCCCTGAAGATCATCGTGCAACGGGTGCCGGCGACATTGGAATTGGCGTTGGCGGCGTTATTGATGGCGGTGGTCCTGGGCATACCACTTGGCGTCTATGCGGGGCTCAGGCCGGATTCCGTCGGCTCCAAGACGATCATGGCGGGCTCCATATTGGGCTTTTCGCTGCCGACCTTCTGGGTCGGTCTGATGTTCATCATGATCTTCGCCGTGATGCTTGGCTGGCTGCCGTCGACGGGACGGGGTGACACGGTCGCGCTGATGGGCATCGATGTCAGCTTCCTGACGGCGGACGGCCTTTCGCATCTGTTCCTGCCGGCGGTCAACCTGGCGCTGTTCAAGATTTCCATGGTGATCCGGCTTGCCCGCGCCGGCACCCGCGAGGTCGTCCACCAGGACTACATCAAGTTCGCCCGCGCCAAGGGGTTGAGCAACAGGCGGGTCGTTCTTGTTCATCTGATGAAGAACATCATGATCCCCGTGGTCACGGTGCTGGGGTTGGAATTCGGCGGCCTGATCGCCTTTTCCGTCGTCACGGAGACGGTTTTCGCCTGGCCGGGCATGGGTAAGCTGATCATCGACAGTATCCAATCCCTGGACCGTCCGGTGATCGTCGCCTACCTGATGATCATCGTCCTCATCTTCGTCATCATCAATTTGCTGGTCGACGTGCTGTATTCGATGCTCGATCCGCGCGTCCGGTTGTCGGAGGTGAAATCGTGAGCGACGCCGTAACATCCCCCGCACCCGCGCCGGCCGAAGCGGGCGCCGTGGAAACGCCGTTCCGACGGTTCTGCCGCGACTACGCCGAAAGCCGGATTGCCACGGGGGCGTTGGTCGTGCTGGTGGCGATCATTCTGGTCGCGCTGCTGGCCCCCTGGATTTCGCCGACCGATCCCTATGACCTGGCCAGCGTCAGCATCCTGGACGGCAAGTTGAAACCGGGCAGCCAGTCGATGGACGGCACAACCTATTGGCTGGGCACGGACGGGGCCGGGCGCGATCTGGTTTCCGCGATCATCTACGGTTTGCGAATTTCGCTCGGCGTCGGCGTGATGTCGGGGGTGGTGGCGCTCTGCATCGGCACGGCAGTCGGCTTGGCGGCGGCCTACTTCGGCGGCCGGACGGATACCTTCATCATGCGTGTGGTGGATATCCAATTGTCGTTTCCGGCGATCCTGATCGCGCTGATCCTGTTGGCCATTCTGGGCAAGGGGGTGGACAAAATCATCATCGCCCTGGTCATCGCGCAATGGGCCTATTACGCGCGTACGGTTCGTGCCTCGGCCCTGGTCGAACGCAACAAGGAATACATCGAGGCGGCGCAGTGCCTGGCGCTGGGCCACAACCGCATCGTCTTTCGCCATCTGTTTCCCAACTGCCTGCCGCCGCTGATCGTCGTCGGCACGATCCAGACGGCGCATGCGATTTCGCTGGAGGCGACGCTCAGCTTCCTCGGCGTCGGTCTGCCGATCTCCGAACCGTCGCTGGGCCTGCTGATTTCCAACGGCTTCGATTTCATGCTGTCGGGGCTGTATTGGATCAGCTTCTTCCCCGGTGTGGCGCTGCTGGTCACCATCGTTTCGATCAACCTGGTCGGTGATCAACTGCGTGACGTGCTCAACCCGCGTCTCAAGAAATAAGGGGGCGCTGAGATGACCGATACGGCTCCGACCCTTCAGGTCGAAAACCTGGAAACCCATTTCTTCACCAAGGACGGCGTCGCCAAGGCCGTCGATGGCGTCAGCTTCACCGTCGGCCGGGGCGAGATCATGGGCCTGGTCGGCGAGTCCGGTTCGGGCAAGTCGGTGACCGGCTTTTCCGTTCTGGGCCTGGTCGATCCGCCGGGCAAGGTCGTCGGCGGCAAGGTTCTGTTTCAGGGCCAGGATCTGCTGTCGATCAAGGAGGAGGAATTGCGCCACCTGCGGGGCAACCGCATCGCCATGATCTTCCAGGACCCGATGATGACCCTGAATCCGGTTCTGCGCGTCGATACACAGATGATCGAGACCGTGCAGGCGCACGACGCCTCGGTCAGTGACGACGAAGCCCGCGCCCGATCGCGCGATGCCCTGGGCCAGGTCGGGATTCCCAGCCCGGAGGAACGGCTCAAGGCCTATCCGCATCAGTTTTCCGGCGGCATGCGCCAGCGCGTGGCGATCGCCATCGCGTTGTTGAACAAACCGGACCTGATCATCGCGGACGAGCCGACGACGGCGTTGGACGTCACCATTCAGGGTCAGATTTTGTACGAGGCGCAGAAGCTTTGCCGCGACACGGGCACGGCGCTGATCTGGATCACTCATGACCTCGCCGTCATCGCCGGCCTGGCCGACAAGATCAGCGTCATGTACGCCGGCCGCATCGTCGAACAAGGGGGCTTGGGCGACGTGCTCGACCATCCGGCGCATCCCTATACCTGCGGCCTGTTGGGCTCGGTCCCCGGGCACAACACGCGGGGCAAGCGCCTGTATCAGATTCCCGGCATGACGCCGTCTTTGTTGAAGCTGCCCAAGGGGTGCGCCTTCAAGGAGCGCTGCCCTCACGCCGACGCGGCCTGCGAGACGGCACCTGAAATCACCCATCCGGTCGAGGGCCGGGCACTTCGCTGCGCTCACCCGCAGGTCGATCTGGCGGGAGTGGCTTCATGAGCACGATCCTCGAACTCTCCGGCGTCACGAAGAATTTCGTCAAGCATCTCGACGCCGCCGCCAAGCTGGCCCGCCGCCTGGGCGCCGACGTCAAGGAAGAGGTCGTTCACGCGGTCGACGGTGTCAGCCTGAAGATTGCCGCCGGCGAGGTCGTCGGCCTGGTCGGCGAGTCGGGCTGCGGCAAGTCGACCCTGGGCCGCATGGTCGCGGGTATCATGGAGCCGACGGCGGGCGACATCCGCTACAAGGACCGTGTCGTCAGCGCCATGGACAAACAGGCCGGTCGGGAAACGGCGCTCGCCATTCAGATGATCTTCCAGGACCCCTTCGCCAGCCTGAACCCCCGCATGCGGGTGCAGGACATCATCGGCGAGGCGCCGATCCTGCATGGGGTGACCAGCCGCGCCGATGCCGGCGACTACGTCGCCCAGGTGATGGAACGGGTCGGCCTGGACCCGGAATACCGCAAACGCTATCCGCACCAGTTCTCGGGCGGTCAGCGCCAACGCATCGGCATTGCCCGCGCCTTGGCCGTGAAGCCGGAATTCCTGGTCTGTGACGAAGCCATCGCGGCCTTGGACGTTTCTATTCAGGCCCAGGTCATCAACCTGTTCATGGACCTGCGCGAAGATCTGGATCTGACTTATCTGTTCATCAGCCACGATCTTTCGGTCGTCGAACATATCTCCGACCGGGTGGTGATCATGTATCTGGGCCGGATCGTCGAGGTCGCATCGACCGAGGACATCTTCGACAGCGCCAACCATCCCTATACCCAGGCGTTGTTGAACGAAGTTCCGCGCCTCGATGTGCGCGGTTTTGATTATCAGCCGATCGCTGGGGAAATCCCGTCGCCCCTGGACCCGCCGCCGGGCTGTCATTTCCATCCGCGCTGCCCGCATGCGACGGCGCGCTGCCGCGAAGAACGGCCCCAATTGCGCGAGATCGCGCCCGGCCGGGTGTCGGCCTGTCATCTGAACGACGGCTGAGCCGTCATGGAAGACCTTGCGGACCTGGAGGTTCCGGGCGTCTTGCGCCTGCGGGCCCCCAAGGCACCGGCGGTTCCCCTGGTTTTCGATTCCCCCCATAGCGGCAGCGTTTATCCCGACGGGTTCGCGCCCGCCGTGCCGGTGGCGGCGCTGCGCGGGGCCGAGGATTTCTTCGTCGACGATCTTTACGGCGCCGCGCCCGACCATGGCGCGGCCTTGCTCGCGGCCTTGTTCCCCCGCCTCTACGTCGATCCGAACCGGGCCGAGACGGATATGGACCCCGCCCATGTCTCGGGGGATTGGGCGGGCCCGCCATTGGCCCCGGGGGCCAAGGCGAAATTGGGGCAGGGTCTGGTTTGGTTGCGCTATCCGCCCGACGCCCTGCCGGTCTACGACGGGCCGATCGCGGCGGCGGACCTGGCGGCGCGGATCGAGACCTATCACCGGCCCTATCACGCGGCGCTTCGCCGCATGTTGGATTGGGCGGTGGGGCGGTTCGGCGGGTATTACCACATCGATTGCCATTCCATGCCGTCGGTGGCGACGGACCTGTCGCCCGAGCCGACGGGAACGGTGCGCCCCGATTTCGTCCTCGGCTCGCGTGACGGTACGTCCTGTTGCCCGGAATTGACCGAGGTCGTGCGCGCCTACCTCGTGGGCCGGGGATACGATGTTCGGGTCGATTTTTGGTACAAAGGGGTGGAGATCGTGCGCCTTTCCGGCGACCCGGCGGCCGGCCGCCACAGCCTGCAGGTCGAGATCAGCCGCCGCATCTACATGGACGAAGCCCGCCTTCAAAAGGGCGCCGATTATGCAGCGGCGAAGGACCTTTTCACGGGATTGATCGCGGAATTACGGCAATTCGCGGCCGATTGTCCGCCGGGGCGCGCCGCCTGAGCCGCAACCAAGACCAAAGTAAGCGATGAAAATTGCGTGGCGGGTTGTACAATCGGAAAAAAGGCTTGGTGAGGGAGCATGACGTTGGAACCCGGACAGCGCGGTAGACGCATGGTTTCGGCCCGATGACGGGGCGGACGCGCCATCTTTTGATCGCCCTGATGATCGGGGTGATGTTGGCGGTGATCGTCGTTTTCGCCTCCTACAACGTACGTGAGCGGCAACAAGCTCTCGTCCAGGTCACGACGGCACAGGCATCGGAACATGCGGCATATCAGATCGAATTGCTGGTCGGCTCGCGTCTTGGCGTCGGAAGGCACCTGCAACAGCTTTGGCGCGATGGCGATATCTCCACGGAATTGCATTTCCGCCATCATGCGGCATCGCTTTTGGGGAGTTTTCCGGGCATCCGGTCCATTTCCTGGCTCGATGCCGCCGGATACGTCACTTGGGTGGAACCGGCCCTCGGCAACGAACGCATGGTCGGGCGCAGCCTGCGCGATAATCCCGGCGCCCGGGAGACCTATGATCATGTTGCGGAACACGGGGCTGCGGCCTCCAGCCCGCCGTTCGATTTGCCGGATGGCGGCACGGGTTTCATCAGTCTCTATCCGTTGGATCAGGACGGCCGGCGGGTCGGCTATATCAATGTCGCCTTTGCCACGGCGCCGATCATCGACCGCGCATTGGGCGAGGTGATCCCCCGGCGCTATCGGATCGAAGTCCTTCATGATTCGCGCCTGGTTCACGCGACGGGCCGCCCGGCCGCCGTCGACGGGTTCGCCGCACCGACCGATTTCCTGATCCTCGGGCGAACCTGGACGGTCACCCTTTGGCCATCGCGGACGACACTGGTGGCACAGGTCGGCGTCGCCCATGTGGTGGTCCTGGCGCTTGGCCTGCCGGCGGCGGTCATCGTCGCCGTGCTGTTGGCCATGTTCCTGTCCCGGCATGCGGCGCTGCGCGACAGCGAGGCGATGTCGGCCGCCTTGATCGACAACGTTCCGTCGTCCCTGAACATCAAGGGGTTGGACAAACGCTATCTGCGGGTCAACCGCAAGTTCTGCGAATGGGCGAACAAGAAACCCGAAGAGGTGATCGGCCGGACGGAGGCCGAGGTCCATGGCGAGCGGCAGGGCACGACCGAGGCCATCGACGACCAGGAGGATGCCGTCCTGGCCCGGGGGGCGCCGGTTCTGCAGGAACGCGACGGCCCTTTTTGCGACGGCATCCATCGCCATGTTCTGGTCGCCAAGTTTCCGATCACGG
>NZRL01000016.1 GCA_002696205.1 Rhodospirillaceae bacterium | reverse complement strand
TGTTCCCGGCCATCGGGGCCCTGCTCATGGGGGTCGCCGTGGCGATTTCCGGCGGGTTCTTCCACCATACCTGGCTGGTCAAGCTGGTACAGGGCTTCTACGCCTTCACCCTGGTCCTGCTGATCTCGTCGAAGTTCGTTCAATCGGCCTACGTCAAATTCTTCATGAACGCCGTGGTGATGCCGATCATCGCGCTTTACGCCTTCAGCGTCCTTGACGACCTGATCGCCGTGTTCGACGGCGTGGTCCTGGAGCTGGGCAGCATCAAGTTCACGCTCTACGGCCTGATCCGCACGTCGATCTTCGGCATCCTCCTGTTCTGGATCGGGCGGCTGTCCAACACCAAGGGCCAGGACCTGATCCGCACGCGGGCGTCCCTGGACGAAACGACGCGGGAATTGGCCCTGAAATCCTTCCAGGTCGCCCTGGTCGTGGTCTTCAGCCTGTTGTTCCTGCAGGTCGCGGGGATCGATCTGACGGCGCTGGTCGTGTTCGGCGGCGCCATCGGCGTCGGCCTCGGTTTCGGGCTGCAGCAGATCGCATCGAACTTCATTTCCGGCGTCATCATCCTGCTCGACCGGTCGATCGCCATCGGCGACTACATCGAATTGGAAGACGGCCGCACCGGCGTGCTGCGCGAACTGGGCATGCGGTTCGCCATTCTGGAAACCTACGACGGCAAGGACATCATGGTGCCGAACGAAAAGTTCATCACCACGGCCTTCGTCAACTGGACCCATCACAACCAGAAACAGCGCTATCCCATCAATTTCGAGGTCGCCTACGGCACCGACCTTGAAAAGCTGTTCGACATCCTGCGCGAGGTCGTCGCCTCGCACCCGCGCGTGCTGTCGGGCGAGGACGTGCCCTTCGAGGAACGGCCCGACGCGGAAATCGCCAGCTTCGCCGAAAGCGGCATCGAGATCCTGGTCGAATTCTGGATGGAAGGCGTCGACGACGGCAAGAACCGCGTCGGCGCGGATCTCTTGTTCATGATCTGGAAGGCGCTGCAGGACAACGGGATCGAAATCCCCTACCCGCACCGCGTCATCACGATCGAGGAAAAGAAGGCCCAGCCCGCCCCCCGCAAGCGCAAAGCCCCGGCGGCAAAACCGGCCGCGAAAAAATAGGGCCGGACGTTCCCGCCCGGCCCCATTTCAATCGATATTTTGAGCGCTTAGCCCATGCGCTCCTTGAGCACGGGGCCCACGTCCATGGGGGTGTCGAGGATCGCCACGCCCGCCGCCGACAGGGCGTCGGCCTTGGATTTGTAGGTCCCCTTATCGCCCATGACGATGGCGCCGGCATGGCCCATCTTCTTGCCCGGAGGGGCGGCGCCGCCGGCGATGAAGGCCGCCATGGGCTTGTTCATCTTGGCCGCGTATTCGGCCGCGTGTTCTTCCATGGCGCCGCCGATTTCGCCGACCATCACGACGGCTTCGGTCTTCTCGAAGGCGTCCAGCGCCTCCAGCGCGTCGCGCGTCGTCGTGCCGATGATCGGATCGCCGCCGATCCCGACGAAGGCGGAGATGCCGAAGCCCGCCTGCACCACGTTCAAGCACATGAGGGTCCCCAGGCTGCCGGAACGCGAGATGATGCCGACGTTGCCGGGGCGGAAGATCTTGTCGTTGAAGGCCGGCATGAAGCCGGTGAAGCATTCGCCGGGCGTCACGCCGCCGGCCGTGTTCGGGCCGATGATCTGCGTGCCCCGTTCCTTGGCCGCCGCCATCATGTACATGACGTCCTGCACCGGGATGTGTTCGGTCAGGCAGACCACGGCCTTGGCCCCGGCCTCGATGGCGTCGAGCGCCGCCGCCTTGGCTCCCATCGGCGGGATGAACAGGATCGACACATCGAACCCACCGTCGAGGCCTTTCATCGCGTCGACGGCAGAGCCGAACACGGGTACACCGATGTGTTCGGTGCCGGCCTTCTTCGGGTTCACGCCACCGACGATCTTGGTGCCGTATTCCATCATGCGTTCGGACCAGAAGGTCCCCTGCTTGCCGGTGATGCCCTGAACGATCACCTTGTGGTTTCCGCGGATGATCATTAGGCGTCTCCTGCGTTCTTGGCCGCGTCGACGGCTGCTTTGCAGGCCGCGCTCATATCCGGCAGGGGATCGACGCCCAACCGTTCCTTCAACATGGCGACGGCTTCGACGTCGCCGGTGCCGTGCACGGACCAGAAGGTCGGCAGGGTCGGCTTCAGTTCGTCCCAGGCGTTGAGAATGCCTTCGGTCATCACGTCGGTGCGGGCGAAGGCGCCGCAGAAATTGATGACCAGGGATTTGATCTTCGGATTATCGAGAACCAGGGACAGCGCTTCCGTGCCCTTGGTATAGCTTTCGCCGCCGATTTCCAGGAAGTTGCCGGGCACGCCGCCGTGGTGGCGGACGACATCCATGGTGGTCATGGTCAGGCCGGCCCCATTGGCGATCACGCCGACGTCGCCTTCCAGTTCGATGTACTTGAGGTCCAGTTCCTTGCCCTTGGCTTCCAGGCCCGTGAGCTTGTCCGGCGTGCCGGTCTTGGCCAGTTCCTCGTGACGCGGCAGGGCGCTGTCGTCCATGGTGAACTTGCAGTCCAGGGCGATCAGGCCGCCCGCTTCCAGAACGGCCAGCGGGTTGATTTCCATCAGCTCCGCATCATTGGCCGTATAGGCGTCGTAAAGCTTGATCAGCACCTCGGCGACCGCGTCCTCCAGGCCGTCCAGCCCGGCGCCGTCGAGCATCGCCCGCACGGCGGCCGCGTCGGGGCCCTTGCGGATATCGACGGCCAGCGACCGCATGGCGTTGGGGTCCTGTTCGGCCGCTTCCTCGACATCCATGCCGCCCAGGGTCGAGAACAAAATCTTCGGCCCCTTGGTTTCCGGATCGTTGATGACGGCGGCGTAGAATTCACGGGTGAACGGCGTGGCCTGTTCGACCAAGACCTTCCCGACCGTGTGTTCGCCGATGGTCATGCCCAGGATGGCGGCGGCGACGCCCTTGGCTTCGTCGGCCGAACCGGCCAGCTTGATGCCGCCGGCCTTGCCGCGCTTGCCCGTCGGCACCTGCGCCTTGACGACGACCTTACCGCCGCCGGCCAGCAGTTTGCCGGCGATCCCGGCGGCGCCGTCCGCGTCGGTCGCCGTCGCGCCCTCCGGCACGGGAATGCCTGCCGCCTTCAACAGCGGCTTGCCTGCATGTTCCTCGAAATTCATGGGGTGTCCTTTTTTGTTGTCGGTGGGCGAGTGCGGGAACGGCCGGCCCCGTGCAGGGACCAGCCGAACCGCATTCCGCGCGACCGCGTTACTTGCCGTACTTGGCCCAGTGGTTGCCGAACAGTTCCTCTTCCGACGGTTTGTCTTCGGGAATTTCGCGAACCAGATGGGTGATGTTGATGAAGTGCTTGTAGTTCAGGTTCTCCGAGATGGAGTTCCCGGCCCAGGTGCCGCAGCCCATGGTCAGGGTGAATTCCAGGCCGTTGGTGAAGCTGCCGCCGTTGCCGAAGGTATGGGCCTGATTGACCAGGACGCGCACGACCTTCAGGTCTGCGGCCAGCTCGTCGGCATGTTCCTGGGTCTTGGTGTGGATGCCGACGGAATGGCCCATGCCGACGAAGTTCAGGATCTTCTGGACCTGGTCCTTGGCGGCCTTGAAGTCCGGCACGCGGTAGACGGTCAGGACCAGGGAAAGCTTCTCATCCGAGAACGGATGTTCCTTGCCCACGTTTTCCGCCGGTTCCTCGACGATGAAGAAATCGGCCTTGGCGGCCTCGTCCGGCAGGCCCGCTTCCTTGGCGAAGATGTCCGGGTCCTTGGCGATGACGCGGCGGTTCAGATGGCCGTCCTGCCACAGGGTGTCCTTGACCTTCTGCTTTTCATCGGCGGAGCAGACATAGGCGCCGACGGATTTCAGGGCGGCGACGGCTTCGTCATAGACGCTGTCCAGGATGACGACCGAATTCTCGGACGAGCAGGAGGTCGAGTTGTCGAAGATCTTGGACATGCGGATTTTCTCGGCCGCGTCCTTGAAGTCCGCCGTTTCGTCGATGATGACGGGAACGTTGCCCGCCCCCACGCCGATGCAGGGCGTGCCCGACGAATAGCCGCGGCGCACGTTGTTCTGCGAACCGGTGATGACGACCAGGTCGACCGCCTCCATCAGGCGCTGGGTCAGCTCCTTGTTCACGGGCGCTGGCAAAACCTGCACCAGGTCTTCGGGGGCGCCGACCTTTTTCAGCTCGGCCCGCATGTAGTCGACGGTCATGGTCGTCGTCTTCATGCCCGCCGGCGACGGGGCCACGATGACGGCGTTCTTGCCCTTGATCGCGAACATGGCCTTGTTGACCGGGGTCGCGGCCGGGTTGGTCGAGGGGCTGACGGCGCCGACGACGCCGACCGGCTTGGCGTATTTGACGAGGCCCTTGGCCTTGTTCTCCTCGATCACGCCGACGGTCTTGACCCGCATCAGGTCGCGCAGGCAGCCGAAGGTCTTGCGCTGGTTCTTGATGATCTTGGAGGCGACGTTGCCCAGGCCCGTGTCCTCGACCGCGATCTTCGCCAATTCCTCGGCCCGGCCCGGCTCGTAGATCGACCAGGCAAGGGCGGTCACGGCTTCATCGACCTTGGCCTGATCGGCGTCGGCGAATTCCTCCATCGCCGCGCGGGCGCGGTCCATCAGACCGGCGATGACCTGTTCCGGGCCGGTCGCGGCCGTCAATTCAGCGGTAGCACTCATGTTTCCATTCTCCTCAAGGATTGGCGAAGGCGTTCCGGCATGGCGGGCCGGAACGCCGATATTCGATTTAGACCGGCTTGGTGCCTTTGATCTGGGTCCGGTGCATGACCCGGCGGACCGACGAATCAAAGGGATCGCGGCGGTGCATGGCGCAACGGTTGTCCCACATCAGCACGTCGCCGACCTGCCACTGGTGGTGCCAGTAGAATTTTTCCTGTTCCGTATGGGCCCACAGGGCATCGAGCAGTTCCTCGGATTCTTCCAGGCTCATGCCGTCGACATAGGCATAACGGCGGCGGCCCAGATAAAGCGCCTGGCGCCCGGTCACCGGGTGGGTGCGGATGATGGGATGGATCGCGCCGGGCGAGGTCGTGACGTCGGTCACCTGTTCGGCCCCTTCGCGCAGCAGGCCCGCGGAATTGGTCGAGCTGTCGTGCTTGATGAACTTGCCTTCGATGCGCGCGCGCAGGTCCGCCGGCAGTTCCTCCAGCGCCTTGTACATGTTCAGGAAGCCCGTATTGCCGCCGGTTTCCGGCACTTCGATCCCCCACAGGACGCTGGCCGTCGGCGGTTCCTCGATATAGTTCATGTCCGAATGCCAGACGGCTTCGCCGGCGCCCAGAGAGCCCAGCGCGACGCCGTTTTCGACGACGTTGGAGATCACCAGGATTTCCGGAAAGCCGGAAACGAACCGCTTGCCGTTTTCGTTCGGCGGCGCCTGATCCAGGGTGCCGATGCGGCGAGAAAACGCAACCAGGGCGTCGTCGCTCATGTTTTCCTGGCCCCGGAACAACAAAACGCAGTTGTCCATCCAGGCGTCATGGATTTTTTCGAACAACGCATCGTCGACGGCGGCCAGATCGACATCGAGAATTTCCGCGCCGACGGCGTCGGATACGGGGCGGACACGCAACCCATCCTTGGTTTGAATGCCGCTAGAGGACGCAGTCTGTTCACGCGAGATCATTTTCGTATCCTTCCTTGTCGTCGTGCCGCAGGACGTCGTTGTCCCCCTGGGTCATGGCCTGCAGGCCTTCCAGGTCTTCGGCGAAGTAGTTGGCCAGTTCACCCGCCGCCTCGTTCAGCAGCGGCAAATTCTCGAGCGCGCGCGACAGCGACAGACGCGCTTCCGGCGCATGCACGGCCAGGCCGGCAATGACCTTTCCCTTCGGATTGCGAATGGGCACGGCCAAGCCGATCAAGCCGGGGGTGTTTTCCCGGTCGTTGGCCGCATAGCCGCGGCGGCGGATCGTCGTCAGTTCTTCTTCCAGGCGCGCGGGATCGGTAATCGTGCGTTCGGTCAATTGGGTCAGCGGCAGAACACGCAACAGCCGCCGCCGCTCACGCGCGGGCAGATGGGCCAGCAGCAGCTTGCCGATCCCGGTCGCATGCAGCGGCACGCGGGAGCCGACGCCGTATTGGATGCGCAGTGGCCAATCGCATTCGACGCGTTCGACGTAGATCACTTCGTCGCGCGCCAGGACACCCAGGTTGCAGGTCTCGCCCATGCGCGCCACCAGGTTATGCAGCACCCGGCGCACCGGGGCGACGCGGGTCGACGCGCTGATCGCCTGCATGCCCAGGTCGATCATGCGCGGGCCGACGGAATAACTGTCGCCGCCGGGATCACGGCGCAGCAGGGCATTTTCCTCCAGCTGCTTGACCATGCGGTGGACGGTCTGGCGCGGAAGGTCCGTGCGCGCGGCGATATCGCCGAGCGACAGCGGCAGCGGTTCTTCTAGTAGAACCTCCAAAACCGCCAGGGCCTTTCCCAGCGCACTGCCGGTTCCGTTCTGGAATGAATCGGGCATGACGCGACCTCCTCCTACTGTACGCGCCGGAACGGAGAGACGGGGCGATGGCGAGGCGCGCATTTCAATGCGGCTTTTCCGGCCTTGGCCTGTTCCATCGGTTTCCGCCCCTCGACGCATTCCGGCGTCGTTGCGTCAGGGCCCGATCATACGCCGCAAATACACCATTTCAACATAAATTAAGGCTCTAACGTCTCATTTTTTTTAAAACTGCATATATTTTGACAGAAGAATGCCTCCAGCGTTTGACAGGACTTGCCGAATGGGTCCTCGCACCGTCATCTTTGCAGGCTCCTTACAAACATACGACAGCCCCACAGACGACCTATATTCATGGCAAATGACCCGCAGATGATCCGCCGTTCCCACAACGGCATTTTCACCGTTCTCCGCCCCCTTGCCGTATGGGGTGGGGCGGCCTGCCTGTGGGTGTCGTTGATGGTCGCCCAACCGGCCGAGGCACAACGCCCCGCTCCGGCTTGCAAGGCGCCGTCGGCGGTCTGCCAGGCGTCGGCCCGGGTCTTCGTCGTCTCGTCCTTCGATCCGATGGGCAGCGCCGTCTTGATCGAACCGGACCTGCTGGTCACCAGCCGCCATGTCGTCGCCGACAATCCCCGGGCGCAGATCACCCTGTCCGACGGCAGCAAACGCATCGCCGACGTGGTCCCGACGACCTATTCCGGCGATCTGATCCTATTGCGGCTCGAAGGCTTGATGACGCCGCGCGCCCTGACCACGGCCACGGCCGAAACCAATCAACAGGTCTATACGGTCGGCGCGGATGTCGGGCGCGGCACAACGCGTGCCTATCTACCCGGCCGTGTCGTCGCCGTGCCGCCGGACGGCAAGCCGTTCGCCCGCGTGCATCATTCGGCACGCAGCCAGCCGGGAAATTCCGGCGGCGCCTTATTCAATCGCGACGGCGATCTGGTCGCGATCATCGCCTCCGGCGGCGAAGGCCGCAACGAAGCGATCCCCGTCGCCGAAATCGAGAAACTCAAGACCCAGTCGGGGCCGGAACAGGCCCTGCCGTCGGCCCGGATCGGTCTCGCCTACCGCAAATGCGCCGAAGCCCTGGACGCAACGCGCGGCGCCGGCCAGCGCATGGCGCCGTCGAACGCGGAATTCCTCTACACCCAATGCCTGGCGACCGGAAACCGGCAGATGTTCGACGATGCCGGGCGGGCGCTCGGCCGCCAGCAGTTTCTCGATCAGGCGCTGGACCTGTTCCAACGGTCCCTCGACCAGGATCCGAACGCGGTCAACGCGCGCCTGTCCCTGGCCATCTCCCTGCACGTGGCTCAGCGCTATGAAGAAGAGATTCCCCATCTCGAACACCTGATGGCGGCCCTGCCGTCGGACCCGCAGGTCCTGCGTCTGGCGATCCAGGCGGGCAAATGGGGCGGGAACGACGCCCTGGCTGACAAAGCCTTCGCCCTGTTGGTCGAACACCATCCACAATTGAAGCCGGTGGCCGAACGGTTCATGAAACAACCGCCGCCGCCGCGCCGGGGCGCGCCGAAATAAGATGGGCCGGAGCGCGCCGAAATAAGATGGGCCGGGGCGCGCCGAAGTAACAATTCCCCTCAGGTGCCGGGACTTGGCCGCCGGGCCAGGTCTTACCCTTCGAAATCGTCGGTCGGATCCGGTATCCAGCCGTGCCGCAGCATACCGGCGCCGCCGTTCAGGGGCGGTCGGGCGCGTTTCAGGATCGCCGCCTTCAACTCGGATGCCCGCCAGTCGGGATGTTTGGCCAGCCACCGCGCGGCAAGCGCCACAACCCGTGGCACGGCGAAACTCGCACCCGATGCCTTGCCTGGCGCCCCCCGATGATCGACCACTGCGATCTGTTCCCCCGGGACCATGATATCGACCGTCCGCCCACCCCAGTTCGATCCGCGCGCCAGACGGCCCGCGGTATCGGCGGAGGTCACGGTCAGAATATTGTCCAGGCCGAGCGCCGCCGGATAGACCGGCCTCTTGTCCAGATCACGGCCGTCGTTGCCGGCGGAAACGATGAACAGCATATGCGGCCGCGCCCGCGCGGCCTCGGCGAAAGCCGCCCAGTCGGCGGCCTTGTTGCTGCCCATCGCCATATTGACGACCCTCGTCCCGGCAGCGTCGGCGCGAGCGATCAGTTCGGCGAAGCGGGCCATGTCCGGCCGGGGGTATCGGAACGGCAGGATGACCGCCTCGGGCGCTTCCTTCAAAATGATCGACGTGACCGCCGTGCCGTGATGTAGCGGGAAAAACGGCGACCGCGCCGTATCCAAATCGAACGGCCGCGCATCCATGTCCCAGAAATCGTGCCCCAGCAGCCCGCCGTCGGCATCACGGGCAAGGCGGCCTTCGAACATCGGCAAGGTATAGTTGACGCCCGTATCCACGACGGCGACCCGCACCGCCCCCGGCGGAGACGGTGGCCCCGGCGGCACGGGCGGATCGAACTCTTCGCGGAGTACGACATCGGCCATATCCGGGCTCAATACTTCCAACGCGGCCGCCGTCCCGTCGGCACCGTAAATCAGGCGGCGCGCCTCGGTCGGGCGGCAATCTCCACCCGCGTTGACGGCGACTTCGGGCCGCGCCTTCACCGCCGCTCCCGCCGCTCCCGCCGCTTCGGCGACCGGCGCATGCCATTCCAGACCGATCCGACGCAATACCCCGCCCGGCATCAACCGGCTGATGACCCATTCGCCGCCCTCGGGCGTCAGGACCCGGTGGCGTGTTCGATACGGTTTCCCGGCGGGCCCGTCCGCCCGCACCTCGAGCAGCCGGCCACCTGGAAAAATCTGGCGCAGTTCTTGCTCATGCAGTGCGACGGATGTGCAGACCGCATCGAGAATTCGCGCGAATGCCCGGTGCGGCGGGTCCGCCGCGACGTCCGGCGTGAGAAAAATGCCGAGTAGCAGGGAAAGAATTGCTCGTTTTGCCATCAATCTATCGAAAACTGAGACGCTGGATCAAATACCGCTGATAACTCTACAAATAATTCTATCAAGGTTGGTAATCTCTGCGCATTCTATTGGATGGAATGCCATAATTGGCCTTGATTCGCCTAGACTGGATTAACTGCCCGCGCCGCCTGTTGCGGCCTACAAATGGGGTTTGGGGTGTTCATTAATTTCAGGAGCCGTTTCCTTGGCCGCAGCTAGAGCCGTATACACGACGACGTTCGTGCTCTATTGCCGTGCGCCCCAAGGCGATTGGGCACGTCAGGGCGAATGGGCGGAAACCGACGAATTCGAAGCCCTGTCCGCGGCCCATGCGGCCGACGACGAAGCGAAATGGCAGGCCGTGCGTTTGATGAACGTGCGCACCTATCCCGACGGCCGCGCGCCCCAGGAAACGATCGCCTGGATGACCGGCATCCCGAAAGCCGGAAAGGTCAAATCACGCGGCGGCGGTGGCGGCGGCGGAGATGACGGCGCTGGGCACGACAGCGGCGGCAGGGACACACAGGCAATCGCCGGCCGCGACGGACCGCCCGGCAAGAGGAAGAAAAAGAAACGGCGCAAGGGCGGGCCCGAAGGCGCCAGCGAAACCTATAAGAAACTCGCCAAACAGCAATTGGAAGCAGCCGGTGCGATCGGCGGCGCCCAGTCGATCAAACGCGCCGCCAAAGACGCCGCCGACCGCGAAGCCGATGCGGAAAAAGCGTCCCAGGCCCCCATGGCGGCGGTCGTGACCCGTTTGATCACCGTTTTCATCATCGCCGCCGTGATCGCATTCGTTTTCAAATTCCCCATGCAGATGGGGCTCAAGGCCCTGACCAGTACGGGCACGGAAATCCCGCAATATCTGCTCGCCGGAATTATCCCCGCGGGCTATCTGTTCGCCTTCGCCGTCAGCGGCTTGATCCTGTCGAAGATTTTGATGAAGGAAGGCGATATCGAGGTTTTGACCAAGTTCCTGCAAAGCGACCGGTCGGGCGGAGAAGACGACGACGACGACGAGAGCGACGCCTTCGACCTGGGCCTTGGCGATTGGCGGGAGGACGGCGAGACCGACGATCCCATGGGCGATTTGGAAGACGAGGTCGCCGCGGAATCAGGCCCGCAACCCGGGGGCAGTGCAGACGGCGGGGGCGCCCAGCCGTCTTCCGGCCTTGATTACCCGCCGGAGAACGTGCCGGCGGAACCACGCAAATCCATGCTCAAGTTCCTGGAATTGGCGCTGTCGGCGATCCGCAGTCAACTGGCGAAATTGGACAAGCTGGGCAAGTTCGGCCTGAACCTATATCTCGCGGGCGCCGGCGACGCATTGGCCAAGCACAGCGGCCTGGACAGCCCGTCACGCAACGGCATGATTTCCGAAGCCATCGTCGCCATCGGCACGAAGAAAGCCATGGCGGGACCGTTCTGCGACAAGTTCGAAGAGTACGAGCGGGATTCGAAAAGCAAGGCGATGATCGAAGCGGGCCGGTCGGCCATGCAGCGCTTCATCGAAGGCGATGAAAAAGCCTTCGCCGAACTGCCCCGGATTCTCGACGGCTTCACATCCAACAAGGCGGCCAAGGCCTCGGCCCAGGGCGTGGTGATCGTCATGTTCACCGACCTTGTCGGCTCGACCAAGATGACCCAGGAACTTGGCGACGTCGGCGCACAGCAGGTCGTCCGCACCCATAACGCCATCGTTCGGAACGCGCTTGCCGCGTATCACGGACGCGAAGTGAAGCACACCGGCGACGGAATCATGGCCGTGTTCTCCAACGCCGCCAATGCGGTCGCCTCGACCATGGTGATGCAGCAGGAACTGGCCAAGCACAACGCCGCGCAGGGCAACCTTCCGGTCAAGGTGCGGATCGGCCTGAACGCCGGGGCGGCGGTCGAGGAAGAAGACGATTTCTTCGGCACCACGGTGCAGTTGTCGGCGCGGGTCTGCGACAAAGCCGATTCGGAACAGATCTTCGTCACCCAATCGGTGCGCGATCTGGTGACCGGCCACTCGATCCAGTTCCGGGACGCCGGCAATTTCGAAATGAAGGGCATCGACAAGCCCGTGCCCGTCTACGAAGTCGCCTGGCGGGCCGAACTTCAGGCCGTGGGCTAAGTCGACCGATCAGGCGGGCGCCGCATGGCGGCGCCGGAGAATCGTCTGAGGCCCCCGCTCCGCCGCCTGATAGGCATGGCGGAAATCGCCCAGCGCTTCGGTCCAGGCCGCTTCGAGCTCCGCGTCCGAAACATTCCGATCGATCTCAAGCGTGTCGAAACCGCAGCGGTACATGGCCCGGTACTGATCGCGCAGCACATCGCCCACGGCGCGCACTTCGCCATCGAAGGCCAGACGGTCCTTCAACAGCCGCGCATAGGAATAGGCGCGGCCGTCCGCGAACTTCGGGAACTCCAGGGCGACAACCTGGAACCGCGCGAGATCGTCCCCCAGGTCGGCGGGGGATTCCCCGGCGGCAAGCCGGATGCCGAGCCCCGAGTTGCGTCCGGCGAGGCTGTCCTTCTCTGCCTGCCAACGGGTCAAAGAGACGATCACAGGGCCGTCGTCGGGCAAGGCGTCGTCGTCACCGACATGGGTCCAGTCGTCGGGGGTGACCTTGCCGTCTTTAAGCAGCCTTGTCATAGAGCTTCTCCTTGAAGGGCGCGTCGCCGACGCGGCGGTGAGTATCGATGAAGCGTTCGCCGTCGCGGCGGATCGCCAGGTAGGTCATCAGGATCGTCTCGACCGCATCGACCACTTCGTCCGAAGAAAAGGCGGCGCCGATCTTCTTGCCGATCGCGGCGTCGTCGCCGGGCGCACCGCCCAGGGTGATCTGGTAGTACTCCTGATCCTTCCGGTCGACGCCCAGAATACCGATATGCCCGACGTGGTGATGGCCGCAGGCGTTGATGCAGCCGGAAATCTTCAGCCGCAATTCGCCGATTTCATACTGCCGGTCCAGGTCGGCGAAACGCTGAGTGATGCGTTCTGACACAGGGATCGACCGGGCATTGGCCAGGGCGCAGTAATCCAGACCCGGGCAGCAGATGACGTCGCCGATATGGTCCAGGTTGGCGTCGGCCAAACCCGCCTTCTGCAGACCGAGCCAGAGATCGTAAAGCTGATCCTGGCGGACATCGGGCAGAACCAGGTTCTGCTCGTGCGTGGCGCGGATATCGCCCATGGAGAATTGTTCGGCCAGGTCGGCGACGGTGTCCATCTGGTCCGCCGAGATATCGCCCGGCGGCAGGCCCACCGGTTTCAACGAAATATTGGCAATGGCATAGCCGGGCGCCTTGTGGCGCACCGTGTTGACGCGGACCCAATCGTTGAACGCCTTATGTTCGAACCGGCGGGCGGTCAGGGCCTGCGGATCGTCCTCGAGCGCTTCATAGGCGGGCGGCGCGAAATATTCACGGATCCGAGCGACCTCCTCGGCCGGCAGTTCCATGTCGCCGCCCCGGGTCGCTTCGAATTCTTCCTCGACCAGGCGGGAGAACTTCTCCACCCCGGTCTCATGAACCAGGATCTTGATCCGGGCCTTGTACATATTGTCGCGCCGACCCTCCAGGTTGTAGACGCGGAGGATCGCTTCCAGATAAGCCAGCAGATCGGGCTTGGCGACGAAGTCGCGGACCTTCTTGGCGATCATCGGCGTGCGGCCCAATCCGCCGCCGACCCAGACTTCGAAGCCGATCTCGCCAGCGTCGTTCTTGACGATGAACAGGCCGATATCGTGGAACCGAACGGCGGCGCGGTCGACGCCCTGCGCGGCGGAAACGGCGATCTTGAACTTACGCGGCAGAAAGGCGAATTCCGGGTGGAAGGTCGACCACTGACGGATGATCTCGGCATAGACCCGGGGATCTTCGCCTTCGAGTTCATCGGCGGCGACACCGGCGTACTGATCGGCGGTGACGTTGCGGATGGTATTGCCCGACGTTTGAATGGCGTGCATTTCGACGCTTGCCAGATCGTCCAGGATGTCCGGCGTGTCTTCCAGCTTGGGCCAGTTGTATTGGATGTTCTGGCGCGTCGTGAAATGGCCGTAGCCGCGGTCGTACTTGCGCGCGATATGGGCAAGCATGCGCATCTGGCGGGCGTTCAACTGGCCGTAGGGAATGGCGACCCGCAGCATGTAGGCGTGTAGCTGCAGGTAGAGACCGTTCTGCAGGCGCAGCGGCTTGAACTGATCCTCGGTCAGGTCGCCGGCGATACGGCGGGCGACCTGGCCGCGAAACTGGTTCACGCGGTCGGAAACCATGGCGTGATCGAATTCGTCGTAGCGGTACATTGGGGGGTCTTTCGTGTTCTGCGGTTCTGGGTCGAACGTCCGTCGGCGGACCGGCGCCGGGATCACCCGGCGCCGAAAATCCGCCTAGGCCTTATCCGGCGACACCGGCCATGCCGGTGCCGCTGTCGACTTCGCTGCCCATCCGGTAATGGGGCGGCACGTCGGCGCGCCCGAATTCCGGATGGATCGACGGGCCGTAGGCCCGCAGCCGTTCGCGATAACGCACGGGCATCCAATTGCCCGCGTCTTCCGAAACCTCGATGAGATAGGGTCCGACGACCAGGCCGGCCTTTTCCGCCGCCTGCGCCAGATCGTTCAATAGGTCGGCTTCGTGGTCGTCCTGGGCGACACGGGCGAGCTCGATCTTGGAGGTCCAGCCGCCGTCCTCGCCGAGGAAGATAACGACGCCGTCATGAAGGCGATTACCCGTCACAACCTGTTGCACCATGGGTCTAAGTCCTTTTTCCGTTCGGCCCTGTCTTTGTTCGGGCCTTCGTACATTCGTCAATTCGTGTGGAAACCAGTCGTCTGACCTTGTTTCAGGGGCCGCGTCAGACGGCGGCCGCCATACAGGACATGCTTTCCATTCGGGCGGCGTCGGTGCCTTGGTCCGCGCGGGCAAGAGCCGCGACGGAACCGATGACGATCATCGCCGGGCCGGTGATACCGTTCAGCCGGACCAGATCGGCGAGATCGCGGATCCGGCCGGTCACCGTGCGCTGATCCGGACGCGTGGCGTTTTCGACCAAGGTCACCGGTGTATCGGCCAGACCGTGGTCGGAAAGATCCTGGGAAATGCGGGGAGCCGCACCGACGCCCATGTAAACGGCGAGCGTCGCGCCGGAGCGCGCCAGGGCCGACCAATCGACGGCGGGCGCATCCCCGCCCTTGCCGTCGGCCAGGTGCCCGGTCACGTAGGTCACGGCGGAGGCATGATCGCGGTGGGTCAGCGGCATGCCCGTGGCGGCGGCGGATGCCTGTGCCGCGGTGATGCCGGGGACGACATCGGCGGCGATACCGGCGGCGCGCAATTCATCAAGTTCCTCGCCGCCGCGCCCGAAGATGAAGGGATCGCCGCCCTTGAGGCGGACCACCCGTTTTCCGGCGCGGGCCTGTTCAATGATGATGGCGTTGATTCGGTCCTGCGGGACGGGATGACTGCCCGGAGTCTTGCCGACGTCGATGCGTTCGGCGTCGCGGCGGGCCAGATCTAGGATTTCATCGGAGACCAAACGATCGTGAACGATCACGTCGGCCTGGTTCAGCAGGCGTTGGGCGCGCAAGGTCACCAGGTCGGCCGCACCGGGGCCGGCGCCGACGATATGGACGATGCCCGGCTCTTCCGGGGTGCGCCGGTTGACGGCGGCCAACATGGCTTCGGTGGCACCTTTTTCGTCGCCGGACAGGACCTGCGCGGCGATGGGGCCGGAAAAGAACTTGTCCCAGAACCGGAGACGGTCCCGCCCGGCGGGAACGACAGCCTTCACCGCGCCCCGAAAGCGTTCGGCGAACAGCGCCAGGCGGCCCAGGTTGGGCGGCAGCAGACGTTCGATCGCGGCCTTGACCGTGCGCGCGAGAACGGGCGCCGCGCCGCCCGAGGAAACGGCGACGGTGATGGCATCGCGTTCGACGATGGCCGGGGTGATGAAATTGGAAAGTTCGGGGCGGTCGACCACATTGACCGGCACACCCGCCTTGCGGGCGGCGGCGGAGACCGCGCGATCCTGGGCGTCGTCACCCGTTGCGGCATAAGCCAGGATTGCGCCGTTCAGGTCGGCGGCATCGAACCCGCGCGCCTCCCAATCGATCTCGCCCAGTTCGTAGAGGTCGAGGATTTCATCGAGCGGGTCCTCGGTAATGACGGTGACCCAGGCGTCCGCCTTCAACAGCAGACGCAGCTTCGCCGCCGCCGCTTCGCCGCCACCGACGAGAAGCACGGGACGATCCTGCACCGTGAAGAAGATAGGGAACTGCCGCATGGGGAACCTTGCCTTTGTATTCCGTCTTGCCGGCGCGCTGCCTCGATACGGGCCGCGCCGGCGGTTATTCAACAAAAAATGACCGTTGTTTATGATCATTTTTACACCATTAGATTGGTTCAAATGAGATTAACCGTCAAGTTGTTTGTATTTATATATTTAAATACACATTATTTATGTAATTATAATCCCCAGAAATCCAGGGCTGCAGCCGCTCTCACCATTTCGTGAGGACCTAACCGCAAGCCGACGATGCCAAACCGTGGGAGATCAGGCGGCCGTAACGCCCCCGTCACGGCCCGGACCGGCGTCCCCAAAAAGGGGACGGATATTCAAAAGGTGCGCCGGTAGGACGATGCCCGGACGTCAGGCAGACAAGGCCATCCCGTCCCGCCCCGGATCGGCGCCGCCGTCGAGATTGCCGTCCTGGATGCGAATCGCATGGACCCCGGCGAAGTGATAGTTGATGGGATAGCGGCGGGTCCGGTAGCCCTGATCGTTCAGGGTCGCCTCGACGGCGCGGGGGATGCGGTTGACGATCTCGATGATGTCGCTGGTCGCCGAGAATCGGGGTGCGGCGACGGCCTGCTGCGCGTCCATGCCGAAATCGACGTGGTTGAGGATCGCCTGCAACACACCCATGGCGATATAGGTGCCGCCGGGGGCACCGACAACGAAGCGCGGCGTGTCGCCGTCGAACACGATGGACGGCGCCATGGAGGTGAACCGCGCCTTGCCGGGGGCCAGCGAGCCGACCTGCCCCGGCCGGGGGTCGAACACCCCCATGCAGCCGTTGTAGATGAAGCCGAGGCCGTCCGTCGTGACGCCCGACGGCATGCCCAGCGAATGGGTCAGCGAAACGCAGTTCCCCGCCCCGTCGATGGTGCAGAGATGCGTCGTATCCTTGCTTTCTTCCTTGTCGTGGCCGACACGCGGCACATGGGTGACCTCGCCGGCCTTGATGCGCTCGGCGCAGTCCTTGGCATAGGCCTTGTCCAACAGCTTGGCGACGGGCACGTCGACAAAGCGCGGATCGCCGACGTTGATGTCTTTGTCGACCGTGGAGATCTTCATCGCCTCGGCCACCGTACGGATGTACTCGGGCGAGTTATGGCCCATGGCGGCAAGGTCGAAATTCTCCAGAATATTGAGCATCTGAAGAACCATGATGCCGCCGCCCGGCGGCGGGCAGGACGACACGCGCAGGCCCCGGTATTCGGTCCAAAGAGGCGCCGTCTCCTCCGGGCCGCAGGCCGCCAGGTCGGCGGCCGAGATCAGGCCGCCGTTGGCCGCCATGTCCGCCGTGATCTGGTCGGCGATGGCGCCTTTGTAGAATTCCGCCGTGCCCCCCTGGGCGATCCGGCTCAGGGTTTCCGCCATGTCGGGATTGGTGATCGTCTCGCCCATGGCCTTCATGCTGCCGTCGGGCTTGAGATAGGTCTTGGCCGTCGCCGGGGAACCGCGCAGGTATTCGATATGCTGCACCCGGCCGGCGGGTTCTTCCTGGGTCCAGAAACGGACCATATGCGGGCGGATCATGTAGCCGTCCCGGGCATAGGCGATGGCCGGTTCCAGCAATTCCGCGAGGCTGCGCGTGCCGAACATGGAAAGCGCCGTGTCCAGCGCCGCCAGGGTTTCCGGCGTGGCGATGGCTTGATATCCGATTTCGTTGACCCGGCCCTTCAGGATGAAGCCGAAGCCGTCCTCGGCCTCGCGCTCCAACAGGTCGGCCCACATGGTGTCGGTCACCGCACCCGGCGCCCGGGCGTGGAAATCGAGGCAGAGATGCTTGCCGACGGAAGGCAGGTACAGGTGCATGGAGCCGAAGCCCGCGATCCCGCACATAAAGGGATCGACCACCGTCTGCACCAATGCCGTCGCCACCGCCGCATCGACGGCGTTTCCGCCGGACCGCAAGACCTCAATACCCGCCTCAACCGGCTCCGGCTGCGGCGCGACCACCATTCCATTCGTCATGATTTCCCTCGGGCGTGTGTTCTGCTTTGCGCAGTGTCGCCCAAGCGGAGGCCCGGCGGCAAGCCCCAGACGACCCTATTCGGCCGCCTTGGGGTGTTTGTCGCGTTCCGTCGCCGGCAGATCGCCGAGCGGGCCGAGCGCGTCCTTATCCCGCAGGAACATGGGTTTCGACTGCATATAAAGGGTCAGCAGACGGGCCAGGGACATGACCGAGTCCAGATGCGTGCGTTCGTACCCATGCGAGGCGTCCAGTGCGAAGCACAGCAGCGCCGTGCGGATATCGTTGCCGGCCTCCAGCGCCGCCGCCGCGTCCGACCGGTAATGGCGGAACACGTCGCGGGAATGGTCGATGCCGTGGCCGACGCACATGTCGATCAATGAGCGCGACAGATGCCAGTCGAAAGGACCGGACGAATCCTGCATGGCGATCGTCACACCGTATTCCGAGGTATGCTGCCCCGGTGCGATGGTGCCGTTGTCGATGGAGACCAGTTCCGCCACGTCGCCATGCAGCACCGCCGAGGCGCCGACGCCGACTTCTTCCGTGATGGTGAACAGCAGGTGGCAGTCGATGGGCAATTCGACCTCGGACCGCTTGATCGCCCGCGCCGCCGAAAGCAGCGCTGCGACCCCGGCCTTGTCGTCCAGATGCCGCGAGAAAACGAAACCGTTCTTCATGAACTCGGTCATCGGATCGATGGAGATCGTATCGCCGACGTTGATCCCGAGGGCACGAACCTCGTGTTCGTAGTGGACCCGTTCGTCCAGGCGCAATTCGACCTCGGACCAGTCGGTCGGCTGAGTGTCGATTTCCTCGTTATAGGTATGGCCCGACGCCTTGGCCGGCAGGATGGTCCCGCGGAAGGTCCGCCCGCCGTCCGAATGCACGGTGCAGCGCGCCCCTTCGGCAAAGCGCGAGGACCAATGCCCGATGGGAATGACTTCAAGGCGGCCGCCCAGGCGGAAGCTCTTGACCATGGCGCCCAATGTATCCAGATGGGCCGCGATGGCGCGGTCCGGGGAGGCTTCCGCCCCCTTCAGGTCGGCGCGGATGGCGCCGCGCCGGGTCAATTCGAACGGAATATCCAGGTCTTTCAGTTCTTCACAGACCAGTCCGACGATCTCATCCGTCATGCCCGTGGGGCTGGGCGTCGCCAAAAGCTTCGCCAGAATTTCGACGAGATAGTCCTGTTCTATGAAAATGTCATACCTCAAGGGGTTGCTCCTCGTTTTCCTCCGGGTTGATTCACCAATTCCTTCCGCGTTTCCGGGAACAGGAAATCGATGAATTTCTCCGCCGTCGGCTGCGGCTCGTGATTGGCCAGGCCGGGGCGCTCGTTCGCTTCGATGACACGATAGTCGGGCCCATCCACGCGGGGAACCATGAAATCGAATCCGACCACCGGGATCTGCAGAACCTGGCGCGCCTTGATCGCGGCGGCGCGCAGGTCCGGGTGCAGTTCATCGGTAACATCATGAATGGTGCCGCCGCAATGCAGGTTGGCGGTCTTTCGGACCTCCAACACCACGCCGTCGCCCAGGATCGTGTTCATCCCGTACCCCTGGGCCTGAATGCAGCGGCGGGTCTCGTCGTCGATGGGAATGCGGCTTTCGCCGCCCGTCGCGGCCGCGCGGCGGCGGCTCAAGCGCTGAATCAGTTCCTGGATCGAATGCTGGCCGTCGCCGGTCACGCGCGGCGGGCGGCGGACGGCGGCGGCGGCGACGTCATCGCCGATGACGATGATGCGCAGGTCGCGGCCATTGACGAATTCCTCGCCGATCACGTGATCGCATTGATCGCGGACCTCGTCGAAGGCCTTGATCGCCTCATCCTCGGAACAGAGATCGACGAACACGCCGTGCCCCTGTTCACCGCGCGCCGGTTTGATGACGATGCGGCCGTAGGTGTCGAGGAAACCGCGGACGTCGTCACGCGTGCGCAGGGTGGCCTGCGCCGGAACCTTGATATCGACCTTGCTGAGGATGCGATGGGTCAGCGACTTGTCATCGCAGCGGCTCATGGCGACGGCGGAAGTCAGTTCGCTTAAAGACTCGCGGCAGGAGATCGACCGCCCGCCCAGGGTCAGCAGGAACAGGCCCGCCTCGGCGTCCTCGATCTCGACGCTGATGCCGCGGCGGCGGGCCTCATCGATGATGATCTTGGCGTAGATGTTCAGATTTTCCGCACGCTGCGGACCGATGAACAGCGATTCGTTGATCGGGTTCTTCTTCTTCACGGTGTAGACCGGCACCCGCTCGAACCCCATTTTCTCATAGAGCTTGATGGCCTCGGCGTTGTCATGCAGGACCGACAGGTCCATGAACGCCCGGCCCGCCATGCGGAAATGATCGGCCAGAGAGGTCACCAGGCCGATGCCCACGGCGGGCACGGCGGCCTGGCCGTCGACGGCCAACGCCCAGAGACTGGAGCCTTCTTCCGGGTCGTCGAAGGCGATCGAATGGTCGATGCCCATGACGACGCCCAGCACCTCGCCGGTCTGGTCCGCCTCGGCGACCAGGACCGTGACGCATTGCCGATTGTCCATGTCCCCCAGGTAGCCGTCCTGCAACGACACCATGCCGCGCGAGGTATAGATGCGGTTGACCGCGGCCTCGTCCTTGGCTTCGGCCGGGCGGACGGTGAACATGGTGCTTTCGACTGCCTTGGCGCTGGCCGGAAGCTCCTTCAAATTCAGGCGGAAACTATGCGACGGGTCCATGAACAGGGTCTGCGGCGCCATGGACAGCAGGACGTGCGGTTCGCGGACATAAATCGCGAGGTCCCGCTGTCCGGCTTCTTCCTCCATCAACTGGGCGGCCAGGATATCCGACTTGTCGAAGGTCTGGCCGAACAGCACCCGGCCCCAGCCGCAATGCACGGCGACGCATTTGCCGACCGTGCCCATGCCGTCCTTGGGCGGCGCCCCCCAATGTTTCAGGGAAAGTGCGTTTTCCATTTCCGATTTGTCCTTCCGCCCCGCCAAGGATCAGACCCCGTGCGTCTGCAGCCAGGTTTCCATCAACGCCACCTGCCACAGCTTCGAGCCCTGGAGCGGCGTGATGTGGTCGGCCGGTGCATCCATCAGCATGTTCAGGTAGTCGCCCTGGAACAACGCCCGCTCGCGCGCCGCCTTGCTGCTCAGGGTGTCGCGCACCATTTCCAGATACGGGCCTTCGATGTACTTCAGGGCCGGCACGGGGAAATATCCCTTGGGCCGGTCGATGACCTCGGCCGGGACGACGCGGCGGGCGACGTCCTTCAACACGCCCTTGCCGCCGTCGCGGACCTTCTGTTCCGGCGGCACGCGGCCCGCCAGTTCGACCAGTTCGTGATCCAGGAACGGCACCCGTGCCTCCAGCCCCCAGGCCATGGTCATGTTGTCGACCCGCTTGACCGGGTCGTCGACCAGCATGACCGTCGAATCGATGCGCAGCGCCTTGTCCACCGCGCGGTCGGCGCCGGAACGGGCGAAGTGTTCTTCGATGAAGCCCAGGCTTTCGTCACGGCCGGTGTGGTATTGGGGCGAGACGACTTTTTTATAGTCCTCGAAATCGCGGTCGCGGAACACGCGGGAATAATCGCCGACGGGATCGTTGGACTCCATCAGCGGCGGATACCAGGAGTAGCCGCCGAAGATTTCATCCGCCCCCTGGCCCGACTGCACGACCTTCACATGCTTGGCGACTTCTTGGGAAAGCGCGAAGAAGCCGACGTTGTCATGGCTGACCATGGGTTCGGACATGGCCTTGATGGTGTCCGGCAGCAGCGCCATCAGGCGGTCGGCGCCGATATGAATCTTGTAGTGCTCGGTGCCGAATTCGTTGGCGATGATGTCGGAATATTTGAATTCGTTGCCTTCCTCGCCGCCGGCGTCGTCGAACCCGACCGAGAACGTGCGCAGCGGCGTCTTACCCGCCCGCGCCAGCATGCCGACGATCAGCGAGGAATCGACCCCGCCCGACAGCAGCACGCCGACGTCAACGTCGGCTTCCAGGCGCCGGTCGATGCTGAGCGCCAGGGCGTCGAACACCCGGTCGCACCATTCCTCGTCGGACAGGCTCATGTCTTCGGCGGAGCGCGTGAAATCGACCTTCCAATAGGTCGTGTCGGTGCGCGTGCCGTCGGCTTCGAACACCGCATAGGTCGCGGGCGGCAATTTGCGCACGCCCTTCAGCACCGTATAGGGCGGCGGCACCACCGCGTGGAACGACATGTAATGGTTCAGGCCGATGGGATCGATCGAGGTATCCGTGTCGCCCGCCGCCAGGATTGCCGGCAGGGACGAAGCGAAGCGCAGGCGCTTGCCGCTTTCGGCCAGATACAGCGGCTTGATGCCCAGGCGGTCGCGGGCCAGGGTCAGACGGCCGCTGTCGCGCTCGTAAATCGCGAAGGCGAACATGCCGTTCAGGCGCTGCACGCATTCGGGACCCCAGGCATGGAAAGCCTTGAGCACGACCTCCGTATCACCGGTCGAGAAGAACCGGTAGCCATCGGCGATCAACTCTTCACGCAGCGCCTTGTAGTTGTAGATGCAGCCGTTGAAGGCGATGGTCAGACCCAGGTCGGGGTCGACCAGGGGCTGTTGCGCCTTGTCCGACAGATCGATGATCTTGAGCCGGCGATGACCGAAGGCACAGCGGCTTTGCGCGAACAGGCCCGAGGCATCGGGGCCCCGGGGCGCCATGGCGTCGGTCATCCGCGCCACGGCCTGCGTGTCCGCATAGGTTCCGTCGAATCTGATTTCGCCGCTCAGTCCACACATACGTGATGGGCTCCTTTGATTGTTATCGCGTCGCGCTGTCGATCGTTCGCCGCGCGGGGTCGGTTCGCGTTGTAAACGCGCCGCCACCCGACGCTGGGGGCGAACAAAAAGCCGCCATCCCGGCTTGGTTGAAGCGGGTCATCGGGCGGCAGAAATAAGTCATTGATTTAGTTAAGATAGTTACCCCACCCCGGCATGTCAAATGACCGACCGGTGACATCAGGGGAATCGCCGGAACCGCTTGAGCCCATTGGCTTTATCCGGATCGGCGGGCCGCCGAAACGCAG
>NZRL01000015.1 GCA_002696205.1 Rhodospirillaceae bacterium | reverse complement strand
TGACGCCCGACATGCCCTGCACGATCTGGTCGTAGGCGGGGGCCTTCTTCAGCGGACCGTCCTGGCCGAAGCCGGAAATCGCGCAATAGATCAGATTGGGGTGATCCTTTTTCAGAACCTCGTAGCCGACGCCCAAGCGATCCATTACGCCGGGGCGGAAATTCTCGATCAGCACGTCCGAGGTCGCGAGCAGCCGGTGAAAGACCTCCTGCCCCTTTTCGGACTTCAGGTTGATGGTGATCGACCGTTTGCCCGTGTTCTGGGCCAGGAACGACGTGCCCATGCCCTTCTTGTTCAATTCGGGATCGGCACCCAGTTCACGGGCAAGGTCGCCCTTGCCGGGGACCTCCACCTTGATGACGTCGGCGCCCATATGGGCCAGTTGGTGACAGCAGAAGGGCCCGGCCAAAACGTTGGTCAGGTCGAGAATGCGGATGCCGGCTAGGGGCTTCAAGGGTGGTCTCCTCGGGCGGGTCGGTGTGGTTTCTTGGTTTCGGGCGCCAGATTAACGTTCCCGCGCGGCGCGGCAAGACTTCGTTTTTCTATGACCGGGGGCGAGATTTCCTCGACCGATCAGTCGTCGGCGGCGTCGATCTGCTTTCGCGCCTTGAGAATGCCGATCGCTTCCTCCAATTCCTTGATCGAGGCGAGGCTCTTCCCGCCCCCTTCTCCGTCAGAACGGGTGGCCGCAACAACGCCGCAACGGGCGCCGCGCTGTTGACTCCCACCGTTCCGAGGCTCAACTTGTATACAATTAAGGGGCTGGAAATCACCTTTCCAAAACACATCAAGGAAACATCCCATGGCACATTTCGACGAAACCTTCGCCGACGGCGAACTGCCGCCCGTCAAGGTCTATTGGCAACCGGGTTGCTCAAGCTGCCTGAAAACAAAAGAATTTCTGCTCGATCACGGCATTCCCTTCGTCTCCGTCAATGTCGTTGACGATGAAGAAGGCTTCAAGGAACTGGAAGCGCTCGGCGTCCGCATGGTTCCGATCGTCGCGCGCGGCAAGAACTGGGCGAACGGCGCCGTGTTCCGCGACGTCGCCAAGGTCGCCGGCTTCGATTTCGAGGGACACAAGATGCTCAGTCCCGAGGAAATGAAGGACAAGGTCCTGCAGAACGTCGCCGCCGCGACCCGCTATCTGAAACAGATTCCGGAAGACCGCCTGGACGAACTTTTGCCGGGCCGCCCCCGGTCCTACCGCCAGTTGGTCTATCACGTGATGAACATTCCGGAAGTGTTTCTCAACCGGGTCGAAAACGACGCGCCCTATACCTACGAAGCGCTGAAGTCCGTTCCGCCGGCGTCGGTCAAGACCAAGCAGGACCTGATCGATTACGGCCAGGGCATCCACGACCGCTTCCAGGCGTGGTGGGATCGCGACGGCAAGACCACCGACTTCACCCAGCCGGGCAAGGTCTATTACGGCGAGGTCACCCTGCACGAAGTTCTCGAGCGCACGGGCTGGCACACCGGCCAGCACACCCGCCAGATCATTCTGATGCTGCGCGAGAAACTGGGGATCGAGCCGGATGGCGCGTTGACCGACGCCGATTTCGAAGGTCTGCCCATCCCGAAGAACGTCTGGGACAACGAACGGTCGTTCGACGAAGCCGCCTTCGCCGGCCCGGCGGAGACCCGCGCCGCCGAATAGGCCGCATGCCGTATAGAGAGGACATCGAATTGACCGACTTCACACCCGAAGACCTGGCGGTGCTGACCCAATGGGACACACCGACCATCTGCAACGCCCTTGAGGAAGTCATGCCCGAACGGCGGGGCCACGGCTACACGACGGAGCCGCTGGTGCCGCTGGACCCGGACTTGCCGCCGATCTGCGGCTATGCCCGCACGGCGACGATCCGGGCGGCCGAGCCGCCCGCCGAAACGGCGGCGGAATCGGCGGCCAAGCGCGAGGCCTATTATAAATATGTCGCGCAAGGCCCCAAGCCGACCATCGTGGTGATCCAGGACATCGACCCCCGGCCCGGTTACGGCGCCTTCTGGGGCGAGGTCCAGACCACCGTGCACAAGGGCCTGGGCGCGGTCGGCGGCGTGACCAACGGATCGTTCCGCGACCTCAAGGACAGTGCGCGGGGCTTCAACCTGCTGGGCGGCGAAGTCGGCCCGTCCCATGCCTACGTCCACGTCGTCGATATCGACTGTCAGGTGACGATCCACGGCATGACCGTGGTGACGAACAACATCATTCACGCCGACCACCATGGCGCCGTGATGATCCCGGACGCCGCGGTCAAGAAAATCCCCGAAGCGGTCGAGCGTATCTCGCGCCGCGAAGCGGTAATTCTGACCGCCGCCAAGGCACCGGATTTCGACATCGAAAAATTGAAGGCGGCGATGAAGGGGGCGAAGGAAATCCACTGACCCTCCGCCGTCATCTGGAAATGAAAAGGCCCGCCGAAACCGGCGGGCCTTTTTTATTCGAAGCGGGGTGCGTGCCCGATTATTTCACGCAGGCCGTCAGCGCCTGGGTCACCACGGCCGCCGTGGCGACGGTCGCCGACGACATGGAAAAGCCGGACCCGCCGCCCATCTTGTCGGCGACAAAGGTGGTCAGCGCCGCCGGGGTCACCGACTCCCCGACCTTCTTGAGCGTACAGGTACAGGCCGTTTCCGTATTACCGGCCTTGCCCGTGCACCAATCCATGAACTGGCCGGTCAACTCGCCGGTGTAACCGTCCAGCGCCTGGGCCCGGGGGGCCGTGGCGGTCAGGGTCAGGCCGACCATGATGGCGGCGGCGAACAGGCGAAATGCGGTCATCGGCGGAGGCTCCTGATTGTTGAAAGACCCGTCCGGTCTAGGCCGAAATCTCGGCCCGCGCAATCAGGTACTTCTGCAAATGCGCCATGTCGGGATTGAAGCCCAGGCCCGGGCGGTCGGCCCGGAGCATCATCACCGGATCGAAAGGATCGACCAGGTCATGGGGATTTTCCGCGTAGTCGATGAAGGCCGTCTCCAGCCAATGGGGCTGGCCCGCCGCCGGTGCCGGCTGCGCCCCCAGGACATGAGCCGTCGCCACATAGCCCGGCCCCCAATAGAAGCTATGGCCGACGACACGCACGCCCGCCGCCCGGCCCATCTCGAAGACCTGTTTGGACACGCTGACGCCGCCGACCTTGGCGATCGAGGGCTGAAGGATATCGAAGGCCCCGGCCTGGATGGCGTGAGAGAATTCCATGGCCGAGCCGATGTTCTCGCCGCCGGAAATGCCGGTGCCTTCGGCGCGCACCTTGGCAAGGCCGTCGAAATCCTCCGGCGGCCAGACGGGTTCTTCCAGCCAGAGGAAGCCGCCTTTGACGTGTTCGCGTTGCTTCAATTCGCGGGCGATGGCCACCGCGTCCTCGACCGACCAGGGGCAGTTGACGTCCAGCGTAATGGCAACGCCTTCGGGAGCGGCTTCACGCGCGGCCATGAACGACGGCATATCCCGTTCATGCAGCTTGACCATGGGAAAGCCCAGGTCGGCGGCACGGGCCGTGTTGCGGGCGACGGCCTCCGTATCCCCGCCATAGCGCATCAGCGAGGCATAGCGGGTGATCTCGACGTCGCCTTCGGGCCCGCCGAGCAGCTGATAAAGCGGCTTGCCCGCGCGCTTGGCCCGCAAATCCCAAAGGGCGATGTCGATCCCCGACAGCGCATACATGCAGGGCCCTTGGCGGCCGAAGCCGAAGAACGCCTTGTTCGCCCCCTCCATCAGGTCTTCCAGATCGGCCTCGTCCCGGCCGATGAACCAGGGCGCGATCAGATTTTCCAGCATCGCCATGGTGCTGGGGTTGGACAGATGGCCGAAGCTTTCGCCCCAGCCTTCCATGCCGTCCTCGGTTTCGATCCGGACCATCAGGCATTCCTTGACGGTCCAGGGATTGTCGTTGGCGCCCGGACGAAAGCCGAAACGCGGCCCGCCCGTTTCAAAAGGCACGCCGAAACGCAGTAGTTCGATTTTCTTGATGGTCATGATGGTGTCTCCTCCGTCCCCCCGGAGAAGAGTCCTACCCCGCCGCGCGTCCCGCCGCAATCGCCGCCAACTGCCGGTCGTGGCGGCGGGAGAGAAATACCTGCGCCAGAACCGCGCCGACCAGGGCCATGCACATGTCCCATTGGGTGTCCCAGACATCGCCCTGGGTACCCAGGAATTCCTCGGCCCCCTGCCCCAGGATCACCGCCGCCCACCATTCGATCAGTTCGTAAAAGGCGCTGAACGCCAGACAGATCGAGGCGACGACGAAGAACATCATCTTGCCGGCGCCCAGGCCGGTCTTGCGCAACAGCACCTCGCGCGCCAGCACGGCGGGCACGAAGCCTTGGAAGAAATGCCCGATGCGGTCGTAGGGATTGCGCGCCATGTCGAACAGGTCCTGCAACCAGAACCCGAGCGGCACGTTGGCATAGGTGTAATGCCCGCCCAGGATCAGGACGAGACCGTGGAGAAAGGCCAATCGGTAGAGCAGCGGCGTCAGAGGAAACCCGCCGCGCGTCGCCGCCATCAGGGGCAGGACGATGAGCACGGGCGCGACCTCGAGAAACCAGGTCACGCGATCCGCAGGCTGAATGCCGGAAGCGATCAGCGCCAGCCCCCAGAGAGCGGCGAGGGTCAGCAATTCCCGGTCGCTCGCCCGGCCATCGGTCGCGGCCCCCGTCATGCGGCGGCGTTCCCGACATCCATATCGGCGAGGCGTTCCACCTGATGCGCCGCGTCGCCGAAGACGTGGTCGATCATGGTCAGGCGCTTGAACAGGTGGCTGACGAACATCTCGTCGGTCACGCCCATGCCGCCGTGAAGCTGCACGGCCTCCTGGCCGATCAGGCGCCCGGCCTGGCCGGCCTTGGCCTTGGCCTGCGCCGCCGCGCGGGCGGCGGGTGGCCGGTCGTCGCCGTCCTGGCGGACGACCGCCATGTAGCCGAGCCAGCGGGTCAGCTCCGTTTCCATGTACATTTCCGTCATGCGGTGCTGCAGTGCCTGGAAATCACCCAAGGGACGGCCGAACTGCTTGCGTTCCTTCAGGTAGTCGACGGTGCATTGCGTCGTCGCCGCCATTACCCCCGCCGCCTCGACCGCGATCAGCGCCGCCGCGCGGTCAATGACCGCTTCAGTCAATTCAAGACCGTTGCCGACCTCGCCCACGACCGCCTCGGCCCCGGCCTTCACACCGGACAGGGTCACATCCCCCGCCCGCAGGCCGTCGACCGTGGGGTAATCGCGCACCGTCACGCCGGGGGCGTCGGCGTCGATCAGGAAGACCGTGATGCCGGCCCGGTCGCGGGCATCGCCCGACGTCCGCGCGGTGACGGCGATCTTGTCCGCCGTCCCGGCATGCAGGACGACGCATTTGCCGCCGTCGAGGACATATCCATCGCCGTCGGCCTTGGCCGTCGTCGCGACGTCGTTCAAATCGTACCGCGATTGCGGCTCGCCGTAGCCGAAGGCCAGCAGCAATTCACCCGCCGCCAGCTTGGGCAACAGGTCGCCCTTCTGTTCGTCAGAGCCGCCCCGGATCAGCAAACCACCGCCCAGCACGACGGTCGATAAAAACGGTTCGACCGCCAGGCCGCCGCCCATGGCCTCCATCAGGATCGCCGTCTCGACGCTGCCGCCGCCGACGCCGCCCAGGTCTTCGGGAATGCCGAGCGCCAACCAACCCATTTCGGCGAACTGCGCCCAGGTTTCCGGGCAGAAACCGCCGGGCATGGCCTGATGTTTGCGCCGGGTGTCCAGATCGTATTCGTCGCGAAAGAACCGTTCGGCCATGTCGCGGATGAGGAGTTGTTCCTCGGTGAAGGTGAAGTTCATGTCTCTCTCCGCCCCGTCACAGCCCGAGGATCGCCTTGGCGATGATGTTGCGCTGGATTTCGTTGCTGCCGCCGTAGATCGATGCCTTGCGCCAGTTGAAATAATGGCCGGCGACGGTCGCCGCGTGCTCCGGGATGGCCGGGCCGTCGTTGCCGGGGCCGGGCCAGTCGTCGTCGAGGATCGCCGGGTCGAACACGGCGGCACGGTTGCCGACGGCTTCCAGCAAAAGCTCGGTGATCGCCTGCTGCACCTGGGTGCCCTTCAACTTGAGGATCGAGGACTCGGGCCCGGGCTTTCGGCCCGCCGCTTGCTCGGACAACAGATGCAGTTCCGTCATTTCAAGTGCCGTCAGATCGATTTCGACCTGGGCCATTTCCTCGCGGAACCGGGCGTCTTCGATCAACGGACGGCCACGCTTCATTTCCTTGGACGCAATGTCGCGCACCCGTTCCATCTGTTTTTTGGACCGCGCGACCCCGGCGATGCCGAACCGTTCGTGGCCCAACAGGAACTTGGCGACGGTCCAGCCGTCGTTTTCCTTGCCGACCAGGTTGTCGACCGGCACGCGGACGTCTTCCAGAAACACGTCGTTGATTTCCTGGCCGCCGTCCAAGGTCTTGATCGGCCGCACGGTCACGCCCGGGGTCTTCATGTCGATCAACAGGAAGGAAATGCCCGCCTGCTTCTTGCCCTCGGTCGAGGTGCGGACGAGGCAGAAAATCCAATCGGCGTATTGCGCCAGGGTGGTCCAGGTCTTCTGGCCGTTGACGACATAATGGTCGCCGTCGCGCACGGCCCGGGTCGAAAGCGACGCCAGGTCCGATCCCGAGCCCGGCTCGGAAAAGCCCTGACACCACCAATCCTCGCTGGACAGGATGCGCGGCAGGTACCGCGCCTTCTGGTCGTCCGTGCCGAATTCGATCAGCACGGGGCCCAGCATCTTGAGCCCGAAGGTGATCAGGCGCGGGCTCGACGCCGCCGCCAATTCTTCTTCGTAAAGATAGCGCTGCACCGGCGACCATCCGGGGCCGCCGTATTCCTTGGGCCAGCTCGGCGCGATCCAGCCGCGTTCATGCAGGATCTTCTGCCAGACGACGTAATCTTCCTTGACCAATTTCAGGCCCAGGTCGACCTTGCGTTTGATCTCAGGCGGAATGCTCGTCCGCAGAAAATCGCGGACCTCTTCTTGGAATGCGGATTCCTCGGGGTTCAGAACGAGTTCCAATGTTCAGGCGCCTCCCAACGCCGCCGCCGCTTGTCGTGCCGAACGGCACGGGCGGGCATACCAAAACCGATGTTTACCAGGGACCGTGCGCGGCGAAACCGCTTTGCATTTCTTTTTCGATGGTCCGCACCGTATTGACGAGGCGCGGGCCCCATTCTTCTTCCATGCGGTCCGGTTTGTGGATGAAGGCCGGGCCGCCGCAGTTGATCGCCATGATCGTCGCCCCGTCGAGCGACCGCAGCGGCGCGCCGATGGCGTTGACGTCGTGCTCCCACTCCCCGAACGAGGTGCAATAACCCTTGGCCGCGATCTGATCCATGGCGCGTTTGATCCCACGTTCGATCTTGGGCCATTCGGCGCCGGCCCGTTCGGCCATGGCGACCATCAGGTATTCCCGCTCCGTATCGGGAATGGCGGCGAGGAACGCCCGCCCCATGGCGGTCGTGGCGATGGGCACGTG
>NZRL01000014.1 GCA_002696205.1 Rhodospirillaceae bacterium | reverse complement strand
TATCCGGAATGGCCGGTCGGCGGCTTGATCGACGGCACCTGCGATGCGGAACAGCTGACCCGCTGGTCGAAGGCGCGGGCCGAAACGTTCCGGGAAGTCGGCGGCGAACGGCGGGGCAAGGCCCGCCGCCAGGCCGGGGGCGTTGTCCCCTAGAAAGTTGCCCTAGGAGGCGAGGCCCATCGGGATGAAACGTTCGCGTTCCGGCGCCGGCATGCCGAGCGCCGCCGCCTGACGGGATTCGAAGGCGTAGCAGGCATCGTCGTAGTGATGACCGCGGATGCCGCCGCGTACCGTGCCCGGTTCGACCGACCGGAAATACCCGCCCCAGCTGTCCGGCAGGCGAAGGGAATCCGGCGTCGCCAGCCACAGGCGATAGAGCAGGCGCTTGCGTTCTTCTTCTTCGTAATCTTCGAAGGTCGTCCGCGAGTGCAGCATGACGTGGTTGTTCATGAACTGCAGATCGCCGGGTTCCAGCCACATGGTGTACATGACGTCCGGGCGGCGCAGGATATCGTCCAGCAGGTCCGTGCATTCGACCTGGGCCTGGGTCAGGGGCGGCACACCGGCGATTTCCTGGGCCGTGCGCACGCGGTTGCGGTTCCACTTGCCGAACATATGGCCCTCGGCTTCGTCGAACAGGGGCTGGCTGTAATAGGGGCCTTCGTCCGGGGCCTCTTCCGTGTTGCGCGAGAAATAGAACGGCGTCCGGGCGGCTTCGGCCAGATCCGGCCGTTCGGCGAGAAGCGTATTCCAGGCCGTGAGGCTGGACGACACCATGCTCTGGCCGCCCGATTTGGCCTTGTTGTAGCAGGCCAGCGTCACGATATCGCAGCCGTCGGTGTGGAAATCCAGGCTGGCGTTGGAGTTGTACCCGCGCCCGTTGGCCGCGCGGTAGGTATGGCCGACGGCGCGGACCTGGGACATATACTGCGATTTGATGCCCTGCGGCCGGGCGACGCCCAGGTGCAGGCCGATCGCCCAATTCATGATGCGGAATTCGTCCTCGGTCACTTCGTCGCGGGGCAGGCCCTTGAGCACCGCCAGGCCGCGGCCGGTCTTGGCTTCCTGCGCGGCGGCGGCGATCACGCCCATGCCCGGGCCCAGGTCGAAATCCGTCCCCTGGTAATCGAACAATTCCTTATCCGCGACATAGGCGGCCTTGACGGCCTCGGCCATCTGCCGGCGTTGGGTGTCGTCGAGACGGAAAATCCAACGGTCGTCGTTTTCGATTTCGGAAACGCGCCAGGCGGCGGGGCTGTCGACGGGTTGAAAAGTCATGGGTCGCTGTCCTCGGATATGTGTCGCTGCGTTCATGTCGTCCCCAGGTTCATCGGAAGGAGACCGGGGGAAGAAATTCGGGCCGCTTTCGGCGGCGAGATGCGCACCCTATCAATCCTTTGATTGAAAGAAAAATACGATGATTATATAAATTGATAGATAATGCTGATGAATTTATCTCCGGCGGATTTGGACGCCTTCGTCTCGGTCGCCGAAAGCGGCAGCTTCCGGCAGGCGGCGCGTGATCTCGGCGTGTCGCAGCCGACGATTTCCGCCCGTATCCGCCATCTCGAAGCCGTCCTGGGCGTCAGCCTGTTCCACCGCACGACCCGGCGGGTCGTCATCACCGAAGCGGGCGAACGCCTGCGCGGGCGGGTCGAACGCATGATCCTGGAAACCCGCGCCCTGGTCCGTGAATTCCGCGAGGAGGCCCACCTGGGCCGGGGCCGCGTCGTGGTCGGGGCCTCGCCCTCGGCGGCGGCGGCGTTCCTGCCCGGCGTGCTGGGCGAATTCCAAAGGCGCCACCCGGAAATCGAGGTCGTGCTGCTGGACGACTTCTTCGGCCAAGTCATGGATCGGGTGATCCGTGGCGACGTCGATATGGCGGTCTCCCCCTTCGATGGCGACGATACGCCCTTCGTCGTCGAACCGTTGCTGACCGATACGGTCATGCTGGCCGTGCGCGAGGATCATCCCTTGGCGGCAAGGGAGTCCGTCACGCTGACCGAGATCGGGGCGGAACGTCTGATCTCCATGCCGCCCGAATCCGCGGCCTGGGCCTATACCCGCCGGGCGTTCGAAGGTGCCGGTGTCGATTACGCGCCCGTGCTGATGACGCGCTATGCGCTGACCCTGGTCAATCTGGTGAAGGAAGGGGTGGGGGTCGGCCTGGTCGCCGGGCTGGTCGCCCGGGTCCTCGACATGCGCGGATTGAAACTGCTGCCCGTCGCCGACGTGGACCTGACGCGCCGTGTCTCGGTCATTCAGGCCCGGGACCGGACCTTGACCCCCGCCGCACAGGCGTTCCGTGACCTCATGCAGCGCACGGCCAAGGGATTCAATCGGGCTGCCTGAACAAGGGCTCGAAGAAGCTCCCGATCCGATCAATCGCCAGTTCGGGTGCTTCCCAGGCGACGAAATGCCCGGCCCCCGGCGCCAATTCCAGGCGGATATCGCTGAACACGTCCGTCAACGTCTCTTGCCATTCGGGGCGCAGGATCGGGTCCGCCCCGCCCCATAGGGAATAGGCGGGCAGGTCGATCATCGGCGCGTTCTCCCCACCATCCGCCATGGCCTTGAGCCGCCGTTCATTGGCGCAGGCGTACCAGCGGAACCCGCCCGCCAGATTGCCGGGCTTCATGAAGTTGTCGGTCCATTCTTCGACCGCGGCGTCGTCGAAGGCATCGGGCCGTCCGGCCCAATGGGCAAGGAAGTGGCGGAAATAGGCGCGGCAGCTTTCCCTGGATGCGCCGACCAGATCGACCGCCAGGGGCAGTTGGTGGAACGACTGGTACCAGATTTCCCGCACCTGCCCGCCCTGCAGCCAGCGCGGCCCGATGCCGAAATGCGGACAGTCGAAGAAGAACAGGCCCGCCAGGCGGCCCGGATGGCGCCTGGCATAATCCAGGGCAAGAAAGCCGCCGACGTCGTGGCTGACGATGCCGAAGCGGTCCAGGCCCAGGTGATCGACCAAGGCTTCCAGGTCCGAGACGTAATGGTCGACGTCGCGGGCTTCGTCCCCCCGGCTGTCGCCGAAGTTCCGCAGGTCCGGGGCGATCACGTCGAACCGCGCCTCAAGACCGGGCAGAACCTTTCGCCACACGCCGGACCATTCGGGCCAGCCGTGGAGGAAGACCAAAGGCGCGCCGTCACCGGCGCGGTGATAGGCCAGGCTGAGGTCAGGCAGGTCGAGCACATTCATGGAAAATTCGCCCTTCAGGCCGCTTTCGGGCACGCTACCAGGCGCGCTCCAGGATCGCCAAGGACCGGGCGATCCGGTCTTCCGGCGTCGTCAGGTCGCCGCTGGCGTTGAAGATCTTGACCGTCCGCGCGGCCACGGCGGGCAGGGCGTCCCGGTCAATCTCCAGATCGCGCAGGCGGATCGGCATTCCGGCCTTTTGGTAGATCGCTTCCAGTTCCCCGGCCACGGCCTCGGCGGCGGCGGCAACGTCCATGCCATCCCGCCACACACCCAGGGCAGACGCCGGGCCCTGCGCCTGGGCCGATGTCACGCCTTCCGCCAGGCGGATGGTCGCCGCATGGACGACCGCCGTGGACTCGCCCTGCTTCATGTTCGGATATTCCAGATGCAGGGCCGTCGCGCAGGCATAGTTGCTGGCGTAGGGGCCGCGCAGGACGAAGGTCTGGCCGTCGTCTTCCGCCCGGTTCTGCAGGAAAGCCGCGAGGCAGAGATCGCGGCGCGGCGCCGGATCGTCCAGGGCGTCCGGCAGCCGGCGGTAGGCATCCAGCGCCAGGCGGAAGGCCTGGGCATGGTCGCCCGCGACCAGGGGATTGACGGCATCGAGCGACATCGCCCCCACGGCCCAGGCGAAGACCGTCGTCGCCGTCGACAGGATCAGGCCGTCGGGCGCCGTCATCAGCGCGCCGTCGTCGATGAAGATCGCCTGGGGCCGGGTCTTCGGGTCGAAAAACTCCATCCGGTGATCCAGGTCCGGGTTCTTCAATCCCGTGCCGCCCCGGTTCATGGCGCTGGTCGGCGTCGTCGGGATGTTGACGATGGGAACCTTGGGGGCGTTCAGGCGGGGGCTGACCGGTCGACCGCCTTCCGGATACTGGGTCATCAGGTCGAAGGGATCGCCCGCTTCGGACAGGAAGATCGAGACGGCCCGCGTCGCGACGATGACGCTGCCGCCGCCGACGGCGATCAAGAGATCGGTCTTCAATTCGCGGGCCCGGGCCGTCGCGGCGGAAACGCTGGCGTAGCTGGAATCCTTTTCGATGCCGTCGAAGATGCCGGCGAACCGGTCGCCCAAGGCAGCCTCGATCCGGGCGGGCAGGTCCGTTTTCGCGGCGATGGAGGGCGAACAGACGATCATCGCGCGCTGGGCGCCTGCACGGGTGACGGCGGCCTTCAAGTTCTGTTCGATGACGTCCGTGCCACAGAACAGGCGCCAGGAATGGCCGGCGCTTTTGAAGGCGTTGGGGGTCATGCGGATAGCCGCTGGGGTTCTATTCGGCGTTGGCCTTGGCTTCGGCGATATAGGCGGCGCGGAGCTTCTGGCTCACCGGGCCGGGCACGCCGTTGCCCAGGATATGGTCGTCGATCTTGATGATCGGCATGACGAAGCTGGAGGCACTGGTCGAGAAGGCCTCGACCGCGTCATAGGCTTCTTCCGGGGTGAAGGACCGTTCGACCAGGGTCAGGCCAAGCTCGTTCGCCACTTTCAGAACGGCCTTGCGCGTGATGCCGTGCAGGATCGAATTCGAAAGGCCGCGCGTGATGATGGTGCCGTCCTCGGTGACGATGAAGGCGTTGTTCGACGTGCCTTCGGTGATCATGCCGTCTTCGACCAGCCAGGCGTCGTCGACGCCCATTTCCTTGGCCGTCTGCTTGGCCAGGGACGAGGCCAGCAACTGCACCGTCTTGATGTCGCGGCGCTGCCAGCGGATATCGGGCAGGGTGACGATGGAAATGCCCTTGTCGGCGGCCGGGTTGGCCAGGATGTTCTTTTCCTGGGTGAACATGACCAGCGACGGCGTCGCGTCCTTGGGGAAATTGAAGTCGCGGTCGGCGGCTCCCCGCGTGACCTGCATGTAGACGACACCTTCGGTGACGTTGTTGCGCTTGATCAGTTCCTTCTGGATCGCCAGCAGTTCGTCGTTCGAACAGGGGCGCGCCATTTTCAACTCGTTCAACGAGCGTTCCAGGCGCGCCATGTGCCCCGGATTGTCGATCAGCTTGCCGTCCAGCACGGAGGAGACTTCATAAATCCCGTCGGCGAACAGAAACCCGCGATCGAAGACCGAAACCTTGGCGTCCTCTTCCGCGACGTACTCACCGTTGACGTAGACCGTGCGCGACATGCTTTCTCTCCGTTGGATATGGCCCCGGGTGGGGCCGAAAAAGGAAGGGCCGTTATATCACCGGCCCTTCCCCATTCGATAGGGTCAGTCGCCGCCGAACGGGCGGGCCACGCCTTCGGGCATGGGGGTCTGAAAGGCGTTCAGGTTGGCCGAAACCATGCAGTAGCAGCCGGCCAGCAGGACCAGTTCGACCATGCCCTGGTCGCCCAGGATCGCATGGGCGGCGGCATAGGTGGCGTCCGAGACCTTCTTGTTTTCCAGAAGTTCGATGACGAAGCCGTGGATCGCCGCGTGTTTCGGATCGGCGGGCGATTTGCCGACGCGGATCGCCTCGATGGTGTCTTCGTCGACGCCTTCGTTCCGGGCCACCTTGGCATGGGCGTAAAACTCGTAATCGGCGCCCCAGTTCTGGCCGACGGCCATGATCGCGATCTCGCGCAGGTCGCCCGGAATGACGCTGTCGAAGCGCAGCAGTCCGGCCAGCGTTTGCGCCGCGTTGCCGACCTTGGGGCTGTAGAGATAGGCGTTGAACGGCCCGATCAGGCCGCCGTCCGCATCGAGAAAGTCCATGGCGTTGCGGCCCTTGGACCGGGGGCCGGAGGTGATCTTGCCGAAGACGTCCTTTTGTTCGTCGGTCATGGCGTCTTGGGTGACGGCGGGTAGGCGTCGCATGATGGTGTTTCCTCTCCTGGATGGGTGTTTTTTTAAGATCGGCGATTATGGTCCGGCAGCGGGCCGGTTGGGTAGGTGCCGCGTTATTTTTCTTCCGGGCGGCGGCGCCGGGCGCCGACCAGACAGTCGTCGGCGGTGCGCATGGCGGGGCTTTCGAACATGTTCGGGTTATCCAACCAGTCGAGCATCCAGTCGCCCGCATCGAACCCCCAGAACAGCCGCCAGCCGTTTTCCGCCGTGGCGTCCTCGACGGCGAAGGTCGGCACGCCGTAAACGCCCTTGGCGACGGCGCTGTCCGTATTGGTGTGAAGGGCGGCCTTGGCTGCCTCGGCGTCCAGTTCCGGCGCATCGGCCGGGCCCAGCGACGCCTTGAGCTCGTCGAACACGTCTGCGTCGGCCATGTCCAGGCCGCGTCCCCAGATGGCGTCGAAGATTTTGTCGATATCCGCCGCGTGCGATCCGCGCGCCAAGGTCAGGCGCAGGGTCGGCAGGGGATTGTAGGGATGATGGACCGGGGTGCGGAATGGCAGGCCCATCTGCTGGGCCCGCCAAGTGCAGAACTTATAGGTCGCAAGACGCTTTTCCGGGATTTCCGCCGGGCCCAACTGGCCCCAGGCATTCAGCAGTCCGGCGAACAGCACCGGCTCCAGCGAGATGTCCAGCCGCTCGCGGAACCGCGGCATCTGATGAAACTGCAAATAGGCGTATGGCGAGATGTAATCGAAATACCAATGGGCCTTGCGTTTCACCGGTGCCATGGGGCTATCCTTTTTTCTGGGCCTTGGCCCAACTGTCGCGGAGCGTCATCGTGCGGTTGAACACGGGCGTATCGGCGGTGCCGTCCCGGTCGGCGCAGAAATAGCCGAGCCGTTCGAACTGCAACGTCTTGCCCGTTGGCCAGCCGGCCAGCGACGGCTCCAGCATGGCGTCTTCGATGACTTCCAGGGAGCCCGGGTTGAGGTCCTCCAGATAATCGCGGCCACCGGCACCCGGGGATTCTTCCTGGAACAGATGATCATAAAGCCGCACCTGGGCCTTCACGGCGTGGCTGGCCGAGACCCAATGCAGGGTGCCCTTGACCTTGCGGCCGTCGGGCGCGTCGCCGCCGCGGGTTTCCGGATCGTAGGTCGCGCGCAACTCAATGATGTTGCCCGCATCGTCCTTGATCACATCCGTGCAGGTGATGAAGAAGGCGTAGCGCAGGCGCACCTCGCGGCCGAGGCTGAGGCGGAAGAATTTTTTCGGCGCGTCCTCCATGAAATCGTCTTGTTCGATATAGATCTCGCGGGTGAAGGGCACGGTATGGCTGCCGCCGTCGGGGTCTTCCGGATTGTCGATGGCGTCCAGGTTGTCGACCTCGCCTTCCGGGAAGTTCTCGATCACCACCTTCAAGGGCCGCAGCACGGCCATCCGCCGTTCGGCGGCCTTGTTCAGGTGTTCGCGCACGCAATGTTCGAACAGCGAGAATTCGACGACGCTGTCCTGCTTGGTCACGCCCAGGCGGGAAATGAATTCACGGATGGTTTCCGGCGGGATGCCGCGCCGGCGCAGGCCGGTCAGGGTCGGCATGCGCGGATCGTCCCAGCCCGAGACATGACCTTCGGTCACCAGTTGGGTCAGGCGCCGTTTGGACAGCACCGTATAGCCCAGGTTGAGGCGCGAAAATTCATACTGACGGGGGCGTGCCGGGACGGGCAGGTGTTCGACCAGCCAGTCGTAAAGCGGGCGGTGATCCTCGAATTCCAGGGTGCAGAGCGAATGGGTGACTTTCTCCAATGCGTCCGACTGGCCATGGGCGAAATCGTAGGTGGGGTAGATCTTCCAAGCATCGCCGGTGCGCGGATGGGGCTTGTTGACGATGCGGTAGATCACCGGGTCGCGCATGTTCATGTTGCCGTGCGCCATGTCGATCTTGGCACGCAGCACCCGCTCGCCGTCGTTGAACTCGCCCGCCTTCATGCGCTGGAACAGGTCCAGGTTCTCGGCCGGCGTGCGGTCGCGGTGCGGGCTGTTACGGCCCGGCTCGGTCAGGGTGCCGCGATATTCGCGGATTTCCTCGCCGTTCAGATCGTCGACATAGGCCAGGCCGTTTTCAATCAGGTGGCAGGCATAGCCGTAGAGCGTGTCGAAATAGTCCGACGCATGAAACAGGTTGTCGCCCCAGTCGAAGCCGAGCCAGCGCACGTCTTCCATGATGGCGTCGATGAATTCCTGTTCTTCCTTGGCCGGGTTGGTGTCGTCGAAGCGCAGGTTGCATTGGCCGCCGAATTCGCCGGCGACACCGAAATTCAGGCAGATCGACTTGGCATGGCCGATATGCAGGTAGCCGTTGGGTTCCGGCGGAAACCGCGTGACGATGCCCGAAACCTTGCCCGACGCCAGGTCGCCCTTGATGATGTCGCGGATGAAATCGCGCGGGCCGTCGGCCTCGGCTTCGGCTGCTTGTGAAGCCGTCTGGGGGGTGGTCTCGGTCATGAGGGTAGGATGCTCCGGTTGAAGGAATGACGCCGCCCCGGTTGTGCCAAAAAAACGCCGCCGCGCCAAGGGATATGGCGCGGCTGGATCGGCCGGCCCCTTGTGCCGCAATGCCCGCGTTCAGGAGGAGGAGGGCATAGTATCGGGCAGGGTGAAGGTAACGGTTGTGCCTTGGCCGACTTCGCTTTCGATGGTGAAGGTCCCGCCGTGCAGTTCGACCAGGGACCGCGCGATCGCCAGACCCAGGCCCGTTCCGTCGGCGGTGGCATAGGCGTTGGACTGGCCCCGTTCGAAGGCGCGGGCGATCTTGTTCAGGTTCTCTTTCGGAATCCCCTTGCCGGTGTCTTCGACGGCGATCTCGAATTGGTCCCCGGTATAGTGTACGCGAATGACGATGCGGCCCTGCGCCGGCGTGAACTTCAAGGAATTGGCCAGCAGGTTCAGGATCACCTGCTTCATGGCCCGGCGATCGGCATGCAGGGCAGGCGGGTTGTCCCCCAGGTCGGTCGTGACCTCGGCGCCGCCCGCCGCGCGGACGGTCGCCGCCTTCACGCATTCGGGAATGAACTGGTTGATGTCGATGGGTTCCGGGCGAACCTGCCGCTGGCCCGCCTCGATGGTCGAGATGTCGAGAAGGTCGTTGACCAGGTCCAAAAGGTAGGCGCCGCTCTCGCGGATGTCTTCCGCGTATTCCAGATATTTTTCATGGCCTACGGGGCCGAGCAATTCCTGTTTGATGATTTCGGCGAAACCCAGCACCGCGTTCAACGGCGTGCGCAGATCGTGGCTGACGTTGGCCAGAAAGGCGGACTTGGCGCGGTTGGCTTCCTCGGCCATTTCCAGGGCGTCCAGACGTTCCTGTTCCGCCTTCAGGCGGGAGCCGACGTCGCGGATCACGGCGATGAAGCCAAGAATATCGCCGTTCGGCGCGCGCAGGGTCGATCCCACGGTCTCGCCCGGGAAGACTTCGCCGTCTTTGCGGCGGTAATTGACGATATAGGGCGCCTGCACGGCGTCGCCCGCGGCGGCGATCCGCGAACAGCCGTCGCGTTCATAGGTTTCCTGATCCTCGTAAAGGAAGTCCGCCGTCCGGCCGATCACTTCGTCCGTGCCGTATCCGAACGACCGGGAGAAGGCGGGGTTGCACATCCGTACGCGGCGGTCGGCGTCGGCCAGGACCATGGTGTCCGGCACGTCTCGGAAGACCAGTTCCAAAAGGGTCTTCTGAGATTGAAGTTCTGCCGCCGTCCGCCGCTGTTCCGTGACATCGCGGAAACTGATGACCCGGCCAACGATGTCGTCGTCCAGGAATTGGGGGCGGGAGAACCGGTCGATGATCCGGCCGTCGCGCAGGACCATGGTGTTGCGGGCTTCTCTGTCCGGCTGTGCGAAAAGCATGTCCACGTCGCTGTAATAGGCTTCCGTATCGACGGCCAGTTCCCCGACCCAGCTGCGCAGTTTCCATCCGTCCCGTGCGGCCATCAAATCTTCGGGCACGTCGAAGATTTCCACGAAACGGCGGTTGTAGGCCTGTATGGCCCGGGTATTCAGCTCCACCACCACAATGCCGTCGGCGGTGGCGTCCAGCGTCGCTTGCAGGACGGAGACGGATTTCCGCAGAGCCGCTTCCGATTCGGTATCTCGGGTCAGGTCACGCCCGACCCCGCGATAACCCGTGAAGATGCCGTCATAGTCGAACACGGGTTTGCCGCTGATCGAGACATGAAAGACGATGCCGTCCGGCGTTTTGATGTCGTAGCGGAAGTCCTTGAACGGCTGATGCGCGGCCAGCTGGGCCAGATGGGCCTGCCATTTCGCATCGTCGACATTCTCCGGCGTGATGTCCGTGCGCTTCTTGCCGATGATCGTCGACATATCGAAGCCGAGTTGTTCGCGGTTCCGGTCGGAGAAATAGGAAAACCGCATATCCGCGTCCGTCTCCCAGAACCAGTCCGAAGCGATTTCGGCGATATCGCGGAACCGTTGTTCGCTTTGGCGCAGGGCTTCCGCGGCGTTTTGGCGGTCTGTCATGTCCGTGGTCACGGCGATCATGCCGCCGTCGGGCAGGGGGGTTCGGCGGATTTCCACCGTTTTGCCATTGCCCAGGCGGGTATCGACCTGGCTGCGCCGGCCCTTGCGAATGGAATCGAGAAGATCTTCGACGATGGCTTCCGGGTCGCCCGGTCCGTAATCGCCCCGTTCGGCGAGAAAACGAAAGACCTCGGACATATGCTGCCCGACGACCATGATATCGTCGGGAAAACCGTATATGGAATGCAGAACTTTGCTGGCTACGCGCACGCATAGGTCGGGCCCGATGAACAGTACCCCCTGGTCCAGATGGTCGAGACCCGAGAGTAACGCGTCATCCGCGGTCGACTCGAGGTATGGCACCGTGCTTTCTCGACCCTTCATCCAAATTCTTTCTCTGCCCGGAATCGCGCTACAATAATACGCGGGCAGGGGGAAATCACCTTAGCCTTTGGTAATATTTGGACCTTTCGATAAACAGGCCAAGATGCCTTTGATTTTTGAACCGCCCCGAAGCCGCCCGATGGGGCGCGATGCCGGGCCGCTGGGACGCCGATGACCGAAGCCACACGGAAAGTCGTTCTGATCATCCTCGGTTGGGCCTTCGTGGCCTTGGGCGTGCTTGGTGTCGTGCTGCCCGTCCTGCCGACGACGCCGTTCATGCTGGTCGCTTTATGGTGTTTTGCCCGGTCGAGCGAGCGGTTTCACGATTGGCTTTATCACCATCGTCTGTTCGGCCCGTCGCTGCAAAGATGGGACCGTCACCGGGTCATCCCACGGGGCGCCAAGATTTTTGCCGTTTCGGCGATGACCTTGAGCCTTTCCTATATCACCTTCGTCGTCGAATCGCCGCCCTACCTGATCGCTACCGCGGCCCTGTTCATGGCGTATGGCGCCTGGTTCATCCTGACCAAGCCGTCGCGCGTGCCGGTGAACGAGGACCTGGACTAAGCCGCGGGGTCGACGACCGTCGGGATCGGTCCTTCGGCGCGGGAATTAACGAACTGATCGACGTAAGGATTGCCGCTCGCGCGCATGTCCGCCGTGGGACCGGACCAGATGATCCGCCCGTCGTAAATCATCGCCGCCGTCTGGGCCGTGCGGGCGGCGCCCTTCATGTCCGAATTGACGGAAACGACCGTCGCTCCCGTGGTCTCCATGACCTCCAGGATCAGGTCGTTGATGATGTTCGACATGATCGGGTCCAGGCCCGCCGTTGGTTCGTCCAGAAGCAGCACGTCCGGGTCGGCGGCCATGGCGCGGGCGATGCCGACGCGTTTCTGCATGCCGCCCGACAACTCCGACGGAAAGAGATCCGCCTCGCCGGGGGCCAGGCCGACCAGGCCCAGTTTCTCGATGGCGCGGTCACGGGCCTCTCGGCGGCTCATGCGGTCCTGCTGCAACAGGCGGAAGGCGACGTTCTCCCAGACGGGCAGGGAATCGAACAGCCCCGATTTCTGGAACAGCATCCCGAACCGGCCGTAAAGACCGCGCCTTCCGGCGGCGTCCAGTGCCGAGACCTCCGTGCCGTCGACGGACATTCTGCCGCTGTCGGGTGTGTGGACGCCGATCAGCGTTTTCAACAGGACCGTCTTACCCGTGCCCGACGGCCCGATGACGACGACCGAGCCGCCCGCCGGAACGTCCAGATCGATGCCGCGCAGAACGTGGTTGTCGGCGAAGGCCTTGGTAACGGTTTCCAATTTGATGGCCGGACCGGCCATGGCGTGCTCCCCTTGTCAGGTGTTGCGCGATACTATCAACGCGACACCACGACGGGAAACCCAAATGCCCAACGACCGACTGACATCCGATGTCTGGATCATGGCCCATGTCCGGCGCTGCAATTCCGAAGGCGTCCCGGCGATGGTCTTGCGGCACGGCGACGACCGGGGCGGCGCCCTGATCCTGAAACTCAACCGCCTGAACGGCACCTGCCGCGTGCTAACCCAGGCGACCGGCATGGACGGGGCGTTGGGCTGGTTGGCGGCGCTGGGCGGCGAATGGGTGCCGGAGGCCGACGCCGACGCTTATATCGATCGCCAGGTCTCCCGCGACCGCGATCTTTGGGTCGTCGAGATCGAGCACAAGGACGGATGGCATCCGTTCGAAGGGAAAATGCTCTAGCAGGGTGATTCCGGGCCGCTTCTGTCATACGATGGTATTAGCGAAGACCCGGTTTCAATCAAACGAACGGGGGTGGGGGGATGGCTGTTCATGCACGCGTGTTGACGAATCCGCCGATGTTCGTGGCGAGTCTGCGCGGCACGGTCACGATCGCCGATTTCGTCGAGAGAATTAAAAAGAACGCCGCCGATCCCGATTTTCGGCCGGATCTGGACCGCTTGATCTTTCTGCACCGCGATCTTTACATCTCCGACGCCGAATTCGACACGATCCTCGCCATGAAGGACAAATTCATGACCGAGTATTTCGGTGCCGGGGTGCCCAACATCGGCGGCGCCCCGTTGTTTCGTGCCGCGACGGTGACGCGCCCATCGGCCAGCGGTTCGATCTTTCGTCTGCTTCGGGCGGTGATGGAGATCAACGGCCTGATCGTCGATCACAAATCGTTCGACGAATTGGCCCCGGCGTTGGACTGGCTCGGCGCCACATCACTGACGGCGGAGGATTTCACCGTCGAACTCGACGGGTTCTAGGCGCGCCGGTACGCTCCTCCGGTATCATCGCCGAATAGGCGTTCGCCCGATGATCGTGGTAAAGATCACTGTCTCCGCCGATATCGAATTCGGTGAGGACGTTTGCGGGGGGATGAGGAGTCCAATGGCGGGCGCGATCTTCGAACACGACGACAACCTCAGGGGGGCGAAGACCCTTGAGGACAGGCGCATCGAGATTTCCGGGATCGATGCGCCCGACCTGTCGGCTGTCCACACCTATTGGGAGACCGTGCGCGGGGAAAAATTCGCGCCCTCGCTGGCGGATTTCAATCTGATCGGGCTGCCCGCCGACGTTATCCCCTTCGTCTCCGTGGTTGATTTCCGGGCGCAACCCTTCGATTACCGGTTCCGCTTTTACGGCACCAAGCTGGTCGAGGCCTCGGGCATGGAACTGACCGGAAAATGGTACAACGCGGATCATGTCGAAGGCTTCGGGTTCGCGAATGCGCAGACCTTCCCGACGATGATCGAAAGCCGACGGCCGGTCGCCTCGCGCACGGTTTGGCTGTCTCTGAAATCCCTGAAGTACGTTTCGACGATCCTGCGTTTGCCGTTGTCCGAGGACGGCGAGACCGTGACCAACGGGGTGGCCGCCTATCATTTCAGCTGACCCGGCGCCTGCCTTCGCCATCCAAAAAGCCCCCCTCGATACGAACGAACAAACCATCCATCCAAGCAAAGGTGACCACCCATGCCGCAGGCATTCGACGGATTTCGCGTGATCGATACGACCCATGTTCTGGCGGGACCCTTCGCCAGTTATCAACTTGGCGTGCTGGGCGCCGAGGTCATCAAGGTCGAGGCCCCGGAAGACCCCGACCAGGCGCGCTGGCAGGGCTCCGACCCGGCGATGAGCGATGCCGGCATGGGCACGGCCTTCATGGCCCAGGCGGCGAACAAGAAGGCGCTAGCCCTGGACCTGAAGACCGAACAGGGCCGGGATGCCCTGAAACGCCTGATCGCGACCGCCGACGTGTTCGTCGAGAACTACCGCCCCGGCGCCTTCGAGGACCTGGGCCTGGGCTATGAGGAAATGGCCAAGATCAATCCGGGCCTGATCTATTGTTCGATCTCGGCCTTCGGGTCGACCGGGCCGCGCGCGCACCTCACCGGCTACGACAACATCCTGCAGGGGTTCTCGGGCATGATGGCGATGACCTCCCATGCCGACGACGGGCGGCCGCTCAAGACCGGTGCGCCGGTGGTCGACTACGCCACGGGGACGACGGCGGCCTTCGCCATCACCGCCGCCCTGCTGCAGCGCGAACGCAACGGCGGCAAGGGCCAGTTCGTCGATGTGTCGATGCTCGACGTCGCCCTGGTTCTCTGCGCATCGCACATCACGGGATACACCTGGAACGGCAAGCACCCGGAGCCCAAGGGCAACCGCTTCCCCTTTGCGACCATCGGCTGTTACGAAGCCTCGGACGCGCCGATGATGATCGCGGCCTCGAACCTGCATCAGCAAAAGCGCCTGTGGGAGGCCCTGGGGCGGCCGGACATGGTCAAGACCGACAACAACCAGCGCCTGGCGGGCCATGCCGAGGAAGAGGCGGCACTCCGCGACATCATCGGACAGAAACCCGCGGATCATTGGGAGGAATTCCTCAACGCGCGGCGCATTCCGGCCCAGCGCATCCGCCGCCTGGAAGAGGCCCTGGCCGATCCGCAGGTCGCCTCGCGCCAGGTCCTGCACAAGCTGATCGCGCCGGACAGCCCGGCCCATGGTCTGACCGTGCCCGTCATCGCCTTCCACATGGCCGAGAGCCCGTCCCAGGTCACCCTGCCGCCGCAGCCGGTCGGGGCGCAGACCGACGAAATCCTGGGCGAACTCGGCTACGGCGCGGGCGAGATCGAAGCGATGCGCGCCGCCGGGGCGATCAACCGGGCCTGAGACCACCCGCCCAAACAAAAACCGCCGCACCGGTTTCCCGATGCGGCGGTTTTTTCGTTCCTAGGCGGCGGCGGGCGTTACGCCGCGTCGCCCAGCAGGGCTTTCGGATCGTGGGCCCCCTTGTCGCGGATCGCCTTCCAGACCTTCTGGGGCGTCAGCGGCATGTCGATATGGGTCACCCCGTCATCCTTCAATGCGTCCAGCACGGCGTTGACCACCGCCGGGCAGGCGCCGACGCAGCCGGCTTCGCCGGCACCCTTGACGCCCAAGGGGTTCTTCTTGGTCGGCTCGCCTTCGTAATAGCCGATCTCCATGTTGGGGATCTCGTCGGCGTGGGGCAGGCCGTAGTCCATCAGCGACCCCGTCACCAACTGGCCCGTATCCGGATCGTAGACGATGTCTTCCAGGAAGGCCTGACCGATGCCCTGGGCGACGCCGCCCATGACCTGGCCGTCGGCCAGCATGGGATTGATGATGGTGCCGAAGTCGTCCATCACCCAGTAGCCCAGGAATTCGACCGTGCCCGTATCGGTATCGACCGCGACGGCGGCGGCATGAACGCCGTTGGGGATCGAGATGATGCCCCGTTCGAACACCGACGAATGGTTCAGGCAGCCGGGCTCCATGCCTTCCGGCAGCTTGTCGGCGTCCTGCGAGGCTTCGATCACGTCGTTCATGGAAACCGACGAGGCGCCGGCCTTGAACGTGCCGTCCTCGAAATCGACCTCTTCCGTTTCCGACTGCAGCAGCCGGGCGGCGATGGGTTTGGCCAGTTCGATGATCTCGTCGGCGGCCTGTTTGACGGCGTTGCCGCCGACCTCCATCCCGCGCGACCCGCCATGGCCGCCGCCCAAGGGCGTCGCCGTGGTGTCGGACTGTTGGAACTTCACCCGGCCCATTTCAATGCCGAGCGCCGCCGCCAGGATCTGCGCCAGCGATGTTTCGTGGCCCATCCCCGTGGACGAGGTGCCGACGGCCAACTCGACCGAGCCGTCCTTGTTGAAGGTCACGCCGGCGTGCTCCTTCGGCCCGCCGCCGGTGCACTCGAGATAGGGCGCGATGGCGAAGCCGTACTTCTTGCCCGCCGCCTCGGCCTTGGCCTTGAGGGCGGCCTGATCGGCCTTGGCGACCATGTCCATGGTCATCTCGAACAGCTTGGGGAAGTCGCCGGAATCCACATCGAGGCCCATGGGCGTCTTATGGGGCAGCATTTCCTTGGGCATCAGGTTCTTGCGGCGCAGTTCGATGGGATCGAAGCCCAGCTTGCGCGCCGCGTACTCGACGATGCGTTCCGTCTGGAACGTCGCCTCGGGCCGTCCGGCCCCCCGGTAGGGGTCCATCGGCGCCGTATTGGTCAGCACCGCCTTGCCCGAATAGTACATGGCCGGGAAGTTGTAGGGCCCGCCCTGGGTCCGGGCGGAACCACCGGTCGGCGTGAACGGGCCGACGGTCCAGGCATAGGCGCCGATGCCGCCGATCGTCGTGGTGCGCAGGCCCATGAACGTGCCATCGGCCTTCAACGCCAATTCGACGCGCGACGACTGGCCGCGGCCGTGGGTGTCCGACAGGAAACTTTCCGACCGCGAATTGATCCACTTCACCGGACGTCCCAGCCGCTTCGCCGCATAAAGGCAGAGAGGCGGTTCGGGATAGCCCGAGTTCTTGGCGCCGAAGCCGCCGCCGACGTCCGGCGCGATATGGTCCAGCTTGGCGGGATCGATGTTCAGCACTTCCGCGAAGGTGTCGCGGTTGGCATGGACGTTCTGCGACGCGTTATAGAGCGTGTACTTGTCTTCCGACGCGTCATAAGAGGCGATGCAGCCGCGCGGTTCGATCGGCACGGCGGTGACGCGATTGTTCAGCACGTCCAGCGAGACCACGTGGTCGGCCTCGGCGAAGGCTTTTTCCGTGCCGTCCTTGTCGCCCAGTTCGAAATCCAGGCAGAGGTTGTTCGGGATGTCGTCCCAAAGCTGGGGCGCCCCCGGGGCCAGCGCCTTCACCGGATCGGTGACGGCGTCCAGTTCGTCGTAATCGACGTCCAGGGCCTCGGCCGCGTCCTGGGCCTGCTGCAGGGTTTCGGCGACGACCAGCGCCACCGGCTCGCCGACGTAGCGCACCCGGTCGATGGCCAGGGCATGGCGGTCCGGCTGGGAAAGCGGCGTGCCGTCCTTGTTGTTCTTCACGCCCGATTTGGTCGGCATGGGCTTGAAGCCTTCGCGTTGCCAATCGTCGCGGGTGACGACCAGCAGCACGCCGTCCATGTCCGCCACCGACGAGGTGTCGATGGAATTGATGGTGGCATGGGCATAAGGCGAGCGGACGACGACCGCGCGGGCCTGACCGTCCAGATTGATATCGTCGATATAGCGGCCGTGGCCCGTGAGGAACCGCAGGTCCTCGACCCGCCGCAGGGATTCACCGATTTTGACGTTGCTCATGGTTTGTCTCCCCTCAACCCTGGCCGTTGGCTTGATTGACGGCGCGTTTCGCCATCACGACGATCAGATGCGCGCGGTAGTCGGCGGCGGCATGCATGTCGGTCATCAAATCGTCCGCCGGGACGGTGACGCCGTCCAACGCGGCGGCCGAGAAATCGGCGGACAGCGCCGCTTCGACCTCGGCCGGGCGGAACACGCCGTCCTGACCCGCACCGGTCACGGCGACGCGGACACCGCCCGCCGTCTTGGCGACGAACACGCCGACCAGGGCATAGCGCGAGGCCGGATTCGGGAACTTGGCGTAACCGGCCTTTTCCGGGATCGGATAGGTCACGGATTTGATCAGCTCGCCGTCTTCCAGGTTGGTCGCGAACATGCCGTCGAAGAATTCGTCGGCGGGGATTTCACGCTGATTGGTGGTTACGGTCGCGCCCAGGCCCAACACGGCCGAGGGATAATCGGCCGAGGGGTCGTTATTGGCGAGCGAGCCGCCCATGGTGCCGCGGTTGCGGACCTGGGCATCGCCGATGCCGCCGGCCAGCACGGTCAACGCCGGGATGGCGCCTTTGACCTCGGCCGAGGCCGCGACGACCGCATGACGGGTCATGGCGCCGATGGTCACGGCGTCGCCGGTGACCTGGATGCCGGCCAGGTCGCCGACCCGGTTCAGGTCGACGACATCCGTCGGCATGGCCAGGCCCTGCTTGAGGACCGGGATCAGCGTCTGGCCGCCGGCCATGTACATGGCGTCTTCGGCCGCACTATGGGCCCCGGTGGCGTCGTCCGCCGTGGCGGGGCGGGTATAGGTGAATTCTTCCATCTGTCTTTCCCCCCGATCAGCCGCGTAACGCCTTGGCGCCGTCCAGGACGGCGGCGACGATGTTCTGATAGCCCGTGCAGCGGCAGATGTTGCCTTCCAGACCGTGGCGAACCTCGGCCTCGGTCGGGTCCGGGTTATCGGCGACCAGGGCCATGGCGCGCATCACCATGCCCGGCGTACAGAATCCGCATTGCAGGCCGTGATGGTCGTTGAATGCCTGCTGCATGGGGTTCATCTCGCCTTCGGGGGCCAGGCCCTCGATGGTCGTGACTTCGGCCCCGTCGGCCTGAACCGCCAGCATGGTGCAGCTTTTGACGGCCTTGCCGTCCAGGTGCACCGTACAGGCACCGCATTGGCTGGTGTCGCAACCGGTATGCGTGCCGGTCAGTTTCATGGTCTCGCGGATGAATTCGACGAGTAGAGTGCGGCCCTCGACGGTCCCTGTGACCGGCGCGCCGTTGATGGATAGGGAAATTTCTGGCATGGCCCCTTCAAACCCCATGTGCTGGGCTTGTCCTGGATGTTTTTCGGATGACAGGCGTGATTCCGCCCATAAATTGTATACAAATCATATAACAGGACTCCTCGGTCAGGAAAACCCGGTAAGCGTGAAACATGAGTGTCAGCCCAGATAAACCGCCCGTTTCGGACCCATCATCGCCGGCCCGCCCGTCTGCCGTCGCGGCGGTGGTCCTGGCCGCCGGTCGATCGACCCGCATGGGCGAGATCAACAAACTGACGGCGGACTACGGCGGCCGTGCTTTGGTCCGCCACGCGGCCGAGGCCGCCCTGGCGTCCCGCGCGGGCGAGGTCGTCGTCGTCACCGGGCATCAGGCGGATGCCGTGCGCGGCGTCCTTGCCGGGCTGGACCTGCGGATGATCGACAACCCGGATTTCAAGGCCGGGCTGTCGACCTCGGTCAAGACCGGGATCGCCGCCGTCGGGCCCGGCATGACCGGCGCGGTGATCCTGCTGGGCGACATGCCGGGCGTCTCGCCCGCCGTGATCGATGCATTGATCGGCGCCTTCGAGGCGGCGGGCGGTGACAAGATCTGCCAGCCCCGATACGATGGAAAGCCGGGAAACCCGATCCTTTGGCCGCGCCGCCTGTTCCCCGCCTTCGCCGAACTTTCCGGCGATATCGGGGCCAAACCGCTGTTGAAACGGTTCAATCAGGACATCCTGGGGGTGGACGTGGGCTCTTCGGCAATCCATATGGATATCGACGAGCCAGGGGATTTGGGCCCGAATTCACGCGCTTGAGCGCGTCCGACATGACATTTGGAACATATCGAGGCATAAAGGCCCGACGACCAACCACGGCCCGCGCCGATTTATAAGCGGGCCAAGGAATTAAAAAGGAATAGAACGACCCATGGACTTAAAGGACCAACGCCAGATCGCTGCCCCTCGGGAAGCCGTTTTCGAAGCACTCAACGATCCGGACATCCTGGCCCGCGCCATTCCCGGCTGCGAGAGCCTGGATAAGGTCTCGGACACCGAATTCGCCGCCACCGTGACGGCCAAGGTCGGCCCCGTGCGCGCCAAGTTCAAAGGCCAGGTCACCCTGTCCGACCTCAACCCGCCGGAGAGCTATACGATCTCGGGCGAAGGCAAGGGCGGCGCCGCCGGCTTCGCCAAGGGCGGTGCGGTCATCAACCTGGAAGAAGATGGCCAAGGCGGCACGCTTTTGAATTACGAGGTCAAGGCCGACGTCGGCGGCAAGCTGGCGCAGCTGGGTGGCCGCCTGATCGAAGGCACCTCCAAGAAACTGGCCGGTGAATTCTTCGAAACCTTCGAGACCCTGGTGATCGAAAAGCAGGCCGGCGGTGCGCCCGCCGCCGACGCCGCGTCCGAATCGGCCCCCGACCCCGACGTGGACACAGCACCCCCGGCCGCTCCGGCGCCCGCCGCCGGCGAGCCCGCGGCAGCCGCGCCGTCATCCGGCGGTATCGGCAAGGGCATCTGGATTCCCATCGTCGTTGCGGCCTTCGCCGCCGCCGCTTATTTCCTGTCGACCATGAACCTGGTCGGCGGCTGACACCCGGCCCGGGAAACGCCCGCCATGTCCCTGCCCACGGATCAGATCCAACCCACTCAGGACGTGATCGACACGGCCTTCGACTGGATGGCCTCGGGCAAGCCCGTGGCGCTGGCGACGGTCGTCTCGACCTGGGGATCGTCGCCGCGCCCGCCGGGCAGCCATCTGGGAATCACGGCCCAGGGCGAAATGGCGGGCTCGGTCTCGGGCGGCTGTATCGAAGGGGCGGTCGTCAAGGAAGCCCTCGACGTGCTGGGCGGGGCCCCCGCCAAGCTGCTCGATTTCGGCGTCTCCGACGAACAGGCCTGGGACGTGGGCCTGGCCTGCGGCGGATCGGTCAAGGTGCTGGTCCGCGACATGGCGGCATCGGCGCCGCTTTATGAAAAGGCCCGCGCCGCCCTGACGACCGGCACGCCCTCGGCATTGATCACCCGGTTGGCCGACGGCGAGACGAAACTGCTCGGCGACGGCGATTTGTCCGGCATGCTGGCCGACGCGGCCAAGGCGGCGCTGCGCGACGACCGGTCGCGCAAGGTCGAAGGCGAGGACGGCGATTATTTCGTCGAGGTCGTCGCCCCGGCCCGGCGGATGATCGTCGTCGGCGCCGTGCATATCGCCCAGACCCTGGTGCCCATGGCCGCCATGTGCGGCTTCAAGGTGACCGTCGTCGACCCGCGCCGGGCCTTCGCCTCGGACGCCCGGTTTCCCGGCGTCGATGTGCGCACGGACTGGCCGGACGAAGCCATGGACGAATTGCAGCCCGACATGCGCACCGCCATCGTGACGCTGACCCACGATCCGAAACTGGACGACCCGGCCCTGGAAAAGGCCCTGCGGTCGAGGGCATTCTATATCGGCGCATTGGGCAGCACACGAACTCAGGCCAAGCGGGTCGACCGGCTGACTGCCGCCGGTTTCGACGAAGCCGCTATCGGCCGCATTCACGGGCCCATCGGCTTGGATATTTCCGCCCAGTCACCGGCGGAAATCGCGGTTAGTATCCTGGGCGAGATCATCGGCGTCATGCGCCGCGACCCGGCCTGAACGAACAACTAGGAAACATGACCATGAACAGCTTCCGGAACCTGTTTCCGGCCATTGCCTCCGGGCGGGCCCGAACCTATCTGGACAACGCCGCGATGACCCAGATCGCCAAGCCCGTGACCGACCGCATGGCCGAATTCGAAGCCGACGGCCGGTCCAACGTGAAGCGCGGCATTTATCCGCTGGCGACCCGCGCCAACGACGCGTTCGAGGCCGCGCGTGCGTCGGTTGCCGCGTTCATGGGGGCCAAGGACAAGGACGAGGTGATTTTCACCTCGGGCGCCACGGCGGCCATCAACCTGGTTGCCCATGCCTATGGGGCGGGCCTGAAATCCGGCGACGAAATCATGGTCGGCGAGGGCGAACACCACGCCAATATCGTGCCCTGGCAGATGCTGTGCGAGCGCAAGGGTCTGGAACTGGTCGTGCTGCCCGTCGACGGCGACGGCCATCTGCAGATCGAAAAGATGGTCGATCTGATTTCCGACCGCACGCGGCTGATTGCCGTCACCCACGGCTCCAACGTCACCGGTGCGGTGACGGATGTCCGGATCATCACCAGCATGGCGCGCAAGCGGGGCATCCCGGTCCTGATCGACGGCGCCCAGCGGGCCGGCCACGGGCCGGTCGACGTGGCCTCCATCGGCTGCGATTTCTATGTGCTGTCGGGGCATAAGATGTTCGGGCCGACCGGCATCGGCGCCCTATGGGCCCGTTCGGAACTTCTCCAAGACCTGCCGCCGTTCCTGGGCGGGGGCGAGATGATCACCCGCGTTTCCTTCGACGGCACCGAATTCGCGCCGCCGCCGCACCGGTTCGAGGCCGGCACCCCGCCGGTGACCCAGGCGATCGGCCTGGGCGCCGCCGCGGATTGGTTGAGGGGCCTGGAGTGGGCGGAAATCACCACGGCCGAACGGGAATTGACCCAATCCCTGCTCGACGTTCTCAACCAGCACAAACGCATTGCGGTTTGGGACCCCATGGGGGTCGCCGCCGGCAAGGTGCCGCGCCTGCCGATTCTGTCCTTCACGGTCGAGGGCGCCCATCCGCACGACATCTGCGAAGTCATGGGCGGCGAAGGCGTGGCGCTTCGCGGCGGCCATCACTGCGCGCAGCCTCTGATGAGCGCCTTCGGCGTCGATGCGACGACGCGTGCGAGCCTGGCGCTGTACAACGACGAAACGGATATCGAGGCCTTCGACAAGGCGATCACCCGCATGCTCAAGGTGCTGTCGTGAGTGCGGCCGACGACATCTATGACGCGGCGATCAAGGATTTGGCCGCGCGGGCCCGCAACATGGGCCGGATCGAAGACGCGGATTGCAGTCACGACGCCGATAATTTCCTCTGCGGCGACCGGGTGACGGTCGAGGTTGCGCTCAACGGCGACGCCATTGAAAACATCGGCGGCAAGGTGCGCGGCTGCATGCTGGTCCAGGCGGCAGCGGCGGTGATCCACGGCGCGGCACCGGGCAAGGACCGCGCGGTCCTGACCGACGGCATCGCCCAGGCCCGCGCCCTTCTGTCCGACGGCACCCCGGCGACCGGCGATTGGGAAGGGTTGAACGCTTTCACGCCCGTGCAGGGGCACAAGCACCGCCATGACTGCGTGCTGTTGCCATTCGAGGCGGTGGAAGCCTGCCTCGCGGACACGGACGGTACGGACTAGGACTTCGCCAGCGCCATGGATCCTTTGACCCAGGGCGCATTGGGCGCCGCCTTGCCGCTCGCCACCCGCCGCCGCGCCGGCGCGGTCGCCGCCGGCGCGCTGGGTTTCGTCGCCGGGATGATGGCGGACCTGGATGTGCTGATTCGCTCCGACGTGGATACGCTGCTTTATCTGCAGTACCACCGCCAGTTCACCCATTCCCTGATCTTCATTCCCGTCGGCGCCCTGATCACCGCGGCGGTCCTGTACCTGCCGTTTCGCCGCTGGATGGGGATTTCGTTTCTCACGGCCTGGCTGTTCTGCGCCCTGGGGTACGGCACCCACGGGCTGCTCGACGCGGCGACCTCCTATGGCACGGTTCTGTTCTGGCCGTTCAGCGACACCCGCGTCGCCTGGAGCCTTATCTCGATCATCGACCCGTTGTTCACCCTGCCGATCCTGGCGCTGGCCGTCACCGGCATGATCCGGCGCAACGGTCGCTGGGCGGTGGCGGCGCTGGCCTGGGCGGCGATCTATTTGTCGTTGGGGGCGTGGCAGCATCAAGGCGCGCGGGCCATGGGCGCGGATCTGGCGGCATCGCGGGGGCATGCGCCCCTGCGGATGGAAGTCAAACCCAGCTTCGGCAATCTGCTGGTCTGGAAAGTGATCTACGCGACGCCGGACCGGTACTACGTGGATGCCGTCCGCGTCGGCTATGCGCCCCGCGTCTATCCCGGGGACTCGGTCGCCCGGTTGGACCTGGCGCGCGATTTTCCCTGGCTCGACCCGGCCTCGGCACAGGCCCGCGATATCGAACGGTTCCGCCATTTCAGCGACGGCTTCATCGCCCGCGACCCGGACCGCGCCGACCGCGTCATCGACCTGCGCTATTCCCTTTCCCCGAACCAGATCGCGGCGCTCTGGTCGATCCGGCTCGACCCGGATGGCGGGCCGGAGGCCCATGCCCGGTTCGAAACCCACCGCGGCGATGCGCGCCGGCGATTGGCGGAGGTCTGGCGGATGCTCTGGGAAAAAGAAAGCGACTAGTACCCGTTGCCCGCTGGGCCCGGACGCCGCCGCCTACATCAAGGCGCGCTGTTCCAGGCGGGCGCGGTCGGGGATCGCCAGGCCCTTGTCCGTGCGCTGCACGATATCGTCCTCGCGCAGGCGGCCCAGAATGCGGGATACGGTCTCGCGCGAGGCGCCGATCATGTTGGCGAAGTTGGTCTGGGTCGGCACCGGGAAGACGACGTAGCGGCTGGGGTCGTTCGGGTCCGGTTCGGCCATGCGGATCAATTCCATGCAGACCCGCTGTTCCGCCCCCAGCAGACTGACGTCGGCGAGGCGTTCGTCACCCAAACGGATGACGGCGGCCAGACGCTTGAGCAAGGCCATGGCCATGTCGCGGTTGGCGGTCACCAAGTCCAGGAAGGCCGGGCCCGGCACGGCGCCGACCACGCAGGGCGTGATGGTGCAGACCCAGGCCGAACGCGGCAAGCCGTCGATCGCCGCCAGTTCGCCGAACACGTCGCCGTCCTTTAGCGCCGCGTAGGATACGGCGCGCCCGGATTCGGAATAGTTCAGGACATGGGCGGTGCCGGTGATCAGGAAATAGACGCTGGAATATTCCTCGCCCCGTTCGATGATCTTCTCGCCGGAGCCGAAGGTCATCCAGCGGCACTGGCGTTCCAGGCCCTGAATTTCGTCCGCCGCCAGGCAACCGAGCAGCGGAATGCCGCTCAGACCCTTGGCCGGCTTGGTGGAATCGGTTGGACTCATTGGTCCCGGCCCCCTCGAGAGATCGCTTGCTTGGGCCGGTCCCGCGGAACGGGCCCGGCCGGTGCCTAGGATAGGATGCAAGCGCGGGGCGGTTCAACGGGGAATTATGGCAAAACGCCGGGGCGCCGGAATGCAAGAGAGGGTGCGGAGGTCTCAGTGACAGGGGATCGCGAAGGCCTCGAACGCCTTGTCGTCGGTGGTTTTCTCTGCGGCTTCGCGGCGTGTCGTGCTGCCCGTTCCGGGGCCGGGAGGCAGGTCGTCGTCGTTCGTCAGGATGCGCTCGGCGGCGCCGTCCAGGTCATCGAACTGCCCCGATTTCAGGGACCAGAAGAACGCGCCCAGGCCGATCAGGCCGAGAAACAGGGCAGCGGGGATGAGATAGATCAGGACGTCCATGGCGGTCTCCTAAAAGCGAAGGGTCGGCAGGCTTATTTCACAAGCTTCAGACGCAGCGCGTTGAGCGTGACCAGGATCGACGACGACGACATGGCGACGGCGGCGACCAGCGGCGTTGCGAACCCGGCGACGGCGATCGGCACGGCGATCATGTTGTAGCCCAGCGCCAGGGCGAAGTTTTCCTTCACATGCCGGGTGGCGGCGCGGGCGACCTTGACGGCCTCGGCCACCGGGGCGAGCGAGCGGCCCTGGAACACCAGGTCGGCGGCGGTCTGGCTGATGTCGGCGGCGCCGGACGGCGACAGGGAGACATGACCCGCCGCCAGGGCCGGAGCGTCATTCAGGCCGTCGCCGACCATCAGAACCTTCCGTCCGGCCTTGGCCAGGTCCTTCAGGTGCTGCGCCTTGCCGTCGGGCGGGCATTCGGCCCGCCATTCGTCGATGCCCAGGTCGTTCGCCACCCCGCGGACGACGTCCTCGCGATCGCCGGACAGCAGTTCCACGGTCAGGCCCATGGATTTCAAATTGTCGATGGTGGCCCGCGCATCGTCGCGCAATTGGTCGGTGAAGGCGAAGCGCTGTGCCTTGTCGCCGCCCTGGCAGAACCAGAATTCCGGTCCGGAGGGGCCGTCATCGTTGCCGGCATTTTCGACCCGGCACCAGGCGCGGCTGCCCAGGCGGAGCGGCCGGTCGCAGCAGGTCGCGGCGAGGCCCTGGCCGGGCATTTCCTGGATGTCGGTCAATTCGACCTCCATCGCGATATCGATGCCTTCCCGTTCCGCCGCCTTGACCATGGCGCGGGCGAGCGGATGGCGGCTGTGCTGGGCCAGGGATGCTGCAAGACGCAGGGTGTCGGGGGTGAAGTCGCCGGCGTTGACCAGGACCGGTTCGCCCAGGGTCAGGGTGCCGGTCTTGTCGAAGACCACATGGTCGGCCTGGGCCAAGCGTTCCAGGCCGTCGGCGGCCTTGAGCAAAATGCCCTTGGTCATCAGGCGGCCCGAGGCGACGACCTGCACCGCCGGCACGGCGAGGCCCAACGCGCAGGGGCAGGTGATGATCAACACCGCGACACAGGTCAGCAGCGAGCGTTCCCAATCGCCGGTCGCGATGAACCAACCGATGAAGGTGCCGGCGGCCAGAAGATGAACCGCCGGGGCATAGATGCCCGCCGCCCGGTCGGCCAGGCGTACGTATTTGGCGCGGCCCTGTTCGGCGGCCTCCATCAGGCGCACAATCTCGGCCAGCAGGGTGTCTTCTCCGGCGGCGTCGATGCGGACCTCGACCGGGCCGGACAGGTTGAGCGTCCCGGCGAAGACCGCGTCGCCCGGTTTCGCCGCGCGCGGCACGCTTTCCCCGGTCACCAGCGAGGTGTCCAGATCCGTGGTGCCGCCGACGATCACGCCGTCGGCGGCGAACCGTTCACCGGCGGCGACGGCCAGAACCATGCCGGGGGCGAGGTCCGTCGTGGCGACGGCTTCCTGATGGCCGCCCGCGCGGACGACCATGGCCGTGGCGGCCCGCAGGCCCAACAGCCGCGTCGCCGCCGACCGCGCCTTGTTCCGCGCCCGGCGGTCGAGATACCGGCCGATCAGCAGGAAGAACAGCAGCGAGACCGAAGCGTCGAAATAGGCGTGTTCGGCGCCCTTCATGGTTTGCTGCAAACTCATCGCGGCGGCCAGCACGACGGCCAACGAGATCGGCACGTCCATGTTGAGACGCCGCGCGGCGAGGGCCTCGGCGGCAGAGCGGAAGAACGGCATGCCCGCATAGACCACGGCGGGCAGGGCGATCAGCGCCGAGACCCAGTGGAACAGCGTCCGCGTCGCCTCGCCCATGGCCCCGGCATGACCGGACCACACGGAAACGGACAGCAGCATGACGTTGGCGGCGGCGAACCCAGCCACGGCCATTGCCTTCAACAGGCGTTTGTCCTCGGCCTCACCGCCGTCCTTCAACGCTTCGGGGTCGAAGGCGCGGGCCGGAAAACCCAGGTCGCTGACCGTGCGGGTGATCTCTTCGGGCGTCGTCTCGCCGGGCCGCCAATCGACGCGCAGACGCTTGGTCGACAGGTTGACCCGCGAATTCGCAACGCCCGGCGTTTCCGCCAGCGTGCTTTCGATCTTCTTGATACAGCCGCCGCAATGGACGTTCTCGACCATCAGATGCAGGGTCTGCGGCCCGTCGGGCAATTCATCCGAATTGACAGACAGGGCGGCGTCCGGCGAACCGGCGGGGGGGATCGTCTGCACCTGGTTCACGGATTAGTTCCCTGCCTGAATTTCGTGGATCATGCGATAGGTGCGGCCGGCGCCGTCCTTGGCCGTGATCTCGACCTCCCAGCGCCCGAGGGCCGGAAGTTTGACCAGCCCGCCGTAGCGCCCGGCCTGTTCTTCGTTCAATCCGGTTTCGACGATCAGGCCCTCGCCGATCGGGCGGCTCAGCTTGGCGTGGATATCAAGGCCGGTCAGCGGGCCGTCCGGGCCCTGCATGACTACGCCGAGCACCCGCCCGCCCTTGGGCATGGGCGCACCCAGGCCGACCCGCGAGGTCCATCCCATTTCGTTTTGCGCCGCCGCCTGTTCCAGGGTCTTGTTATAGGCGATGCCTTCTTCGTAGGCGTGTTGGGTCGTCAGGCCGGGCCAACTGTCCAGGGCGAAATAGACGAAGGTCAGGTTGACGGCGATGATCACGCCGAAAAAGGCGACCATGCCGTAGAAGACGGTCCAGCCGGTAATCCGGCGCGGCGCCTTTTGCACGACTTCGGTCATTGGCCGGGGCCCCGGAACAGGCTGTTGTAGGACGCGGTCTGGCCGGTGTTGATTTCCTTCAGCACGAAGCGCAGGTCGGCGGCGTCGTCCTTCAAGGTGCCCGGCGGCACGGTGACCAGCAGGCGGAAGGACTGAAGGCGGTCCGGCTTCACCGTGAAGTAGGGATCGGGGCTGTCGCCCATGTCTTCCGATCCGACGACCTTGAGTTTGATCCCGTGCAGCCCCGAGGCATGCAGCATCAGGGTGCGCTGTTCGCGCGCCTTGTTGAGAATCTTGAAGGTATAGCCGTTGCGGAGCGAGCCGTCCGAAAGCGTCGTGTACAGCGGGTTCCGGTCATGGATCACGTTGATGTCCAGATCGGCGCGGGTCAGCAGGACATAAAGCATGCCCAGCCCGATCAGGCCCCAGAGCCCGAAATAGAACAGCGTGCGCGGCCGGAACAGGCGCAGTTTGGTTTCCTCGCCGGCCCGCCGCCGTTCGTCGTTGGCGATGGAATCGTAGTCGATCAGGCCGCGCGGACGGCCGATCTTGCTCATGACGTCGTCGCAGGCATCGATGCAGAGCGCGCAGGTGATGCATTCCAGCTGCTGGCCGTCGCGGATGTCGATGCCCATGGGGCAGACGACCACGCAAGCCTTGCAGTCGATGCAGTCGCCGCGCTGATCCCAGTCGGCGTTCTTTTCGAACGGTTTGCGCGGCTCGCCCCGGTCCGTCCGATAGGTGACGGTCAGGCTTTCCTCGTCCATCATCGCCGCCTGAATGCGCGGCCAGGGGCACATATAGGTGCAGACCTGTTCGCGCATGAGGCCGCCCAGCGAGAAGGTGGTGAAGGTCAGCACGCCGACCGTGGCATAGGCGACCGTATCGGCCTGGCCCGTGAACAGGTCGGTGAACAGGGTCGGCGCGTCGGCGAAATAGAACACCCAGGCGCCGCCCGTGCCCATGGCGATCAGCAACCAGATCACGTATTTGGTCAGCCGCTTGGCGGCCTTGCTTGCCGAAGCCGGGGCCTTGTCCAGGCGGATGCGGGCGGCGCGGTCGCCTTCGACCAGGCGTTCGACCCAGATGAACAGGTCGGTCCAGACCGTCTGCGGGCAGGTATAGCCGCACCAGGCGCGGCCGACGACCGAGGTGACCAGGAACAGGCCCAACCCGGCCATGATCAGAAGGCCCGCGATGTAATAGAATTCCTGGGGCCAGATTTCGATGAAGAAGAAGTAGAAGCGCCGGCCCGGGATATCGACCAGAACCGCCTGATCCGGCGCGCCCGGTCCCCGGTCCCAACGCAGCCAGGGCGTGATGTAGTAGACGCCGAGGGTCAGCGCCATCACCCACCATTTGAACGACCGGAAGAAGCCGTGGGTGCGCCGCGGATGGATCTTCTTGCGCGGCGCATAAAGCGGCGGACGGGTTTCCTTGCGGTTGACGGCGTCGACGTCGTATTCCCGGACTTCGGGGGCGTCGACGGCCGTGTCCAACATGCTGCCCATGTTCTGCATCGTATTCCTACCCCAAGAACCGGCCTCCCCCATGCGGGCCGGGATGGTCCCTCCTTGATCGGGTTACTTACCGCCGCCCAGCGAGTGGACGTAGATGGCGAGTTGCTTGACCGTGGCATCGTCCAGGTGCTTGCCCCAGGCCGGCATCACGCCGCGGCGGCTTTTGGAGATGGTTTCGACGATGGTCGCCTTGTCGCCGCCGTACAGCCAAAGGTCGTTGTTCAGCGCGGGGGCGCCGAACTCGTGGCTGCCGCCGCCGTTCTCGCCGTGGCAGGCGGCACAGTTGTCGGTGAACAGGGGCTTGCCGCGCGCGGCGGCCGAGGCATCGCTCGACTGACCGGACATCGACAGAACGTATTCGGCGACATCGTTGATCTGGGCCTTTTCCAGGATGCCGTCCCGGCCGAAGGCGGGCATGTCCGACTGACGGGCGTCTTCGTCTTCCGTGTTCCGGATGCCGTGGGTGATGGTGTAGGCGATGGCGTCGATGGTGCCGCCCCAGATCCATTCGTCGTCGTTCAGGTTGGGATAGCCCTTGAAGCCCTGGGCGCCCGAACCGTGGCACTGCGAGCAGTTGACGGCGAAGGCCGACCGGCCCCCGGCCAGGGCGAATTCACGCAGGTTGGCGTTGGTGCGGATCTGCTCCAGCGAGGCCTGACGGATCTGTTCCAACTGGCCTTCCATGCCGGTTTCGGCCTTGGCGATTTCCTTGGCGACTTCGCCGCGGGACGAATAGCCGAACATGCCCTTGGTGTAGCCGGAAACCAGCGGCCAGGCCGGATAGACGATCCAGTATCCGATCGACCAGACGACGCAGGCCCAGAAAATCCATTGCCACCAGCGCGGCAGGGGATTGTCCAACTCGCGGATGCCGTCCCATTCGTGACCGGTCGTCTCGACGCCGGTGAAGTCGTCGGTATGGCGTTCAGACATGGCTCAGTCCTCCTTGAACGGGATTTGCGCGGCGTCCTGGAATTTCTTCTTGGCGGACGGACGCAAGGCATAGATCAGGACGGCGGCGAACATGACCGCCAGGTAAACCAGACCCCATGTTTCGGCGAACATGGCGGCCTCTTCAAAGGTGACGTTGTCGAACATCCCGCCCTCCTAGCGATAGTTTTCTTCGGCTTTGTAGGACGAGAAATCGACCATCGTGCCGAGAACCTGGAGATAGGAAATCAGGGCGTCCATTTCGGTCGGCTTGCCCGGCTGGCCGTCGAAATTTCGGGCCTGGGCGCCGGGATAGCGTTCCTGCATGGCTTCGACCCCGTCGGCGTCCGGATTGACCTGGGCTTCCAGGTCGGCCTTGGCCGCTTCGATCATCGCGTCGTCATAGGGCACGCCGACCATGCGGTTGGTTTCCAGGTGCTTGGCGATGTCCGTGTACTTGAGCGGCGTTTTCGCCAGGAACGGATAGCCCGGCATCACCGATTCCGGCACCAGCGAGCGCGGATCGATCAGGTGGGTCGAATGCCATTCGTCGGAATACTTGCCGCCGACCCGCGCCAGATCGGGTCCCGTGCGCTTGGAGCCCCACTGGAACGGGTGGTCGTACATGCTTTCCGCCGCGAGCGAGTAGTGGCCATAGCGTTCCACTTCGTCGCGGAACGGGCGCACCATCTGACTGTGGCAGTTGTAGCAGCCCTCGCGGATGTAGATGTTCCGCCCGGCCAGCTCCAGCGGGGTGTAGGGGCGCATGCCCTTGACCTTTTCGATGGTGCTTTCCAGGTAGAACAGGGGTGCGATTTCCACCAGCCCGCCGATCGAGACGACGATCAGGATGCCGACCAGCATCAGGATCGAGTTCTTTTCGAGTTTTCCGTGATCGAACATTTCTGTCTCCTTCCGCCGTGCCGTTATTCGGCGGGAGCCGCGGCGGGCGCGGCCGACGAGGTTTCATAAGGGCGTTCGTCGCGAAGGTCGCCCCGTGCGGTTTTGTAGACGTTCCAGGCCATGACCAGGCCGCCGAGGACGTAGAGCACGCCGCCCAAGGCACGGATGACATAGAACGGATGCATGGCCTCGACGGTCTCGGCGAAGGAGTATTCCAGGAAGCCGAGCGCGTCATAGGCACGCCACATCAGGCCCTGCATGATGCCGGACACCCACATGGCGGCGGCGTAGAGCACGATGCCCACGGTCGCCAGCCAGAAGTGAACCGAAACCAGACGCAGGGAATACAGCCGTTCGCGGGCCCACATGCGGGGGGCCAGGAAGTAGATCGCGCCGAACGACACCATGCCGACCCAGCCCAAGGCACCGGAGTGCACGTGGCCGATGGTCCAGTCCGTGTAGTGCGACAGGCCGTTGACCGCCTTGATCGACATCAGCGGGCCTTCGAAGGTGGACATGCCGTAGAACGCGACCGAGATCGCCAGCAGGCGCAGGATCGGGTCCGTGCGCAGCTTGTCCCAAGCCCCCGACAGGGTCATCAGGCCGTTGATCATGCCGCCCCAGCTGGGCATCCAAAGCATGATCGAGAAGGTCATGCCCAGGGTCTGCGCCCAATCGGGCAGGGCCGTGTAGTGCAGGTGGTGCGGCCCGGCCCAGATGTAGAGGAAGATCAGCGACCAGAAGTGGACGATCGACAGCCGGTAGGAATAGACCGGGCGTTCGGCCTGCTTCGGCACGTAGTAGTACATGATGCCCAGGAAGCCGGCGGTCAGGAAGAAGCCGACCGCGTTATGGCCGTACCACCATTGGGTCAGGGCGTCCTGCACGCCGGAGAACAGGGAATAGCTCTTCGACGAGGTCAGATCGACCGGCACTGCCAGGTTGTTGACGATGTGCAGCATGGCGATCGTGACGATGAACGCCAGATAGAACCAGTTGGCGACGTAGATATGCGGCTCCTTGCGGCGCCACAGGGTGCCCAGGAAGACCAGCAGGTAGACCACCCAGACGACGGTCAGCCAAAGATCGACGTACCATTCCGGTTCGGCGTATTCCTTGGATTGCGTGACGCCGGTGACATAGCCCGTGGCCGCCATCAGTAGGAACAGCTGGTGGCCCCAGAACACGAACCAGGGCGCCCAGCCGCCGGCCAGGCGGGCCTGGCAGGTGCGCTGCACCACATGGAACGAGGTCATCATCAGGACGTTGCCGCCGAAGGCGAAAATCACCGCCGAGGTATGCAGCGGGCGCAGGCGGCCGAAATTGGTCCAGGGCAGATCGAAGTTGAGCACCGGAAAGGCGAGCTGTAGCGCGATCACCAGACCGACGGTGAAGCCGACCACGCCCCAGAAGGTCGAGGCGACGACACCCGCGCGGATGATCGCGTCGTTGTAATTGATGCCGCCTTCGCGGACCACGGCGGGCCCGCCCATGTCGCCGTCCCGGGAAATCACCCAGAACACGCCGGCGACGGCGAATCCGAACAACAAAAGTCCATGCGCGTACATGGGGGTGTCGGCCGCGCCGGCGGCGAGGCTGAGACCCAACAGGCCGGCCAGGCCCAACGGCAGATAAGCGAGGAAATTCATGAGATGCCTCTATCGATTGCACATTGCCTGCTCGCCGTCCGGAACCTTCCGGCGGCGTCGTCACGTTTCCTCCCCTTACCTACAGAAAAACCGCGGTTTCGATATTGACCTAAGTCAACTCGTCTACCCCTGTCGAGGGCGGCGGTACGCCCTGTCGTCATCCGGCCCCATTCCGGACGTGGCGCGGGAAAGCCGTGCCGACGGCAAAATTACCAGAATGGCATATAGGTTCAAGGAAATGACGGAAACCGGGAGCGCGTCGCGGGCCGCGCATGGGGGCAGGTCCCGGTAAGCGCAAAAAAAAGGCCCCGCGTCGCCGCGGGGCCAATTTCAGCAAGTGGATTTGAGTGATCTAAGGCGTTAGACGGCTTTGAACTTGGAGGCCGTTTCGAAAGCCTTGGTCATCTGCGCCTGGATCGGCGCGAATAGGTCCTTGGCGACGCCCTGGTAGAGGGTGGTCGCCTCCTTGACCATGGCCTGGGCCTTTTTCTGCTCGGCGGCGATCAGATCGGCCTGCAGCTTCATCAGCTCGGACGGATCGGTGATCGACATCGCCTTCAGAATGACGGCAACGCGGTCCTCGGCGAGTTCGGACGCCTGGGCGCGGGTCATTTCTTCGATCTTGGAAAGGTTCTCCGCGGCGGCCTTGGTGGCGCCGACGGCGGCTTCGAAATTCTCGCGGTAGGCCTCGATGGCCTGGTCGAACCCTTCGGTGGCCGCGGCGCGGGCCTTATCGGCCTCGACCTGGGCGGCGCCGGCGAGCTTTTCCTGCTGCGCCTTGGCGGTGTTCACCGCTTCGAGAATGGTGTCCCGAACGGGGGCGAAGGGGTCGATGGGGTTGGTTTTCTTGGTGGTAGCCATTGTCTAAATCTCCTGTTTCCCAATATGGCGAAAAGGGCTGTTCCGGGCGGCCCGGGATCGGCACCGCCCATCCATGTTGCGATGCAACATTGCTAATATGCCTTTGATGCCCGGCTATCGTCAAGAGATTTTTTGTGCAGTGCACAATAAGGCCGAGGCGTTGATTTCACTTGGAAATTCGCCACCGCGCCTTCTTAATGGGGCCGGGGGGGAAGACAAGAAACAAACAATCCTTGGGAGGATCGCATCATCATGTCTACCAAAGCCGTACTCTGGCGTCCCATGTACGATCCGGAGGGCCATGCCCTTCTGACCGAAAACGGGATCGAGCCCGCGGTCGTCGATAGCCCCGACGCCGATCAGGTCAAGGCCGCCCTCGGCAATGCCAACGCCCTTTGGGTGCGCACGCCGGAACGGGTGACCGCCGAGGTCATGGACGCCGGGCCGGGCCTGGTCGTCATCTCGACCTCGGGCTTCGGGACCGACAACATCGACATTCCGGCGGCGACGGAACGCGGCATCCTGGTCGTCAATCACCTGGGCTTCGGGCGGACGCCGGTCGCCGAACACACGGTGATGCTGTTGCTCGCCTGTCTGAAGCAATTGACCTGGGGCGACCGTGGCGCGCGCGACGGCACGGCCTGGTCCGAACGCCAGGGGTTGGAGGTCTTCGAACTGGAGGGCCGCACGGTCGGCATCGTCGGCCTGGGCTATATCGGCTCGGAATTGGCCAAGAAACTCCGCCTCGCGTTCAACTGCCGCGTTCTGGCCTATGACCCTTATGTCGATCCGCGCCTGGTTCATGCCTCGGAGGTCGAGCTCTGCGCCGATCTCAAGGACATGCTCGGGCAGTGCGACTGCCTCGCCATGGCGGCGGAATTGACCGAGGAAACGCGCGAGATCATCGGCGCAGAGGAACTGGCGGCCCTGCCCCAAGGGGCGGTCGTGGTCAACGCGGCGCGCGGGCGCCTGATCGATCTCGACGCCCTGCAGGCGGCACTTGAAAGCGGCCATATCCGGGGCGCCGGCCTGGACGTGGTGTTTCCCGAGCCGCTGCCCGAGGATCATCCGCTTCTCAAGAATCCCAAGGTCGTCTTCACGCCCCATACGGCGGGGGTGACCAAGGAAGCCTCGAAGGCGCTGGCCCTGTCGGCGGCCCAGCAGATCACCACGGCGCTCAAGGGCGAGATGCCGCCTTATCCGGTCAATCCGGAGGTCTGGGACACGCCGCAGTCGCGTCGCCCCGGTTAGGCCCAGGGACTAACCGTCCAGTCCCAGCATCTCCACGGCGGCCTTGTAGGCCGGGCCGTCCGTGTCGGCGAGGCGGCGGCTCATCTCGAAGTGGTTGAGGTCGGGAATGTCGGCTTCGGTGACCCGCACGCCCGCGTCGGCCAGGGACTGGGCGAAGGCCCGGCTTTGGCGGCGGAACTCGGGCAACTCACCGCCGCCGTAAAGAATCGCAAAGGGCGGCAGGTCGGGTCGCAGATGGCGCATCGGGCTCAGGCGCGTCACGCCTTCTTCGTCCAGGAACAGATAGGTATTGCGGTGGCTGAGCCGCGCCGGGGTCAGCTCGTAAATCCCGCTGGTCAGGACAGCGCCCTTGATCACGTCCGACGGCAGGCCGTGATCGGCCCAATCGGTGACCGCCAGCATGCCGCCCAGGTGCGAGCCCGAGGAATGCCCGGCGATCACGATCCGCCCGGCGTCGCCGTTGAACGAGCCTGCATTGGCATGGATCCAGGCGACGGCCCGGCGGCATTGGTCGACCATGTTGTCGAGCGTGCCCGCGGGGCAGAGCGTGAATTCGACCATCACCACGGCGGCCCCGGCGGCGACCAGTGGCGCGGCGATGAAGCTTTCGTTGGTTTTCTTCCCCCGGACCCAGGCACCGCCGTGGAAGAACACCAGGACCGGCGCGCCGGGCGCCGTCGCCGGGAAAATGTCGAGAACTTCGTCCGGCCCGTCGCCGTAGGCGACGTCGATGCGGCAATCCAGGTCGGCCCGCGCCTGGGCGCTGGCGGCTTCGTTCTCGGCGACGTAGCGGTCGCCGTCGGGGACCAGCGAGCGCTGCTCGTACTGCAGGTCGAGTTCCGCCTGGTCGTAGTCGAGCCAGACCTTTTCGCCGCCTTGGGCGTCTCCGGTGTTGCTGTCCATGATGGTCGTCCCGTGCTGAAGAAGATGTTTCGCGATTCATAGCGGTCCCCGGCGCCCGGCGCCATACGGAGATGGCCAGGGGGGGGCGGGGAGAATTGGCAGCACTCTCCCCTGGAGGCTGCTAATCCTCTGTTTTTGTTGAAACATTCTTGACCGACCGGAGAATCCCGGGTGACAATTCCGTTGCGCCAAAGAAGCGTCGCCCCGGGAGGACATGCAAACCACGCAACCGACACGGAGGGTTTCGACATGTCATTGGAAGAGCAACTGGCGGGCTACCGCCTGACCACGGCCGAGATCACCTATCGCCGGCCGGACCATCTGCACCTGCTGCAGGATTTCATCTGGCAGGAACTGGACATCGCGCCGGATTTCCCGCAACTCCGCAAATTCCTCGATTTCTGGGAACGCAACATCGAAGGCCCGCTGCATTCCGTGCGGGTCGCTTCGGCGCAATTGGTCAAGCCCGCGGAATTCCGCCTGGTCGGCGGCCAATTGCTTCTTCACTGAGGATTCCGCGCGTCTATCCCGCCATGGTGCGGAAGGCGAGCGCCACGCCGATCAGGCTTTCGCCCGCGACCAGCCCGGCGGCGACCGCCGTGCCGTAGCGTTCGGTCAATTCCGGCCAGCACCGCGCCGCCGCTGCGGCGATCACCGCACCCAGGCAGAGCGACAGCGAATTCCAGGCCGGAATGACGAAGGCGACGCCCGCCGCCGGCGCGCTGGGCAGCCGCCGGGCGAGGTGCTCCGGCAGCATCCGGTCGGCGGCCCCCAGGAACAATCCCAACACCGCCGCCACGGCCATGGCCGCCCCGGCGCCGTCGGGTATGGCGCCCAGCCCGGCGGACAAAACCTCCGCCACCGCTTTCCAGGTCGCGACCGCAGGCGCCGGCCATTCCGGCGTCATCAGCATGCCCGCCGGGTCCGGCACCAGGACCAGATAGACCGCCGTCCCGGCGAGCGCCCCGGTCAGCACCCCCAACGCCTGGGCGTAGATCTGCAATTGCGGTTTGGCGCCGATGATCCAGCCGGTCTTCAGATCGTGCATCATGTCGGCGCATTGACCGGCGGCCCCGCCGGTGATGTTGGCGGTCATCAGGTTGGCCGCCATGTCGCCCGGCGTGACGACGCCGTAGGTCAGCTGCGTCACCTTGCCCAGCGCCCCCACCGGCGTCACCCCGGTCTCGCCGGAGACCCGGGCGGCGATCACCGCCAGGACGTAGGACAAGGCGACGGCCAGGACCGAGACCCAGACCGGCAGGCCGAACAGCGACCCGGCGACGACGCAGATCAGCGCCGTCACGGTGGCCAGCGCCAGGGCATACCCGCCCCGGAGCCCGCCTCCCATCCTGGCTTCGGCGGCGAGCCCGCGCCTGACCTTCAAGACCGACAGTACGAAAGACGTCAGGGCCGCGACGACGGTCAGCGTCACCCCCGGCCAGAGCAGCCAGGTCACGAGTTCGGAAAACCAGACGCCGTCGGCGGCTCCGGCTTCGGCCCAACCCCGGGCCACCGCCCAGGGGCCCAGGACGCCCCAGGCAAGGAATGCGCCCAGCAACAGCGACAGCCCGGCGCGCAGCCCGATCAGCGCCCCGAAGCCGATCATCAGCAGCGACGGGTCCAGCGCGACCCCCAGGTTCTTGAGGCTCGGCAATGCCCCCGGCAGGGATCCCGGCAGCGCCAGGCGCGGCACGGAGACCGCCAAATCCAGAACCAGCTTGAGCCCGCCGGAGACCCCGGTGGCGGCGAGCAACGCCCGCAGGCGCGCCCCCTGTTCCCGGCCCCTGCCGTGAATGCGTTTCAGCGTTTCCGCCGTCGCCAAACCGGCCGGGAAGGCGAGGTTCTCGTGTTCGATCATCTGGCGGCGCAGGCCGGCGGCGACGACGACGCCCAGGATCGAGACGGCGAAGACCCAGACCGCCAACGCGGGCCAGGCCAGTTCCGTGCCGGTCAACAGCGTCAGGGCCGGGATCGGGGCGACCAGCCCGGCGGAAATGATCGACGCGGCGGAGGACGCCGCCGTCTGGTTGATGTTGTTCTCCCGCATGCCGAAGGGCCGCGCCCCCAGACCCTTCTCCGCCAATCGCCAGGCGCCGACCGCCAACAGCCCGGCGGCGATGGACATGTTGAACGACCAGCCGATCTTCAGCCCGGAATAGACGTTGCACGGCGTCAGCGCCGCCCCCAGCAGCATGCCGGTGACGACGGCGCGGGCGGTGAACTCGCCGGGGCTGTCCGGGCGGTCGGCGGGATTGTCCTGTTCCATGGGAGGCAGGGTTCGCAGACCGGCGCGGGCCTGTCAATTCGCCGGGCCTCCGGCTGGGCCTCAAAACCTTGTCGCTCCGTGGGGTCTCGGGGGTATACTCCGCCCAACGCTGGCTACAGCGACCGGGCGCGTTTCGCCCGGAACATAAGGGGAGATATTCATGGATCACTCGGTACTGGTGGTCGAAGACGACGAAAACATCGTCCTGTCGCTGACGTTCCTTTTGGAAAAGTCCGGGTTCGCGACCCGCGTCGTCGGCGACGGAAATTCGGCTTTGGGCGAAATGCGCGCGGCCAAACCCGACGTGGTGTTGCTCGACGTCATGCTGCCGGAACGCGACGGGTATTCCGTCTGCGAGGAAATCCGCGGCAATGCCGCCTGGTCCGACGTCCATGTCATCATGCTGACGGCCAAGGGCCGCGCCGCCGACCGCGACAAGGGCATGGCGGCGGGCGCCGACGATTTCGTGACCAAGCCGTTTTCGACGCGCGACCTGGTTGCCCGGGTCAAGGCCGCCGTGGGTCTGGCCGTGGAGTGATGGCGCCCGACCCGGCCCAGATTCCGGACAAGTCCCCGGGCGGCGCGCCGCCCGACGCCACCGGGCGGGCCGGACGGGCCGGGGCTTTCTCCATCTCCCTGTTTCTGTTCGCGGCGCTGATGCTGCTGCCGCCCATCGTCACGCTGGTTGAAGGCGAGGCCAATCTGTTCGGCCTACCGGTCATCTATCTATATCTGTTCGCCATCTGGATCGCGGTGGTCGCGCTGATCTATTTGATTTCCGAACGGTTCGCCCCCGCGCCGGATCCGACCCTCGTCCCCGAAGACGCCGCCCCGGACGCCTGAGATGCTGCAGGGCTGGGTCATCTTCATCGCCTCGGTGGCCTATCTGGGCTTGCTGTTCGCCATCGCCTTCTGGGGAGACAAGCGCGCGGATCAGGGGCGGTCGGTCATCAACAATCCCTATATCTACGCGCTGTCCATGGCCGTGTTCTGCACCAGTTGGACGTTCTACGGATCGGTCGGCCGGGCGGCGACCTCGGGTCTGGATTTCCTGCCGATCTATCTGGGGCCGACCCTGGTGCTGGTGCTCTGGCCCTATGTTCTGGAAAAGATGGTGCGGATTTCAGCGGAGAACCGCATCACCTCGATCGCCGACTTCATCGCGTCCCGTTACGGCAAAAGCCTCTATCTCGGCGGTCTGGTCACGGTCATCGCGATCTTCGGCATTCTTCCCTACATCGCGCTTCAGCTGAAGGCCGTCTCGACCAGCTTCACCGTGCTGATCCAGTATCCGGAAATCGTCATGCCCCGGAACCTGGGCCGGGTGCCGCTGTTCCAGGACACGGCGTTCTTCGTGGCGCTGATCATGGCGCTGTTCTCGATCCTGTTCGGCACGCGTCATATCGATGCCTCGGAACATCACGAAGGCATGGTCGTCGCCATCGCCTTCGAATCCGTGGTCAAGCTGGCGGCCTTCCTGGCGGTCGGGCTCTACGTCACCTTCGGGCTGTACGACGGGTTTCAGGACCTGTTCGCGCAGGGCGGCGCCGTGCCGCATATTTCGCAACTGACCCATCATTTCGGGACCGGCGGCTACGCCCAATGGTCGACCCTGATGGTGCTGTCGATGTTCGCGATCATTTGCCTGCCGCGTCAGTTCCAGGTCGCCGTGGTCGAGAACGTCAACCCGGCGCATGTGCGCAAGGCGGCCTGGCTGTTCCCGCTCTACCTGATCCTGATCAACGTTTTCGTCCTGCCGATCGCCGTCGGGGGGCTATTGCAATTTCCCGACCGTAACGTCGACGCGGATACCTTCGTGCTGACCGTCGCCATGGCCAACGCCAGCGAAGGCCTGGCGCTCTTCGCCTATATCGGCGGGCTGTCGGCGGCAACGGGGATGCTGATCGTCGCGACCATCGCGCTGTCGACCATGTTCTGCAACGATCTGGTGGTGCCCGTGCTGTTGCGGCTTCGCTGGTTCCAGGCGCGGTTCACCGGCGACCTTACGGCGTTTCTTTTGTTCGTGCGGCGCAGTGCCATCCTGTTCGTGCTGATCCTGGCCTATACCTACATGCGGCTGATCGGTGAATCCTATGCGCTGGTGACCATCGGGCTGGTGTCTTTCGCCGCTGCCGCGCAATTCGCGCCGGCCCTGCTGGGCGGCATCTTCTGGAAGGGCGGGACCAAGGCCGGGGCCATGACCGGCCTGATTTTGGGGACCCTGGTCTGGCTTTACACGCTGGTCCTGCCGTCCTTCGCGCGGTCCGGCTGGCTGCCCATCGAATTCATCGACCAGGGGCCCTTCGCCATCGAGTTCCTCAAGCCCTATGCACTGTTCGGCATGGACGGTGTCGATCATCTGTCCCATTCCCTGTTCTGGTCCATGCTGGTCAACATCGGCGGTTTCATCTGGGGCTCGCTGCTCAGCCGGCCGAGCGAGCTGGAGCAACTGCAGGCCGGTGAATTCGTGCGCAAGCTCGATACGCCGGGGGCCGAGCCCGTGACGACCTGGCGGGGATCGGCCTCGGTCGGCGAACTGCGCGAGGTGCTCGCCCGTTTCCTCGGCGACGGCCGGGCCGACGCGGCGCTGGTCGATTTCGCCCGGCGCAATCCGGTCGATCTGCACCCCCTGGCCGAAGCCCCCCCGCCGCTGGTCGCGTTCGCCGAACGGCAGTTGGCGGGGGTCATCGGGGCGGCGTCGGCCCAGGCCATGGTCGCCACGGTGACCAAGGGCGAGGTCGTCAGCACCGAGGACCTGATGCGGATCATCGACGAAACCACGCAGGTCATCGAGTACTCCCACGAATTGGAAGAGAAATCCCGCGCGTTGGAGGAAACCACCGCCGAATTGCGCGCCGCCAACGAACGGCTCAAGGAACTGGACCGGATGAAGGACAACTTCATCACCACGGTCGGGCACGAATTCCGCACGCCCCTGACCTCGATCCGGGCGGCCGGGGAAATCCTTTCCGACAATCCGGCCCTGCCGGATGCCGAACGCGACCGCTTCTACAGCGTCGTCGTCGCCGAGACCCAGCGTCTGACCCGTCTGATCGACCAGCTTCTGGATCTCTCGAAGATGGAGGCCGGGGACTTGGAATGGAACATGGCCCCCCTGGATATTGGCGGCGTCATCGATGGTGCGGTGGCCGCGTCGTCGCCCCTGGCCCAGGCGGCGGGGGTGCGGCTCGACACCGAATTGTCGGAAGGGCTGCCGGGAGTCGTCGCCGACCGCGACCGGCTGATTCAGGTCCTGGTCAATCTGATTTCCAACGCCGTTAAATTCTGCGATCCGGCCGTTGGGCGTGTGCGGATTTCGGCTGAGGCGGGAGACGGCGTCGTAACGGTCAGCGTCGCCGACAACGGCTCCGGCGTCGCCGCCATCGACCGCGATCGCATCTTCGAGAGGTTCCAGCAGGGATCGTCCGGCGAAAGCCTGATCAATAAGCCAAAGGGGACGGGGTTGGGGCTCGCCATTTGCCGCGAAATCGTCGACCGTTTCGGCGGGCGCATCTGGGTCGAGGCGCGGGAAGGGCGCGGCTCGGTCTTTCGCTTTACCCTGCCGGTCTAGCCGAAAAGCGACGCCCTGCGCCTGACGTTATCTGTCAGGCCCGATCAGGCGTTCCAGATCGTCCGGCATCGGGGCCGTCGCGGCCTTTTCCAATTCCGCCAATTCCTTGGCCAGGCTGGGTGGGGCGGAGTCCTTGGCCTGGCTTGCGACCTTCTTGATGCCGTCGTGCATGCGGTCCATGGCGCCCCGCATGGCGGCGTAGACCTTTTCGGCGGCGGCGCTCTGTTCCTTGGATTTGGCGGTGATGGCTTCCAGCTCGGTGACCCGGGCACGCAGGAAGGCCAGTTCCTCGCCTTGGCTTTGCTCCAGCATTACCGTCTCCAGAATGGTCGTGGAGCACTTGCCCAGGCGTTCGCGCAGCTTCTCGATCTCCGCGTTGGCGGCGATTAGGAGATCGCGATGCTGGCGCAGGTCCTGTTTCAGTTTTTCGCTGGTGTCGTCGTCGATCTTCGGTTCGGGCATATCGGGCTCGGGTCCAATCAGGTCGGAAAATTATCTCAAAAGATGCCACGCGGGTCGGGCGGTGACAAACGCCGAATTGATGGGGGCGATAGGTGAATGTTTCACCCCATTTTGTGCATATTCCCATATGCCACTGATATCTATGGAAAAAAAATTTGCGACAGGCTCGTGAAGGGAAGTTAAGATAATTCTTCACGAAATAAGGCACGGGCCGGCACGGCCCGGCACCGGAACGAGGTGGCAAACACCCGTTTTCAGGGGGAGACATTATGGCGCGATCACCAATGCTGGGCGCGCGCCTGCGCAGGCTCCGCAAGGACCGCAGCCTGACGCAGGTCAAACTGGCCGAAATTCTGGGGATTTCCCCCAGTTACCTGAACATGATCGAACACAACGACCGGCCCTTGACGGTGTCGCTGTTGTTGAAGCTGTCGGACGTGCTGGGTGTCGACCTGCGCGATTTCACCGCCGGCGACGAGGTCCGCATCAAAAGCGATCTGGAAGAGGCGATGTCCGACCCGCTGTTCGGCGGGACCCGGCCGTCGGCGGCGGAACTGGATGAATTCGTCACCGCCGTGCCGGATATCTGCCGTGCCTTCCTGCGGCTCTACCGCTCCTACCGGAACAGCCGCGAAGACGTCGAGGCGCTGACCGACAAGCTGGCCTCCAGCCCCTATCTGGTGGCGTCCAGCCATTCCGTGCGGACGCTGCTGACGTCCGTCCGGTCGTTCTCGGAAATCCTGCTCGATAACATCGACCTCGCCGCCGACGAGCGGCAGCAGTTTCTGGAGATCGTCGTCGACGGCACGGAGAAGCTGACGACCCAGGTCGACGAATTGCTCCGCTTCATCACCGGCGAGAACCTGGAAGGCCTCTTGGACAGCCGCACGCCCTGGGAAGACGTCGGCGATTTCTGGGAACGCAATGACAATTTCTTCGACGATCTGGATCACCGGGCGGAAACCATGCGGGCGGAAATCGGGGCCGATGCCGTGGCGCTATACCCGCGTCTGACCGAACTGCTGGAAACGCGTTTCGGCGTGGCCGTGGCGACCGAGCCTGCCGCCGACGGCGGCCCGGCCCATCGCCTCGATGCCGACGATACGGGGGCGGAGACGCTGGTTTTGCGCGATGATCTGGCGCCGTCGTCCTTACGCTTCGCCCTGGCCCGCGAGATCGGGCGGCGCGCCGCCGAGGGGCATATCGCCGATCTGATCGATGAGGCCGGCCTCAGCGCGGCCGCGCAGCCGCTGGCCGCCGATTTTCTGGCCGCCTATTTCGCCGGGGCGTTTCTTATGCCCTACGATCTGTTCCTCGACCGCGCCCAGGCGTTCCGCTACGACGTCGAACGCCTGGCCCAGACCTTCGGCGTCAGTCTGGAGCAGGCCTGTCACCGTCTGGCCACCCTGCGCCGTCCGGGGCAGGAAGGGGTGCGGTTCCATTTCCTGCGCATCGATCGCGCCGGCAACGTTTTCAAACGGTTTTCCGGCTCCGGCCTGCCGATCCCCCGGTTCGCCGGGATCTGTCCGCGTTGGAACGTCCACGCCGCCAGCGGTAGCCCGGGCAGCGTCGATGCCCAGGTCCTGCAACTGGCCGACGGCAGTGCCTATCTCTCCGTCGCCTTCGGGCAGCGCCGCGCGGGGGCGGGTTTCAACGCGCCGGACGGCGGTTTCGCCCTGGCGCTGGGCTGCCGGATCGAGGATGCGGGTGATCTCGTCTATTCGGCGGGGCTTGACCTGACCCGGTCCGAGACCTTCCTGCCGGTCGGCGTGACCTGCCGCCTGTGCGAGCGCACGGATTGCGGCCAACGTGCCCACCCGACCCTGATCCACGGCGCCGAACGGGCCCCGGCGGCGGCGGCCAAGCCGACACCCAAGGCCGCCCGCAAGTAGCGCCCGGGGCGGGTGTCTTGCCGCCTGATTCTCTCGGGCCCTCATTAAACCTGATCGCCTTGGCCGGGGCAGGCCGATGTTCCGCGTTCTTGGGCTCGGTCGGTCGGCGGCGGCGCGTGAGCCCGATGGGCGAAGTGCGGGCAAAAAAAGGCGCGGACCCGAAGGCCCGCGCTGAGATGTCATCCTAGAGGAAAGATGAGCATTCGGCTGTGCGCGGCCATCGCCGCGCGTAATCTCGTCGGGGCCCCGCATCAGGCCCGGGTGTGTCTAGCTGGTCAGGATGCCGATCGCGATCAGGACGGCGAACACTGCCGGCAGAATGAAAAATGCCTTGTTGATCTTGTCCATGACGAAACTCCCAATTCGAATCTTTGAATGACGGAACGGTCGCGTTCCGGACCCGGTTTTCGGGGGTCTTGTTTTTGTCCGCCGTCTTCGAAAAGGTCGGCGGCCCGATTGTTGTAAATGATACACTGAATTGATCTATGGTCAATTTACCTATTGATTTAGAATAATAAATTACGTCAACGAAAGTGTATTTTTAGATGTCAACTCGTGAATAATGTGAATTTCAGGTGTGTCCACCCGCCGCCTGGGTCGCCTGAACATGGGCGCGCGGCGGCGATTTTCCGCATCCCGGAAGGCCGCGGTTGAATTGTGGGCGTTTGCTTGCCTGGGTCCGTAAACTATGCAAGATTCCACCTATTGCGATTAATTATGCAAAAATTACGAAAATGCTTTCGGTAAGCGGCAGCAAGACAATCGCCGGGGCCGGGGCAGGAGCCGGAACAAGGTGCGGGTCTGGGGCCGACTAAGGGTCCCGGCGAAATGGCGGCGGGCCGACGAACGCCGACAGGGCGCGCCGGACCGGCTTTCGGGAATGGGTGGACATTCGGCACATGCAGGATTTCGGGGCAGCCTTTCTGACGGCGTTCGATCTGTTGATCGGCGCCGATGCGGATTTGCTGGAAATCATCGGTCTGTCGTTGCGCGTCAGCATTTCGGCCCTGCTGGCGGCCGGGCTGATCGGGCTGAGCCTCGGCGCGGCGCTTGCGGTCACGCGGTTTCCCGGGCGCGGGATCGTCCTGGTCATCGTCAATTCGATGATGGGCCTGCCGCCGGTCGTGGTCGGCCTTGTCGTCTACATGCTGCTGTCGAATGCGGGGCCGTTCGGTTTTCTCGGCCTGCTCTATACCCCGGAGGCGATGATCATCGCCCAGGCGATCCTGATCCTGCCGATCATCGCGGCCCTGTCGCGCCAGTTGATCGAGGACCTGCATGCCGAATACGCCGAACAATTCCGGTCGTTCTGCGTGCCCACGGGCCGGATGATGATGGAGCTTCTGTGGGACGCGCGGTATTCGCTGCTGACCGTGATGCTGGCCGGACTGGGCCGGGCCATGGCCGAGGTTGGTGCCGTGATCATCGTCGGCGGCAACATCAACCATCTGACCCGGGTGATGACCACGACCATCGCCCTGGAAACGTCGAAGGGCGATCTCGCCCTTGCGCTGGGGCTCGGCATCGTTCTGCTGTCCATCGCCATCGCCATCAACGCGGGCGTCATGGCGTTGAACGCGACGGCCAAAAGGCAGGCCTATGCCTGAGCCCCGCCCCAATCCGTCCGCCAGCGGGGAGGCCGGCATGCGTCCGGCCAACGTCGTCGACCTGCGCGGCGGTGCGGCCTCCGATGCGTCGGCGCCCGGCGCCGGGGCGGATCTGTTTCCGTTGGTTCTTGACGATGTGTCGTTCCAGGCAGGCGGAACGGTATTGATCAAGGGCATCGACCTGACGCTCGAGGCAGAGGGCGCGACGGTCATCATGGGGCCGAACGGGGCAGGTAAAAGCCTGCTTCTGCGTCTCATGCACGGCCTGATCGACCCGTCGGGCGGCACCGTCTCCTGGGGCGGTGCGGGCATGGGCGAGGCCGTGCGCAAACGCCAGGCCATGGTGTTCCAGCGCCCCGTGCTGCTGCGCCGGTCGGTCGCCGCCAATATCGATTTCGTCCTGCGCCTGCGCGGCCGCGCCGACCCGGCCCGCCGTCAGGCGATCCTCGATCACGCCGGGCTCGCGGCCCATGCGGATCAGCCGGCGCGCCTGCTGTCCGGCGGCGAACAACAGCGGTTGGCGATGGCCCGCGCATTGGCGACGGAACCGGACGTCCTGTTCATGGACGAGCCGACCTCGAACCTGGACCCGGCCTCGACCCTGGTGATCGAAGAGATCGCCAAGGCCGCCCGCGACCGGGGCACCAAGATCATCTTCATTACCCACGACATGGGTCAGGCCCGCCGCCTGGCCGACGAGGTGGTCTTCGTCCACAAGGGCAAGGTGCTGGAGCACAGCCCGGCGGAGACCTTCTTCACCCAACCGGCTTCGACCGAGGCCGGCGACTACATGGCCGGAAAGATCATCCTCTGACCGGCCGACCGACCAGCAATAACGAGACGACCAGAAACCAACCCAAGGGAGAGCCCCTATGAAACATCTCAAGACCCTGACCCTCGGCGCCGCCGCCGGCCTGATCCTCGGCGCTGCCGTGGCCATGCCCGGCACCGCCCAGGCCGACGCCATCATCGTGCAGTCGACGACCTCGACCCAGAACTCGGGCCTCTATGACTACATGCTGCCGATCTACGAAAAGAAGACCGGCAACAAGGTCAACGTGGTCGCCGTCGGCACCGGCCAGGCGATCAAGAACGCCAAGAACTGCGACGGCGACGTGCTGTTGGTCCATGCCAAGCCGGCCGAGGAAAAGTTCGTTGCCGACGGTTACGGCGTGAAGCGGTCGGACCTGATGTACAACGACTTCATCATCGTCGGCCCGCCCGCCGATCCGGCCAAGGTCGGTGGCATGAAGGACGGGCCCAAGGCGCTTTCCATGATCGCCAAATCCGAAGCGGCCTTTGCGTCCCGCGGCGACAACTCCGGCACCCATAAGAAGGAAAAGCACCTGTGGAAGGCCGCCGGGATCGACCCGACCAAGGCCAGCGGTAAATGGTACCGCGAGACCGGCTCGGGCATGGGCGCCACGCTTAACGCCGGTGTCGGCATGGGCGCCTACGTCATGACTGACCGCGCCACCTGGATCAGCTTCAAGAACAAAGGCGACTACAAGATCCAGGTCGAAGGCGACAAGCAGCTGTTCAACCAGTACGGCGTGATCCTGGTCAATCCGAAGAAATGCCCCAAGGTGAAGGTCAAGGAAGGCCAGGCCTTCATCGACTGGCTGCTGTCCAAGGACGGCCAGGAAACCATCGCGTCCTACAAACTGAAGGGCCTGCAGCTGTTCTTCCCGAACGGCAAGATGATGTAATTCCGGCGCAAGCCGAGCAACCGAAAGGGGCGGTCCCTGGGGGCCGCCCCTTTTTCTTATGCATATCCGGCGATGGGAACTATTCAGCCGCCGCCTTCGACATGATTTCGAAGGCGAGCGCCCCCCGGCGTTCCAGGTTCTTATCGAATTCCTCGGCGAAGTTGTCTGGCACGGCGCCGGTGATGCGGTCGTCGGCGAGGAGTGTCTCGGCCCAGGCCTTGACCAAGGGGAAGGCGTCGAGCAGGCCCGATTGCAGATGGCGTTCGGCGATCATGAAGCGCTGGAAGAACGGGCCATAGGCGCAATCGACCAAACTGAGCTCCGGGCCGTTGAAATAGGGGCCGTCATTGCCGCGCTGGGCCAATGCCTCTTCCAGCGGTTTGACGCGGCCCTTCGCCGTCTCCATCGCGGCGTCCAGGGTTTCCCGGTCCTTGGCGTAGGAGACGTTGTTGATCCCCGGGCCCCAGGCGAAGGTCGGCAGGAAATCGGTCCAGGCGCGGTTCTTGGCGCGCAGCACCGGATCGGCCGGGTGCAGTTGCGGGGCGATGACTTCATCCAGGTATTCGGCGATGGCATTGGATTCGAACAACGCCGTGCCGTCGGCCAGTTTCAGTACCGGCACCTTGCCGTGGGGCGAGATCTTCAAGAACCAGTCGGGCTTTTCCCGAAGGTTGATATAGGTGACGTCGAAGTCGACCCCCTTCGCGCGCATGACGATGACGGAGCGCTGCACCCAGGGGCAGGTGACGGAACTGACGAGATGGTATTGCTGAGCCATTGGTCCCTCCCGAACGTGATTGGCGGGATCAGTATGGCGCAAAACGGTGCCGATGGCACGGTTGGGGAAGGCGTGAGAGCGTGTCGGATCAGGCGCCGTTGAAGTGAACCGTGCCCAGGCCGGAAACGTCGTAGCCGCCCATGGCTTCGGCTTTGGCGCGGAAGGCGTCCGAACGGCAGAACGCGAGCAGCGTCTGCATCGGCGGTTCGAACCAGGCTTTGCGGTCGATCAGCAGGTCGAAGCGTTCGCGCATAACCGGTTTGAAGGCGAGTTTGAATTGATCCGCCGCGACGCGCAGACCCAACGCGACCTCGCCCAGACCGTCGGCGATGACCTGGGCGGCGTCGGTTTCCGTGCGCGCGGCTTCGGTCATCACATAGTCGCCGTCGCCCAATCCGGCCTCGGCCAGCAGATGATCGAGCAGCGCCTGCGATCCGGCCTCGGCCTGGCGCGGCACGATCAGGCGCCCGCGCAGGTCGCCGATCCCGTTGATCGCCCCGGCCCGGTCCGGAGCCATGATCAGGCCCCGTTCCCGCGTGGCGAATTCGACCAGGACGCAAGGCTCGTCGGAAAACCGGCCGGTGACGGTGCCGACGTTCCAGGCCGCCGCGTCCGCCGCGTCGGTATCGAAGATGTGCAGGCCCGTCGCCAAGCCTTCGCCCGCGGCGTAGCGGTCGAGCCCGTCGAGCGAGCCGTCGAAGAAGGTTGCGAGGCCGCAGCGCGATTGCCGCAGCGCCCAGTCGAGCAAGGGGTCGTGGGAGCCCAGGAAGACGCCCGGCCGATTGCGGGCCGGGGCGGCAAAGCCCGCCGGGACGCTTTCGGCCATGCCGCCGGCGGTCATGCCGCGGGCGACCCAGGCTTCGATCTCGGCGCGGGGAAACAGCAATTTTCCCATGGCGCGAGAGCAGGGAATGTTACCCGTGGCGGCGAGGTCATAGACTTTTCGCTGCTTGATACGCAGGAAATCCGCGAGTTCCTTGGTGGTCATATATTCGGTCATGGGCAGGGAGTGTTGCGGAAGTGATTGGTTGAGGCAAGAGCAAGCGCGATGGGAATGGCCGGGCCGGTCGTCGCGCGTGCCGGCGGGCCGCTCGGGTTTTCTGGATTTGTATTGGTTTGCCGCAAAACGACCGTCGCTTCGCGTGGGTTTTGCTAGCCTTCGACCGGCTGCCCGAATATCAGGATCGCAAGCCCGAGCAGTGCCAACGCTCCGAACAGCACCGGCCGCCAGGCCCGGTCCCCCGTTTGCCAGGCGGTGACGGCGGCGATCGCCGCCTGCAGGGCGTAGTACCCGGCGAAGGCGCGGGACGCGAAGGAGATGATCTCGAACACGTTGACGGTCCAGGTCAGGGCCAGGCCGACGACGGCCAGCAGGGCATAGGCCTGGCGGGGCGACACGCGGCCCTTGGTCAAATCGGCGAACAGGCCGCCGGAGCCGCTGGTATCGGCGACGGCGGCGCTGAACTGTGCGGCCAGGGCAGCCGCGACCAGAAGGGCGGGCAGGATGGGTGCGACCAGATGCATCATGTCGATGATCGCGGTCTCGCTGAACGCGACCTTGGTGTCGCCGAAGCTGTAGGCCAGCAGGACGATATAGACGACGTAGATCGCCGCCGACAGCCATTGCGCCCATTGCATGGACCGGATGCGGGTGCGTGTGTCGTATTCATCGCCCAGGTAGCGCGAGGTTTCGAACCCCTGGACCGTGACGATCAAGCCAAAGCCCAGGACCAGGCCTTCCCAGGCGCCGACGCTGGGGGCGGTGAACGTCAGGCCGCCATCGGTCAGGCGTCCGAACACGAAGAACCCGAGCCCCATCAGAAAACCGGCGATGATCGCGAGCTTAGCCGCGACCGAGACGTATTCCAGGTTTTCCAGCATGCGGAAGCCGCGGGTCCAGCCGACAAACAGGATGATCCCGAAGATCGCCGTGGTCAGCAGCTTGGCGTCGTTGGGCACATGAACGGGCGCCATGCTGACGCCGAAGGCGCCGAACAGGTTCAGGTAATAGGCAACCGAAATGATATAGGCGAAGCCGAGCGCCCAGGACGCCGCCGTTTCCAGGCCGCGCACGGTCGTCCCCCGGTCGCCGCCCGTGCGCTCGATCGCCGCCATGTTGTAGCGGATCGCCGAACCGAACAGATAGGCCAGCGCGCACAACCCGGCCATGGCCAAAGGCGCGTATTCGCCGTAAGCGTTTTCCAGGATCGGGCCGAGGACGAGAAAGCCCGAGCCGATGATCGAGGCCAGCGGCGTCGTCATCGCCCGCCAGGTCCGATGCCCGTGCACCCGCCGCGACCACAGGATCATCAGCACGCAAAGCAGGGTGATCAGGATGGCGATGTTCAGAAGCATGGATAGGTCTTCACCGTTCGGCTTGGCATTCGGCACGGAAAAGGGGCCGCGGCGGCGCCCCGGCCCCTGATCCGAAGTTGTGTCCTATTTCGGCGGCGCGGGCAATCGCGCGTGGCCGCCGAAGCTCCGCTGTCAATCCGTCGCCATTATTCGGTCGACGGCGGCAGGCAGCAGACGGCTTCGTAGGGATAGCGTTCCTTCAGCGTGCCGAAATGTTCGAACACGTCCATGGTCACCTCATAGGCTTCCTTGGTGATTTCGACATGCGGCGTCCAGGTGCCGAGCTTCTGATAGGTCGCGATGGTATCGGCCAGGACGTCTTCGTCGATGTTCGGGAAATACGGCTTTTCCGCCTTGGCGATTTCGGCGGCGGGCGTCTCGTTCATGTAGATGCGGGTTTTCTTGTAGGCCCGCATGAAGGCCTTCGCCATGTCGGTTTCCAGCCATTCCGGCGTCGCGCAAAGGGACGAAAAACCGTTCGGGCCGATCATCGGGCCGACCTGGGCGACGACATGGCCGACGCCGTCCTTTTCCAGCTGCTGCGGGAACGGGCCCTGCTGCTGCACGTATTGGCCCTGGCCGTCGCGGAAGGCCTTGTCGATATCGGCGGCGCCGCCCGGGCAGATCGCGTTGATCTTGTCGAAATCGATCCCGGCCTTGTGGCAGGCATAGACGAACATGGCGCGCGGCTGGCCGCCGGCGAAGCAGACCAGGTCCGATCCTTCCAGCTTGTCCCAGGTGAAGTTCGGGTCCGGTTCGCGCCCGGTGATGAAGAAGCCGTCCATTTCGTTGATCTGGGCGAAATGCTTGACCTTGGGCGTCTCGCCCTTGCCGAGCACGGTGAAGCCCTGGCTGAGCGCCGATTGCACGACATGGGCCGAGCCGTCGAGCAGGGCCTCGATCGCCGACTTGCCCGGGGGCGAGACGGACCAATTGGGCTCCAGCCCCTCGGCCTCGAGGAATCCGCCGGACATGGTGGAAATCAGCGGCGAATAGAACGCCGAGAACAGCGTGAATTGAATGTTGATCTGCGTCATGGTTCCTCCCCCCCGATGGATCATCGGGCCTGGATGATTGGATGTGATTGCCGGTCAGACTAAGGCCTGAGACCGCGAGGTCAAGCCGGGGTGGCGGATCCGGGGGGCGTGGCGCCGGTGGCGGCGCAACGGGCCGGCGGGAAGGTCACGGTCACCGTCGTGCCCACGCCCGGCGTGCTGTCCAGGGTCAGGGTCCCGTCGTGCAGTTCGATCAATTCCTTGGACACGGAGAGCCCCAACCCGGTGCCGCCCGAGTGGGCGCGCAGGGGGGCCGTGCCGGCCTGACCGAAGGGCTCCAGCACCAGGTCCATATCCTCCGGCGCGATGCCGATGCCGGTATCGGCGATGGCGACCACGACGGCGCCGGCGTCGTTCCGCCCCGCCGTGACCGTGACATTCCCGCCGGGCCGGTTGAACTTCACCGCGTTCGACAAAAGGTTCAGGAAGACCTGCGTCAGATGGCGGGAATCCGCCAGAAGCGGCGGCAGGACGCCGTCTTTCGTAAACGTGACGGCGACGCCTTTCGTTTCCGCCTGCGGCCGGATCAGGCGGCAGGATTGTTCCAACAGATCGCCCAGGTCGATGCGGCTTTCGTTCAGGGCGATCTGTCCGGCCTCGATCTTGCTGAGGTCGAGCAGGTCGTTGATCAGTTTCAGCAGGTGTTCCGCCGATCCCTGGATATCGCGGGCGTATTCGATCTGTTTTTCCGGCGATGGGCCCATCGGTTGCGGGATCGTCAGAACCTGGGAAAAGCCGATGATGGAATTCAGCGGCGTGCGCAATTCGTGGCTCATGTTGGCGAGGAACAGGGACTTCGCCCGGTTGGCCTGTTCAGCGTCCATCAGCGCCGCGTTGACCCGCGTTTCCGTATCTTTCTGATCGGTGATGTCCGTGGAGAACGTCCCGATGCCGATGACCGCGCCGTCCGGACCGAAAACCGGGAATTTGGTGCAGAGGTGCACGTGATCGCCGTCCTTGTGGGGGATGACGTGTTCTTCGGTCACGTCGCTGCCGGTCTCGATGGCCTTGCGTTCCTGGGCGGCGAATTCGTCGGCCAGGTCCGAGGGAAAGACGCTGCTCGCACTCTTGCCCTCCGTGTCGCTGGCATCGAAGCCGAGCTGGTTCGTGTATTCCTTGTTCATCAACAAATAGCGGCCGTCGGCGTGCTTCAGGGCGACCAGCGCCGGCGCATGGTCGATGAAGGCCCGCAGAATGCCCTCCGACCGCCGATAGGCGGCCTCGGTCACGCGCTGCTTCCTGAGAATAATGCCGATCACGACGGCGGGCACGCTCAAGGCGAAGACGGCGAAGGCGGTCGACATGATGACATGCGTCCAAAGGTCATCGTGGGAATGGGACGCATTGTCGGGAAACAGGAACGCCTGGACCGGGGTTTCCAACGCGAATTCCAACGCCCAGGCGAGCGCGAACACGGTAAACACCGTCGCGGCATATAGCGCAATCAACTGGCGGTTGGTCACCGGCGAAATCCCTCAAGAAGCAAGGTCGGCTTGTTGTCGGCCGCGTTCTTTTGCGCGGTTCGGTGTCGGTCTTTGTATTGATACTAGCGCATAAAGCGGAATGGCGCGCCGGTCCAGTTTCGCATGTCCCGCGCGATGCCTCAGGCCCGCGCGTCTTCACCCAAGGCAAGCCCGCCGACGAACGATTCCGCCCGGCCCAGGGCGGCGGCGTCGACGCCGGTCGCATAGCCCGCTGATGCCAGGTATTCGACGACCCGGCCGGTCGCCACGTTGCCCTTGGCCCCCGGCGCATAGGGACAGCCGCCCAGCCCGCCGACGGCGCTGTCGAAGGTCCGAAGCCCCGCTTCCAGGCTGACGCCGATATTGTCCAACGCCCGCCCGCCCGTGTCGTGAAAATGCCCGGCCAGACGCCCGGCGTCGGCGATCTTCAGAACGGCGGCCAGCATCTGCGCCGTGGTCTCCGGCGTCGCCTTGCCGATGGTGTCGCCGAGCGAGACCTCGTAACAGCCCATGTCCAGCAGCGCCGCCGTCACCCGCGCCACGGCGTCCGGTTCGACGGCACCCGAATAGGGGCAGCCAGTGACGCAGGACACGTATCCCCGCACCGGCATCCCGTCGGCCTTGGCCGCATCCAGCAGCGGGCGAAACCGCTCCAGGCTTTCGGCGATGGTGCAGTTGATGTTCTTCCGGCTGAAGTCCTCGGAGGCGGCGGCGAAGACCGCGACCTCGTCCATTCCGGCGGCGCGGGCGGCCTCGTATCCCCGAAGGTTGGGGGTCAGGGCTGAATAGACGACGCCCGGCTTGCGGGCGATGGCGGCCATGACCTCGGCCGCGTCGGCCATCTGCGGCACCCATTTGGGCGAAACGAAACTGGTCGCCTCGATCCGCGTCAGGCCGCTCTCCGACAACAGGTCGATCAGCCGCACCTTGTCCGCCGCCGGGATCAGGCGCTTTTCATTCTGCAGGCCGTCGCGCGGCCCGACTTCGAAGATGGTGACGGTCTCGGTCATCGACGCGATCATAGCCCTTCGGCGGGGCCAAGTTCACCCGAAAGCGGTCGAGGACAATGAACGTGCAGGTCGGCGGCTTTTAGCCATTAGCCGACAAGCTTCCGGTCCCTCTGCCAGTTCAGATTATTCGGCATGGTAGGAGGAGCATTGAAAGTAGGCTACGACATATACCAGTTGCGTTATTCGAGACTATTCCAGTCGAAAAAGCGCACAAAGCGCCAGAAGATAAACCCGGCGCGTAAAAGGTTGAGTGCTATAACATTTAATGCAATACCGAACGATGGCGGAACATAAGAACATATCAGCGGAAACCAAACTCCGCTTATTTTCAGCCTCCGCGGGCCATTGTCAGAGGCCTGAGTGCCTAGAGGCCCTTTTTCCCCAAGAAATGGGCGGCGACAAACATATTGCCGAGATGGCACACGTAATTCCGCGCGGGCTGAGAGGGCCCCGCCATGAAGAGAGACCGGAAGAGGACTTCGATCCGAATACCTTTGATAATCTGATCTTATTGTGTCCAACCTGCCATACCATCATTGACAAAGACCCTGGCGCCTATTCCCGTAATTTGCTGCTTAGTTGGAAGCAGACTCATCTGACAAACTTAGCCCATCGTCAGGGAATCAAGGCCTATGACAGCCGCGATGATGCCAGGAAGGCCGTGGCTTCGCGAATGGCTGAGAACAAGGCCATCTGGGAAAAATTCGCGCCAGTCGACGGCACAGCTTTTGAGTACGATCCAGAATCTCAGGCCGTTCAAATCTGGTTACAAAGGGTCAGAGGCGTTATTTTGCCCAATCACTATCTTATTCAGTCCATAATCGAGGCTAACCTGCATCTTGCTACAGACGCTGAGCAAAGTGCATTTGCGGAGTACAGGGAGCACGTGCGCGGCCTCTCCGAGCGGCACATTTGCGGTGTCGCTGGAAATGGCATCCGTTTCCCTTGGGAACTGGAGGGCATTTTCACATGACTTGGCAGATAAACTATGCCCTTGAGAACATTCATACACCCGGAAGTAAATTAACAGCCGAACATCTGCATGACGAGACGGTCAAGATTTGTGCGCCGGATCAACCAGACGTAATCTCGGTCATTTCGGCAGCGGAGACGATCGATAGAAACGTCGCATCACAATACCACAAAAAAGAGCCGGATATGGACTTCCTTTGCGGCTATAGGGTGTCCTGTATTTGGCACGGAGACGCAATCACATACCTAAGAGACCACGGAATAGGCTGGGGGAGTTTCGGAACTCTTACGGCCGCCGCAACTGAGGGAAATGCCAATTCCGCTTCGCATAAGACGTTCGCATTCTCAGATAGATTGCTTTGGCAATATGGCCTTGTTACAGGGATCGAGCGGGAGTTTGATCGAGTTTATCGTCTTGAACTGAAAGACGGCCGGTCAATCAGATTGGGCATGGTTGCGGATTACGAGCCTACGGCCGACGTTGTTCGTAGTTTTTGGGATATGTTCGGTCCCGTCGATGTCATCTGGAACATCAATCCGAACGGCAATCCGCCGCAGGCAGCACTGGATGCGGGACGTGAACTCGGGTGCGAGGTTATGAAATGGGAAGGGCTGAAGACGTATATAAAAGGCGGCTAAAGCAAGCGCCTGAAATCGCGGCATATCTTCTAGCCTCATGCGACGCCCTCAGTGAATTTCAATCATACATGTTTGGTTCGTCTCTTCACGGTGTAGGCTGCGATATTGACATTTTGATCGTTGGACCGCGTGGGGAAAGGCTGTCGCGTCTGAAACAGCAACTGAAAGTGGCAGCGCAAGAATTACCGTTGGACGTATTGATCATGGAGCCATCGGAGGTTCACGAGACTAGATTCGTGGCAAAGGTAAAATGTGTGGCTCTATCGGTCCTTGCTTCCTCTCGTATGTAAGAAAGGTCTAACTCGGACATTTGGGCGGCAAATAACGCTAAATGATCGAAAGTGAGAAAAGTAAAAGGTTGTGATGTTCACCAACGCTATTGCTCTGCATTTTGAGCTTTATCCCCTTTCCCTTTTGGGCCCGCTTTGGGTCAAAAACAGCAATCCCCACTGCGCTTGAAGAACGTCTGCCCGCCCCCCCCCTGTCGCCGCCGTTCGCGGCGGGCGTGGAATCCCACATCGCCCTTGCCGGTCGCGCGGTTCGGGCGTAGGCTTTCCATTAGATAAACCTGAAGGAGTGAGGTGGTCATGCGTATTCTTATCGCCCTTGCCTTGGTGCTTGGATTTTCGACCGCATCCTGGGCCGACAATGCGAAGCCGTCGTCGTCGGCGGGCGAGGCGGAGAGCTCTCAGCCCATGGGCGAAGTCAACGACTACCAGGGTTGTTCGCATTCCAAGCAGACCAGCTAGGGCCCGGAAAGCCGGCGCCCAGAGGGCCCGCCCGATTACATGCGAAACACGCCGAGCCGCCCTGGCGGGGTCGGCCGGTTGATCGCGACGCGGAGCGAGCGCGCCAGCACGTCGCGCGTTTCCGCGGGCGTGATGATGCCGTCGTCCCAGAGGCGCGCCGTGGCGTACATCGGATCGGCCTGTTCGTTGAATTGGTCAATGATCGGCTGTTTGAAGGCGGTCTCGTCTTCCTTGGTCCAGTCGCCGCCGGCCCGTTCGATGCCGTCGCGCTTGACGGTCGCCAGCACGCCCGCCGCCTGTTCGCCGCCCATCACGGCGATGCGCGAATTGGGCCAGGTCCAGAGGAAGCGCGGCGAATAGGCCCGCCCGCACATGCCGTAGTTGCCGCCGCCGTAGGATGCCCCGATGAACAGGGTGATCTTCGGCACCCGCGCCGTCGCCACGGCGGTCACCATCTTGGCGCCGTCCTTGGTGATGCCTTCGGCTTCGAACCGGCGGCCGACGATGAAGCCCGCGATGTTCTGCAGGAAGATCAGGGGAATGCCCCGCTGATCGCAAAGCTCGATGAAATGGGTCGCCTTCAGGGCCGAGGCCGAGAACAGAATCCCGTTGTTGGCGACGATGCCCACGGGCACGCCGTCGATATGGGCGAACCCGGTGACGATGGTCTCGCCATACAGCCGTTTGAATTCATCGAACTTGGAGCCGTCGACGATCCGCGCGATGACCTCGCGCACGTCATAGGGCATGCGCGGATCGGCCGGGATCAGGCCGTTGATTTCGGCGGGATCGTATTTCGGGTCCTGCGGCGTGCGCAGGTCCAGCCGGTCGCCCACGGTCTCGACCCGGTTGAGGTGCGAGATTGCGGCCCGCGCGATGTCCAGCGCATGGACGTCGTCGTTGGCGTAATGGTCGGCAACGCCGGACTTGCGGCAATGAACGTCGGCGCCGCCCAGGTCTTCCGCCGTCACTTCCTCGCCGGTCGCGGCCTTCACCAGGGGCGGGCCGCCGAGGAAGATCGTGCCTTGCTCCTTGACGATGACGCTTTCGTCGCACATCGCGGGGACGTAGGCGCCGCCCGCCGTGCAGGACCCCATGACCACGGCGATCTGCGGAATGTTGGCCGCCGACATGTTGGCCTGGTTGAAGAAGATGCGCCCGAAATGGTCGCGGTCGGGAAAGACCTGATCCTGGTTCGGCAGGTTCGCCCCGCCGCTGTCGACCAGATAGACGCAGGGCAGGCCGTTCTCCATGGCGATTTCCTGGGCCCGCAGGTGCTTCTTCACGGTCACGGGGTAGTACGTCCCGCCCTTCACCGTGGCGTCGTTGCAGACGACCATGCAGTCCGTGCCCGAAACCTTGCCGATGCCGGCGATCATCCCGGCCCCCGGCACCTCACCGCCGTACATGTCCCAGGCGGCCAACTGGCCGACCTCGAGGAACGGGCTGCCGGGATCGAGCAGGCCCTTGACCCGGTCGCGGGGCAGCAGCTTGCCGCGCGACAAATGGCGTTCGCGCGATTTGTCGCTGCCGCCTTTTTCGACGGCGGCGCGGTTGGTCTGCAGGGCTTTCACCAGGCCGTCCATGCGTTCCTTGTTCTTCTTGAACGCGGCGGATTTGGTGTCCAGTTTGGACTCGAATTGGGGCATGGGAATCTCCCTTGGCGGCGCGCTCAGGCGCTCTCCTGAAACAGTTCGCGGCCGATCAGCATGCGGCGGATTTCCGAGGTCCCGGCGCCGATTTCATAGAGCTTGGCGTCGCGCAGCAGCCGCCCGGTCGGGCTTTCGTTGATATAGCCCATGCCGCCCAGGGTCTGCACGGCCTGCAGGGCGACCTGGGTCGCCTTTTCGGCGGCGTACAAAATGCACCCGGCGGCGTCCTTGCGGGTCGTGCGGCCCTGGTCGGCGGCCTGGGCCACGGCATAGACATAGGCGCGGCAGGCGTTCATGTCCGTGTACATGTCGGCGAGCTTGCCCTGCATCAATTGAAACTCGCCGATGGCCTGGCCGAATTGTTCGCGTTCGTGGACGTAAGGCATCACGACGTCCAGGCAGGCCTGCATGATGCCGACCGGCCCGGCGGCCAGGACGAGGCGTTCGTAATCCAGGCCGGACATCAAGACCTTCACGCCGCCGTCGACCTCGCCCAACACGTTCTCCGCCGGGATTTCGCAATCCTGGAACACCAGTTCGCAGGTGTCCGATCCGCGCATGCCCAACTTGTCCAGCTTCTGCGCGGTCGAGAACCCGGCCATGCCCTTTTCGACCAGAAAGGCCGTGATGCCTTTCGATCCGGCGTCGGGCTGGGTCTTGGCGTAGACGACCAGGACGTCGGCCGAGGGGCCGTTGGTGATCCACATCTTGTTGCCGTTGAGCACATAGCGGTCGTTCCGCCGCTCGGCCTTCAGCTTCATGCCGACCACGTCCGACCCGGCCCCCGGCTCGCTCATCGCCAGGGCGCCCAGGTGGTCGCCCGAAATCAGCTTGGGCAGGTATTTCGCCTTCTGCTCGGGATTGCCGTTGCGGTTGAGCTGATTGACGCAGAGGTTCGAATGCGCGCCGTAGGACAGGGCGACCGAGGCCGAGGCGCGGGAGATTTCCTCCATCGCCACGCAATGGGCGAGGTAGCCCATGGCGGCCCCGCCCTGGTCTTCGTCCGCCGTGATGCCGAGCAGGCCGAGCTTGCCCATCTCCGGCCAGAGGTCGCGGGGAAAGACGTTTGTTTCGTCGATTTCGGCCGCGCGCGGCGCGATCTTGTCCTGGGCGAAACGGAACACCGTCTCGCGCAGGGCTTCGATCTCATCGCCCAAGGCAAAGGTCATGCCGGTGGTGAACATCCCGGATCCTCCCAAAAACGGGCCCGATTATCCCGGTCACGGGGGCCCGGCACAAGGCCCGGGCGTTGACGTAGGGGAAGGTGGGTGATCGGGCCTTTCCCGCGATATCACCGTTATTTCAATTGCCTGGCGGGCCGGGGCGGGCCGACAATGGCGCCACATAAAACCCATCCATGGAGGAGATATCCCAAATGACCATCGAACATTTGAATTCCGGCGAAATCCTGAGCCAGGGCACGGCGACGGAAACGACCGTTTACCTGTGCGGCCTGACGGGCGGCGACAATTCCAAGGACGTCGCCGGGCAGACCCGCGATACCCTGGCCAAGATCGATACCTGCCTGGCGCATTTCGGCACGGACAAGTCGAAGATCCTGTCGGCGGTCATCTATCTGGACGATCTGCGCCGCAAACCGGCGATGAACGAGGTGTGGAAGGAATGGCTGGGCGACCTCAACCGTCCGGCCCGGGCCTGCGTCGGTGCGCAATTGGAAATGGGCACCCAGGTCGAAATCATGGTGACGGCGGCGAAATAATACCCGGCAGTTTCGGCGGCGCGGCGGCGGTGGCTCAGTGCAGCTTCTTGCCGCGCCGTCCGGCCCCGGTATGGACGGCGGCGATGGCGGCGGCGACCCGGCGCCAGGTTTCGGCGCCGTCCGTGTCGCCCGCATCCACAAGCTCACGCATGCGGCGTTGGGCCTCGCCCAGGGCGTCGTCGCCATAGCGCATGATGAAGCGGCGGACCGTTTCGTCCAGGTTGGTCGTCGCGTCTTGTTCGGGCATTCACCAATGTCTCCCAAGGGATCAATGGGCCCCATCCGCCCTTTGACGGCGCCGTTGCCTCGGGGCCTCCGACGGCCGGCGCCTTGATTCTTCGTCTTCTCCCGAGCCTATCCGGTCGCAAAATGGCCTGTATTGATGCAGATCAATTTCAAGGACCGACGGATGCAGGACACTTCCCCTGCCCGGCGCCCAAAACGGCGCCGAAACTTGGGGAATTGAGATGTTGGATTCATGCGAAAATTGCGCCCATTTCGAGGACAGTGAGTGGTCCGTCCTGGGCGGCTGCAACGCCAAGGGTTTGGATTGCGCGCGCCGGTCGCGCCATTTCCTGCCGGGCGAGCCCGTTTATCACGAAGGCGACGAGCCGTCGGGGATTTACTGCGTATCCTCGGGCCTGATCGGTATCCGCAAGGTCGATGCGGAAGGCGATTCCATGCTGCTGCGCCTGGTTCGCCCGGGCCAGACCTTCGGCTATCGGTCGGCGCTGACCGGCGCCCCCCATGGAGTGAGCGCCGAAGCGTTGAAAGACGCGCGGGTCTGCCACATTCCGGCGGCGACGGTTCGCAAGGCATTGGCCGAGGAACCGGGCCTGTTGATGGCGTTCTTCCGCCACCTGGCCGACGATATGGCGGCGGCCGAGGTCAAGGTCATGGAAACGGTTTCGGCGTCTTGCCGGGTGCGGTTCCTGCGCCTGCTGATGGCGCTGGGCGGCGGCGAGGACGCGGGTCTGTTGGAACTGCCCGTGTCGCGCCAGGATATCGCCTCGTTGATCGGGGTGCGGTCGGAAACCATGTCGCGGGTGATCCGCGGCATCGAAGACGAAGGATTGGCGCATTTCTCGGGCCGCCGGGTCGAAATCCCCGACCCCCATCGCCTGGCCGAGGAAAGCGTCGGCGCCTTGGCGGCCTGACGGGCCGTCGTATCACGGCCCCGAATTCGGTTCGGGGCCGCTCATCCCGGTTCTCTTCGCCCTCGGGCTTAAGGGGGGTCAGGGTCCAGCGGGAACGGCCTGGCCCGATGCGGCGGAGAGGGCCGGGATGAGCGGCTCCAAGCGGGAGAAACCGGCGCTCAGGCGCCGCCGATCAAATCGATCAATTCCCTGGTCACCGCCTTGGTCCCCATGTCGCCGCCGAATTCCATGGGCCTGAGCCGGTTTTCGGCGAAGCCTTTCTCGACCGCGTTCTCGATCACCTGGGCCGCATCGGCCAGGCCCGTATGGCCGCCCGTGCGGTCGGACAGATAATCCAGCATCAGCGCACCGGACAGGATCGCCGCCAGCGGGTTGGCCTTATCCTGGCCCATGATGTCGGGGGCCGAACCATGGGCCGGTTGGAACAGGGCGTGGGCATCGCCGACCTCGGCGCAGGATGCCATTCCCATGCCGCCGACCAGGCCGCCCGCCAGGTCCGACAGGATGTCGCCGAACATGTTTTCCATGACCAGCACGTCGAAATCCCAGGGCCGGCGGATCAGGTCCAAGGCCTGGGCGTCGACGTAGTTGTAGGAAACCGGCACGTCGGGGAAGGCGGTCTTGCGTTCGTCGAAGACCTTGCGAAAGAAGGCCATGGAGCGGAACACGTTGGCCTTGTCGACGCAGGTGACCATGCCTTTCTTGCCGCGTGCCTTGCGCTTCTCGGCGAGTTTGAATGCGAAATCGAACAGCTTCTCCGAGGTCCGGCGGGTGATCCGCAGGATGTCCTGAACCTCCTGGTCCGTCTGGACGATCTCGCGGCCCGTGGCGGCGGCGGTATAGAAAAGGCCTTCGGTGCTTTCGCGCAGAATGATCAGGTCGATCCCCGCCGCGCGCGGATCGGCCAGGCGCTGCGGCGCGTTGGCATAGGCTTTCACGGGCCGCACCCCGGCATAAAGGCCGAAGCGGTCGCGCAGCCTGAGGTGCGGAGAAATCTCCGTGCCGTCCGCATGGCGCACGTCCGGCAGGCCGATGGCCCCCAACAGGATGGCGTCGGCGGTGTCGCAGGCATCTTCCGCGCCCGGCGCGATATCCTTGCCCGTTTCCTTGAAATACCCGGCGCCCGCATCCAGATCGTCGCAGTCCAGGCGGAAGCCGCCGGTCCGTCCCCGCGCCGCCTCGATCACGGCCAGTGCGGCGTCCGTCACGTCGACGCCGATACCGTCACCCCGGATGACGGCGATATCGCATTTCGTTTCGTTCATTGTGATGTTTCCTCGGTTGGTCCCATGGCCGTATCGTATCTCCCTGCCAGGCGCAACCTCCCATGGTGAATGCCGCTTCCATGCCGCCGCCCGGCGGCATTCAGACAGGGGTTGCGGGGGCCGACGACGACCCACGGCCCGGGGCGGATCGCCGCTGCCTGTCGTGGGGGGATGGCCGAGCCTGTTTCGTTTAGGTTGCGAGGGTAGCCCAGAGGCGAAGGTCCGAAGGCTTTACTTCGGATCGGGCGGGAATCGGTCGAGGCAGCCGGTCAGGCGCGCGACCTTGCCGTCGATCATCCAGGGCAGGAGCAGCCGTTCGTGGCGCCCGAAGGCGTTCTCGGTCCGGTAATCGCCGCGCATGACGACGGGCACGGCCTTGATGCAGGCCGTCCAGTAGGCTTCGGCCATCGCCCGGCTGTCGTAGGACCGATCCCCCTCGCCGAATGTCTTTCCCGTCAGGTCGGGGTTCAGGCGCAGGCTCCGGTACTCGACGATCCGCGTCCCCATGTGACGGTAGCGCAGTTTGTTCACGTCGTTCGGATCGTCGACGTCCATCACGAACATCACCGGTGCGATCCGATAGAGGTCTAAAAAGTGGAAATCGGCCCAGTCGGGCGGCGCGTCGCCAGGCTTCTTCGCCAGCCAATAGCGGTAGAGCGCAGCGGTGCTGTCACCTTCCAGCGCCTCGATCTCCTGGGAGATCAACGGCTGGTAGGGCGCCAAGTCCATTTCAAGAGTAGGCAGCAGCAGCATTCGCCATCCTTCTGAAGGGGAGGTCCGGCTGAGCTAAAGAGCACTCGTCCTTATTAAAGCAGATTTCGCCCCTTTGCGCTTCAAGGATTCACGGGTTGGGGTCGTTAATGTTGTCCAGCGGATAAATCGGCCGCCGGACGTTCTTGAAATCCATCTGCGAATAGTCCGACCCGCAGACCCCCGTCCCGGCGCATTCGATGATCTGTTTCGCCAGGTTGCCGAACCCGGCGCGGTAATGGATGCGGCTTTTCAACATCAGGAAGGTTTTTTCCTCCGGGTCGATGCCCAGCGAGGTGAAGCAGGCCGTGTCGTTGGGTTCCTGCTGGCGGGAAATGACGCAGATCTGAACCTTGCCGGTGTCGAGCACGCCGGACAGCCCCATGTCCATGGTCACGCCGCGGCTCGCCGGGCCCTTGTTCTGATAGATGCCGTCGGTCAGCGCCTTGACGCGCCCGGTCACGGTGATCGGCTCCCCCGTCTGATTGACGGCGGGCATGTCGACCTTGCCGCCGAGCGACAATGTGATCTCCGCGCCGATCCCGGCGGCGGCCATTTGTTTGACGGCGTCGGGATCGCAGATCGCGAAGGCGGCGACGTCCTCCAATCCGGCATCCAGGATCGCCTTGAGGACCGTCGTCGTGTCCTGCGTGCCGCCCGACGACGCGTTGTCGTAATGATCCAGCAGGACCACCGGGCCGTCGGTGATCTGCTTGGCGCGGGCGATGGATTCCTCCAGGGGCTCGATCTTGTAGACGAAGGCTTCACGTTCGCCCCAGGCGAAATCCAAAAGCTCGTCCCGCATCTTTTCGGCAAGCGCCCGGTCGCCGTCGGTCACGACCACGGCCGACAGGCCTGCAAGCGAGATATCGGCATGCGGAAAGCCGGTGAACAGCGAGGCGGAAAGCGCGCCCTCGGCCTCCATGCGCCGTGTCATTTCCTGCAATTCCTTGTTGGGAAAATCGCCGGAGCCCTGGCGCATGATATGCGGCAGCATGGGCCGGTTGCCCCAGGCGACGACAGGCTGTGCCTCGCCCCGCATCATGGCGTAGACGGGCCGCCCGGCGCGCTGCGCCGTCTCGTACAAGTCGATATGTGGATAGGTCTGGTATCCCGCCAGGCTGGTCACCTGTTCGGCGATTTCGGGGTACATGTTGGTGTGCATGTCCAGGGCCACCGCGATCGGCAGGTCGGGTGCTATGGCGCGAATCTGGCTGATCAGGCTGCCTTCGCCGTCTTCGCGGCTGTCGGTCACCATGGCCCCGTGCAGGTCCAGGAACAGCGCGTCGCATCCCGCCTTTACCGCGCCCACGATGCGTTCCGCCATGTAGTCGAAGGCCGCGTCGGCGACCGGCCCCGACGGCCAGGCGTTGGCGGCGATGGGGATGACGATTTCGGCGCCCGCGTCCTCCGCCAGATCGATGAAGCCGCCGATGCCCGAGCCGGTGCCCTTGAACGCCTTGTAGGCGG